>JBBSOU010000261.1:0-1561 GCA_038259445.1 Lysobacterales bacterium | reverse complement strand
CGGCAAAGGTGATGCCGGAACTCTTTGCGAATGCTTCTGCACCGCCGCCGACCAGCATCACATGCGGCGATTTCTGCATGACAGCACGCGCCAGCGTGATCGGATTGCGGATGCGGCTGACACCGGCGATCGAGCCCGCGTTCAACGTGGCGCCGTCCATGATCGCGGCATCGAGTTCGGTCTTGCCCTCGTGCGTGAACACGGCGCCTTTGCCGGCATTGAAGTTCGGATTGTCTTCGAGCACGACGATGGCCGCGCTGACCGCATCGAGCGCCGGTTTGCCGTTGCGCAGTTCGGCATGGCCGGCAAGCAAGGCACGCGTGAGTGCCGCGCGCACGTCGCGCTCGATCTCGGGTGTCATGCTGTCGCGCACGACACCGGCGCCTCCATGGATGACGAGGACGGTCGGCGTTTCGGCGACTGCGCTGCCGCTGCCGATCGCCAACGTCACCGCGACCGATGCAAGCAACGGCCATGCACGCAGTTGCGCGTTATGGTTCGAGCGGCGAATCATCGGTGCGCCGCCGCTTCAGCCGCACGCAGCACGCGCAGCAGATTGCCGCCCCAGATCGCGCGGATCTGCGCCTCGTCATAGCCCGCTCGCAGCAGGCCTTCGGTGATCTTGTGCAAGGCCGCCACGTCCTCGAGTCCGCTGACGCCACCGCCTCCATCCCAGTCGGCGCCGAGCCCGACATGTTCGGCGCCGGCGACATCGATCAGGTGCAGCAGGTGTTTCATGAAGTCATCGAAACTGGCTTTGGGCACCGGATATTTCGCATCGATCGCGGCGCGTTCGCGGGCAACCGCTTTGCGTTCCGCCGCCGACTGGACCGCATCCATGCGCGGGTACAGCGCAGTCAACGCCGCCTTGCGCTCGGCGATATCCGGTGTCTTGATCAGATAGGCGCTGAGCGAATTGACCTGGATCACGCCACCCTTGGCCGCGAGTTTGCGCACGCGCGCATCGTCGATGTTGCGCGGGTGCTGGTAGACGTCGTCTGCGCCGGTATGCGAGAGCACGATCGGTGTGGTCGACAGTTCAAGCAACTCGTCGAACGCCGCGTCGGTGGCATGTGACTGGTCGATGACCATGCCGAGTCGATTGGCTTCAGCGACAAGTGCGCGGCCCTTGGGGCTGAGTCCATTCCACTCCGGTCCCTTGGGATCGGTCGAGGAGTCGGCGAAGTCGTTGTTGGCGGTGTGCACGAGGCCGAGCATGCGCACGCCGAGCGTGTAGTAGGTCTGCAGCAGGGTGGGATCGCTGGCCAGCGGGCTCGCGTTCTCGATGCTGAGATAGACGACGCGCTTGCCGGCTTTCTTTATGCGTTCGGCGTCATCGGCGCGCAGCGCGATTTCGAACTGGGCCGCATTGCGCGCGACCATCTCGCGGATCTGTACGAGGCGCAGCAGGCCGGCGTCACGCGCAATGAGGTTTGCCTCGGGCGTGCGCGCGCCTTGCGTGGTGTAGATCACCCAGAAACCGCCATCGAGGCCGCCTTCGCGCATGCGCGGAAGGTCGACCTGCGACAGGTCCTCGACGACGCCGTGGCGATCGAGGATG
>JBBSOU010000260.1:0-1563 GCA_038259445.1 Lysobacterales bacterium | reverse complement strand
GGTTCAACGAAGCCTCGTGGGAAGCGGCGCCAGCCGCGATGCTCTTGTTCATCGTGCAGAGAAAGGCATCGCGCCTTCGGCGCTTCCCACGTGAGCGTCAATGGCGCCATTGGTGCCAGTCACATTCACGCCGCCGAACGCTGCGCTTCAAGTTGCGCGATCGCGTCGCGCGCGATCGGGCTCAGCCCTTCGCCGCCTGCGTGGAAGTGCGCGCCGATCTGCTTGCGCAAGCGTGGTTCCCAGAAACGCTCGATGTGGCTGACCATGCCGGCGACGCCACTGGCATGGTCGGGATCGGAAGTGAAATAGGTGCCGATGTCGTTGGCCATCTGCACGAGTCGTTTGACGTCCATCGCGGGCGTTTTCTCAGCGGATTCGTTGACCCTGAGTGTAGACGACATGGCTGACGCCGCGCGCGAACCCGACCAGCGTCACGCCGGTTGATTCGGCCAGATGGATGGCCAGCGCAGTTGGTGCGGAAATCGCGACGAGCAAGCCGATGCCGATGGTCGCCGCCTTCTGCACCATCTCGTAGCTGGCGCGGCTGGTGACGAGCAGGAAGCCTGCTTGCACATCGATCCCGGTCGAAGCCATCGCGCCGATCAGTTTGTCGAGCGCGTTGTGGCGACCGACATCTTCGCGCACGCAGACGATGCGTCCCTCTGTATCGGCCCAGCCGGCGGCATGCGTGGCGCCGGTCAACGCATTGATCGGCTGTGCATCGCCGAGAGCGACCAGTGCGCGATGGATCGCGGCGCTGTCAATGCTGATGCCGGCCGCGACCACGGGCGGATGGCGCACGACGTCGGCAAGTTCCCGCGTTCCACACAGGCCGCAACTGCTGCGCCCGGTCAGATTGCGCTGGCGCAGCGCAACCGCATCGGCGCGATGCTGCGGAACATGGAGCGCGATTTCGATACCTTCCAGCAGTGTGCGGATCTCGATGTGTTCGAGCTCTGATGCCGTGTCTATCAGCGCTTCGCTGAGCGAAAAGCCGAGTGCGAAGTCGGCGAGGTCGGACGGGGTTGCCATCATCACAACGTGCGGCTGACGGTTGTAGAGCAGCGCAACCGGAATCTCGGCGGCGATCCAGTCGACGTCACGCTCGACGCAACCGCCGCGCAGTCGTTCGACGGCTCGGCGCACCACGCCGGGCTGCAGCGTCGCATCGACTGGGCGGCTCATGGGCCGTTCCGCGCGACGTGAGCCATCACCAACGGCACGCAGGTCATGAGGATTTCGGCAATCAGCTTGGCAAACACGAAGCCGATGGCCCAGGCGTTCACCTGGCTCGATGCGAGCAGATCGACCACGACCGAACCGGCAACGGCAACAACTCCCATGACCGCGATGAGCAGCAGCGATTTCGCTGGCGCGGCAAGCGCGTTGCGCATCACGTAGCCAACACCCGTGAACGCGCCGATCGCGACCGCGAAGAATGGCATCGCGAACGGGATGCCGCCGAACAACAAGGTGAGAAAGCGCCCCATCGCGTCCTGACTCACGCTCGGCTGGAACGGGCCGCCGTGGCGCCGATAGTGCAGCCAGTCGCCGCCGGCATGG
>JBBSOU010000259.1:0-1631 GCA_038259445.1 Lysobacterales bacterium | reverse complement strand
TGCAATGTGGCTGATCGTGCCGATCGTTGCTGTCGCGGTGCTGATCCCGGTGCCGGAACATGACGTCATGCCGCAGTGGACCAGCGTGGCGACAGCGACCGTCACCGAAGCTGTTTCGGCACGCCTGCCGCCGATCGAGAGCACAAGCTGGAATCCGCTGCCCGCCGTGTTCGCCGCGTGGCTCATCGGTGCCTTGGCGATGGCGTTGCTGATGCTGCTGCAGCAGCGCCGCTATCTGCGTTCCCTCGGCCCACTGACAGCACTCGCCGACGGCATCCATCGCGCGCAATCGCCGACCGCCGGTCCCGCGCTGGTCGGCCTGTTCGCGCCGAAGATCGTCGTGCCAGGTTTCGAGGCGCGCTTCGATGCCGACGAACGGGCGTTGATGATTGCGCACGAGCGCAGGCATCGCGCGCGTGGCGATGCATGGGCCAATGCATTGGTCGCCACACTGCGCAGTGTGTTCTGGTTCAATCCGCTCGTGCACGAGGCTGCGCGCATGTTCCGCATCGACCAGGAAATCGCCTGCGACGCCGATGTGGTCGCCGTGCATCCGGACCGACGCCGCACGTATGCAATGGCACTGCTGAAAGCACAGTTCTCGGATGTGCCGGTACCGCTTGGATGCCAGTGGACATCTTCACTGCCGTTGCGCGAGCGGATCGTGGCGTTGCGAGTGCCGCCGCATGCACCGATGCGGCGTCGAGCGGGAGCGCTTCTCGCGATCGCGCTGACTGCGGTGCTCAGTGTGACGGCATGGGCGACTCAACCGGGGCACACAGTGGCGACCGCCACGGGTGTCGAGTCGGTCGTGGACGTGTCCATACGCTTCGAGCCCCCGGGCTCAGAGCGCATGTCGCCAGTCGCGGTACTGACCACCGGCGCGGTGGTCCGGATACCCCATCCTGATGCAGCCTACGACTACGCATCAGCACATTTGCACATTGCAGGAGGCGAGCCGTTTGCTCTGACGCGGGAAGACTCAGGAGTCGAGTGGCGGCTCGAAGTGACGTTGTGGTTGTTGCATGACGGCAACATTGAAGCGAAATTTCGCTACATGCGGGACAGCTTGGTCCTGTCCGAACCTTCGATGATCCTGCGCAGCGGAGAACCTGCAACCTTTCGCCAAGGTTCGCCTCTTGGGAATTGGCCGGAGCTGAAGGTCGATCTCATGGCCAGCCAGAGCGAGTGGCCCGAAGAGTGGCGTGCGATTCTGGCCAAGCAACGGTCTGTTCGCCAGCAAGGCGCCGATTGATGCATGCGCACTCTTGAGGGCAGAGCTATCCCGATGGAATGAGCGCCGCATTCAAGATCACGGTAAGCCTTTCGCCCGCCTCACGTAACCTCTTCTCGACGACCGGCCGCATCGTTTCCATGTAGGCCTTGTCGACGGTGTGAACATCGGGATAGATGTTGCCGTCGCGCGTGATGCTGCACGACTGCTCGGCCCATTCGCCCGGCGTGCCGATGTCGGTGCCCAGCAGTTTGCCGGCCGCGTCCAGCTGCTGCGCATACTCGCGCCATTCGAGTCCGCGGCTGCCGATGATCTCGTAGTCCCAGACGCCGTGCATGCTCGTGCCGCGCCCGTCGTACTGGATCTGGTACGAGAATCCGCCGCGGTCGCTGCGGTA
>JBBSOU010000258.1:0-1639 GCA_038259445.1 Lysobacterales bacterium | reverse complement strand
GATGCCGGTGCCGAACAGCGCCTTGTAGCCGGCGTAGTCGTCGACCATCAGCGAACCTTTCCATTCGCCAAGGAAGCTTCCGGCGTGCTTGCCGGCGCGACTTTGGCAGTAGTCGAAGACAACGATCGGTGCGGTGCCGATACTTCGATAGGCGAACAGGTAGGCGCGTTTGGTCTTGCCCGCGCCCGGATCCAGTTGGGCGACCGGCGTCTCGTCGGCATGCAGGATCGGCGATTGCAGGAGTTTGCCGTGCAGCGCATCGACCAGCGGTTGCAGGCGCAGGCCGACCACGCCGATCCATTCGGCCAGCGTGGTGCGCGAGAGTTCAACGCCGCTACGGGCGAAGATCGCTTCCTGGCGGTATAGCGGCAGGTGATCGGTGTACTTCTGGATGACGACCTGGGCGAGCAGCCCCGGTGCCGCCATGCCGCGATCGAGGATCGATGGCGCCACCGGTTCGGCGACGACCGTCTCGCAGGTCCGACAGGCGTACTGCGGATGCACGTCGCGGCGTACGAAGAACTTCAAGAGTTCGACGTCGAGCTTCTCAGAGACGTGTTCGCCGATCTTCACCAGCGCCTGGCCACACTGCGCGCAATCGCAACGTTCCGGATCGTGGATCGTCTCGATGCGCGGCAGCTCGGCCGGCAACGGGCGACGGACAGCGGCCTTGCGCGGCTCCCGTGCCGGTCCCGGCGACGGCGCATCGCGCAGCGCGTCCAGTTCGGTCTGGAGCGCCGCAGTATCCGCCGCCATCGCCTCGTCGAACAGTTCGCGCTGGCCCGGGTCCATGCGTTCGGACTTCGCCGAGAACTGCAGCCGACGCAGGCGCGCGATCTCGAGGGTGAGCCGGTCGATCTTCGTTTCCTTGAACGCGATCGTGCGGTCGCGCTGGGCGATGGCTTCGTCGCGCTTTGCGATCACTGCGTCGCGTTGGGTGATCGCCGCGTCGTGATCAGCGATTACCGCATCGCGATGAACGATCAGGTCATCGTGTTGCGCAATGACCTCGAGCTTCTCGAGCACCAACGCTCGCAGCACATCGACATCGGTGATCGCGTTGAGATCGGCAGCATCCATGTCTGCATTGTAGCCATCTATACGGCTAATGGAAGTGCTTCACGCGTACGTGACAATCGTTGCCAATCGACGCCTGCACTGAGCCAGGAAAACTGCTGTGCGTTGAGCGTGCAAACGGCATCGCCCGAACGCGGCCAGACGAATCCGCCATCGTGCAGACGGCGCACGCTCAGCCACACGCCGTGCGCATCCACGCACAGCACCTTGATGCGCGTGGCGGATCGGTTGCGGAAGACGTACGCGCCGCCGTCGCGCGCATCGCGACCCAGCTCCACCTGCACCTTCACCAGCAAGCGATCGATGCCACAGCGCAAGTCCACCGGCGTCACCGCCACGTACCACCCCGTCGGACTCAGCACGACAGGCCTCGCACCAAGGTAATCACCTCGGCCACGCCATGGGACGGCATGAACACGCGCATCCCGTTCGGCAACATCACCTCGATCATCATGGGCGACGAAGCAGCAATCGGCTGAACCATCACCGGCACCAGTGAGACCGCGTCATCGCGCTCCGAACGCAACGCCCGCTGCCAGTACGCGAACTGCGCATAACTCAG
>JBBSOU010000257.1:0-1710 GCA_038259445.1 Lysobacterales bacterium | reverse complement strand
GCCATAGTGTCGGAGTCTCACCCCTCCCGCCTCAGCGCCGGGTCCACTCGGCGCCGTCGACGGGTGGGCGGCTGTGCCGCCCGATAGGTCAGTTCACGGTTCAACGAGCTCGGCTGTCCGGTAGACGGTGTTTTGTCTGCCGCGCACGCATGCTCTCCCCGCGCGTTGATTCCCCGGCTCCTCCGGGTATGCCCATCCGGGCCGGTTTCATCGAGCAGGCGCATGCCTTCTCGCGCGATGTTCTTTGCCGCATTGAGATCGCGGTCATGCTCGGTGCCGCATTCCGGGCAGCTCCATGTGCGCTCACGCAGTTGCAACGCTCGGTGCTGATATCCGCATCCACCGCACAGCTGGCTGCTCGGGTAGAACCGGTCAACGACACTCAACGTCCGACCGGCCCAGTTCGCCTTGTACGTCAGCTGGCGGCGGATCTCGCCGAGGCCCGCGTCTCCAACCGAACGGCGAAACGCACGTCGTCCCATGCCGCGGAACATGCCTTTGACGCTGAGGTCCTCAATCGCCACGACGGCAGCGGTGCGGATGACCGACGACGTCAGCTGATGCTGGTGATCGGTGCGGGCGGCAGCGATCTTCACGTGCAGCGCGCCGATCCTCCGCTTCGTCGCGCGCATGCGCCCCGACACCGTGATGCGCGTGCCCTTCGGGATGCGCTGCTTCGGATCGATGCCCATTGTGAGCAGTGCCGCGTCACGCTGGCGAACGTAATGCCGCTGGTAGCGGCGCAGCCGCTTGAGCTTCGCCGCCAGGTGCTTGGGCGCAGCGACGGTCTCGCCGGTGCTCAGCGCCGCCGTCGACTTCAGACCGAGGTCGATTCCCACGACCGGTTCACTCGGCGGTGCGTACGCCGGTGCCGGCAGGCCGTCGGCGGTGAACGTGGCGTACCAATGTCCTGCCGCGTCGCGGCGAACCGTGACGCTGCGCAATCGTCCCAGCAGCGGTTCCGTCACGCGGAAGCGCACCTTGCCGATGCCGTCGAGCTGGACGATGCCGCCTTCGCGATCGACAAGAGTACGGCGCTGGTCGAGCGTGAAGCGCACGCTCGTGACGGTGCCGAAGCGCTTGCGGCGCGGGCGCTTCGCGCAACCGGCGAAGAAGTTTTTCCACGCGGTGTCGAAGTCGCGCAGCGTCTGGTTGAACGGCTCGCGGGGGAGGCTCGAAAGCCACGCCGTGTCGCCCGTCGACCGCAGCGCGGTGAACTCACGACTGATATCCACGCCAGAGAGTTTTGTGCCATCGGCACGCCACGCTTCGTCCTTGCGGCGCAGTGCCCAGTTCCACACGAATCGGCGAGCGCCCATCAACCTCAACAGCGTGCGCGACTGCGCTGGCTTCAGGCGCAAGCGCACGAGGTAGGCGCGCTTGATGGTCGTGGACAGATCGCTCATGGCAGCGCTTTACCGCGAACGTGACTCAAGGGGTGAGACGACATGCCATCTGCCACCGGACGTCCGCCTCGCGCGGCGCGATCGCCCACATCGACTGCGCACCGGTCGCTGCGCGACATGCTCCGATTCGACTCTATCGCCGGTGGGGGCTTCGTCATCCGTGACTCATTCGTCGCGGTCGATGTAGCGATTCAACGGCAAACCAGTATCGTCGATATGCGCTGCGGTTTCGAGAATGGCCATGGCGAGCGTTGGCGCGGCATAGAGCACCGCTTCCCTTTTCTTGTTCCATCGTCCGGGATAG
>JBBSOU010000256.1:0-1755 GCA_038259445.1 Lysobacterales bacterium | reverse complement strand
CATGCGCCTGCCACTCGCTGCCGCCGAACCCGAAGCGGTCGCACGAAACGTCATCAGCCGACTCGGCCGCGGATCGTTCCACCGCCACGAACCGCGCAAGTGGGCACTCCTCGCCTTCGTGATCCGGCGCCTGCCGTGGTTGCTGTTTCGTCGCATGAAGGATTGATCGTCATTTCCTCCAAGAAAGCAGCCGCGCAGGACCTTCCACGGCGCAAGCGGAAAAGACAAGGGAGATCCTTCCCCTGCGCAGTGGGGGAAGGTGCCCGAAGGGCGGAAGGGCGCCGGGCGGAGCGCGAGTTCGAGTCTTTCAGGAAACGCAAAACGTCGCATCCTTCAATCCCGCATTCGCAGATCGCAAGCGCCCCCTTCCGCCTTCGGCACCTTCCCGCGTTGCGCAGGGAAAGGCAGAGGCTCGCGTGATCGACACCTGGCTGGATTTCCCTTGCTTCCCCGGCTGCGCAGGAGAAGGGCAAACCGTGATATGTCACCGCTGCGCAGGAAGACAGTATCGTCACACGCCGCCCACCGTGATCAAAACGCGCCACTCTGGAAGTCCCTGACCGCTTCGACGATCTGCGCCTGCGTGTTCATCACGAACGGGCCGTACTTCGCGACCGGTTCGCGCAACGGCTTGGCCGCGACCAGGATCAGGCGTGCGGGTTCGTTGCCGGTGCCCAGGTGCACGCGATCGCCTTCGACCAGCACCGCGAGCTGTCCGCGCTCGACCTGCTGCGCGCGCGTTGCCGTGCCGATGCCGACCTCGCCGGTGTAGACATAGGCGAACGCGGCATGCGTGGCGGGCACGTCGACTACGTAGTGCGCATCGGCAGCCAGCGCGATGTCGAGATACAGCGGCTCGGTGGCGACGCCGCGCACGGGCCCTTGCACATCGCCAATCGCGCCGGCGATCACGCGCACGTCGACGCCGTCCGCCGACGTGATCTGCGGGATCGCTTCCGGCCCGATGTCCTGATAGCGCGGCGCGGTCATCTTGTCGCTCGCCGGCAGGTTCACCCACAACTGGAAGCCCCACATCAGGCCGTCTTCCTGCTCGGGCATTTCCGAATGCACGATGCCGCGCCCGGCGGTCATCCACTGCACGCTGCCCGGCGTCAGCAGGCCGGTGTTGCCCTGGTTGTCGCGGTGGCGCATGCGACCGGCAAGCATGTAGGTCACCGTCTCGAAGCCGCGATGCGGATGGCTCGGGAAGCCGGCGAGGTAGTCGCCGGCGTGGTCGGAACGGAACTCGTCGAGCATCAGGAACGGGTCGAGCATGTCGAACGCTCGCGTGCCGATCACGCGATTGAGCTTGACGCCGGCGCCGTCGCTGGCGGGCTGTCCACGCACGACGCGGGCTACGTGGCGCGAGGTTTCAGCAAACGGTGAGGTCGACATGGCGTGCTCCTTGAGGGTGTCCTGCAACATGCTGGCGCCAACAAGCGCCGGCAAGGTTTGTGTCCTGAACGTTCTGGTGCGCCCAAGTGAACAATGGATCGCATTGGCATTTGGCTGCATGCCCGGGCAAACTGGCGTTTCGCTGCCGTCCCCCGAGCCATGGATGATGCCGTCGTGAACGCGCGCACCGCCTCTACCGACTCCCATGACTCCGATTCGAGCTCGCTGCTGCGCACGCTGCTGCTGTGCGACCTGGTCGACTCGACCGGTCTGGTCGAGCGTATGGGTGACCGTGCCGGTGCGGAACTGATCCGCAAGCACGACCGTCTGGCACGCACGATCGCCGATCGCCACGGCGGT
>JBBSOU010000255.1:0-1819 GCA_038259445.1 Lysobacterales bacterium | reverse complement strand
TGCGCTCCTCGATCCGCGAGTTCCTGTGCAGCGAAGCGATGTTCCACCTCGGTGTACCGACCACGCGCGCGCTGAGCCTCGTCGCCACCGGTGAAAGCGTTGTGCGCGACATGTTCTACGACGGCAACGCGAATCCGGAGCCGGGCGCAATCGTTTGTCGCGTCGCACCTTCGTTCATTCGCTTCGGGCATTTCGAATTGCCCTCGGCGCGCGGCGACCATGCCTTGTTGCGCCGGCTGGTCGACTTCACGATTGCGCGCGATTTTCCGCACCTCGCCGGCAGCGGTGAGCCGCTTTACGCGCGCTGGTTCACCGAGGTTTGCGAGCGCACGGCGGTGATGGTCGATCACTGGATGCGCGTCGGCTTCGTGCACGGCGTCATGAATACCGACAACATGTCGATCCTCGGCCTGACCATCGACTATGGCCCGTACGGCTGGGTCGACAACGTCGATCCCGATTTCACGCCGAACACCACCGATCGCGAACGGCGGCGTTATCGCTTCGGCCAGCAGCCCCAGGTGGCGCACTGGAACCTGGCCTGCCTGGCGCAGGCGCTGGCGCCGTTGTTTGAATCGGTCGAGCCACTGCAGGCCGCGATTGCGCGCTATGTCGAGGCGTTTTCCGCAGCCGATCGCGTGACCATCGCGCGCAAGCTGGGATTCGCCGATTGCCGCGATGAGGACGTCGCGCTCGCGCAATCGCTGTATCACCTGCTGCACATCGCCGAGGTCGACATGACGCTGTATTTCCGCGCGCTCGCCGATCTCGATCCCGCGCAGCCAACGCTGGAATGCTTCGAGGCAGCGTTCTACGATCCGGCGAAACGCCGCCAGCACGAGCCGGCACTCAATGACTGGATCGCGCGCTACGTGGCGCGACTTTCCAGTGACCGGCAATCGCCCAGCGAGCGCCGCGCTCGGATGCGTCTGGCCAATCCGCGCTACGTGCTGCGCAACTATCTCGCGCAGCAGGCGATCGATCGCGCCACCGATGGCGACGAATCGGCAGTCGCTGAACTGCTCGAGGTCATGCGCAAACCCTACGACGATCAACCCGGCAACGAACGCTTCGCCGAGCGTCGACCCGACTGGGCACGCAGCAAGGCGGGGTGTTCGATGTTGTCGTGCAGTTCGTGACCATTTCGCGGGCCTAGAGCTTCTGCAGGGTTTGATGCCGGGCGTACTTTTTTGTGGTTCAGGAGGTTTTGAAGCTGCCTATCCACGACGTTTTCCATTCCCTGCGCAGCGGATGCGTCGGTGTTTTTCCTGATTCGCGCGACGTTTTCAGAGCTGCCCCCATCCGCCCTCCGGGCACCTTGCCCCCGCTGCGCAGGGGAAGGGAACCACGCGATGTCCCGCGCGCTTCGCGGAAATCGACGTAGCGAATAGAAGTGGCGACCTGTGCAATCCCTCGCCCTGCGCAGCGGAGAAAGCAACCGTCTTGCCTGTCAAGCCGCCGCGTGGCGGAGCGGCTCGAATGGTGCTTGATCGCGCAGCAAGGCATTGAGGATCATGTTCAGTTTTCGCATGACGGGCGCCTCGGCCTGGGCTCTCAACCGCTTGCGGCGACGAACATTGCCGGGCCTGGATTGCACACGGCGCATCATCGTCTTTCGGATCGCTGCACATCACCGGAAAACAGGAAGGCCGCCTTGAGGGCGGCCTTCCTGTTCGAGTTGGTGGAGGTGGCGGGAGTCGAACCCGCGTCCGAAGGCGATTGACGCCCAGTACTACATGCTTAGCTCACCGTTCGGTCTCGTCTTCCGGCAGTACGATGTGCAAAACGCACCGGTTGACCAGCCTGCTTTATTTGACCG
>JBBSOU010000254.1:0-1821 GCA_038259445.1 Lysobacterales bacterium | reverse complement strand
TCGGACTTCATCCGCGCCGCGCTCGACCTGTTCGCCTACGAACGCGAATCGGACAACGCGCTCGTGCTTGCCGCCGGCATTCCGCCGGAATGGCTCGACGGTGACGGCGTATCGATCGATGGCCTGCACACACCCTATGGTGTGATCGGCTATTCGCTGCGTCGCCAAGGAAGCAATGTCCTGTTCTCGGTTCGCGGCGACGCCGAGCGCATGCCGCCGGGTGGCTACGTGCTGGTCTGGCCCGAGACTGCCGCCCCGGGACGCACGCGCGTCGACGGCAAGCGCGCGCGCTGGAGTGACAATGAGCTGCGCATCGTGCGCGTGCCGGCAGAGGTCGTCATCCGCGGCGACTGACACGCGAACGCGGTGGCTTGCCCGGGGGGCCACGCGCTACGCTTGCGCACTCGCCCGCGAGGAGAACACCGTGCGACTTTTCGTTCTGATTGCCGTTCTGCTTTTCGCCGGCAACGCCGCGGCGAATGAGGTCAAGACGGAATTCGGCACACTTGCCGATGCCGAGTACCGGATCGATTTTCCCGCGCAGTGGAATCGCGAGCTCATCGTGCATTTCCATGGCTATGCGATATCGCTGGAAGGATTTCGCGACGACAGGCCTGATCCGGCGCATCAGGCACTGCTGGCACGCGGGTATGCCGTCGTGCAATCGAACTATTCGCGCGCCGGCTGGGCGATCGAGCAGGCGACTGCCGACAGCGAACGTCTGCGCAGGCATTTCGTTTCGCGCCACGGCAAGCCGAAACGCACGTATGCGATGGGTTACTCGATGGGCGGACTGCTCACCGTGCATGCGGTCGAGACTCAACCGACGGTCTACGCGGGCGGACTCGCCTTGTGTGGCGCGATTGCGCCGACCGACACGATGATGCAGCGTGCGTTCGCAGCACGCGCCGCGTTCGACTTCCATTTTCCGGAGATTCTCGGTCCGCTCGATCCGGTGCCGGAAAACTACCTGCCGGACCGCAAGCTTGCCGAGCGCGTTGCCGACGCATTGCGTGCCAATCCAGCCGGCGGCGCCGCGCTCCGTACGCTGCTGCCGGGAACGACCGAAGACAGCTTTCCGGGTGTGATCACGTTCGTCACGTATGTGATCAAGGAAATGCAGCAGCGCGCCGGCGCCAATCCGTTCGACAACAGCGAACACGTCTACGTCGGCACGGCCGACGACGTCGCCCTCAATGCCGGCGTCGCACGCTACCGCGGCGATGCCAATGCGGCGCGCTATCTGCAGCGCTGGTATTCGCCGACCGGCAAGCTCGAACGACCGCTGCTGGCCCTGCACACGAGCGGCGATGCGCTCGTGCCTGCCTCGCTCGCGTTCGAGTACGCGCTGCTGACGCGCAAGGCCGACCGCGCGCAGCATTTCGTGCAGCAGTACGTGCCGCTCGAAGGCCACTGCACGATGACGCCCGAACAGATCGTCGGCGCGTTCGATGACCTGATTGCATGGGTCGATGGCGAGCGCCCCGTGTCGGGACTGCGGCCGTAGGCCAGCCTCCAGTCAGTCTGTCGTCGCCATTGCTCCGGACGACCGAATCTTTCCCCTCTCCCACCGGGAGAGGGTGCCCCGAAAAGGGGCGGGTGAGGGTTCGGGGTCGCGTGGTATCGATTCTTGTCGCGAGCGTTGATCAAACGCATGGATCGAATCACGATCTTGCGAAGCTGAAGTTTTCCCTCTCCCACCGGGAGAGGGTGCCCCGAAAGGGGCGGGTGAGGGTTCGGGGTCGCGTGGTATCGATTCTTGTCGCGAGCGTTGATCAAACGCATGGATCGAATCACGATCTTGCGAAGCTGAAGTTTTCC
>JBBSOU010000253.1:0-1870 GCA_038259445.1 Lysobacterales bacterium | reverse complement strand
CAACAGCTGGCCGCCAGGCTGCAGCGGCGGCACCTGTGCAGCGCAGGATTCCATGGTGTGCAAGAGTGCCGGACCGCAACTCGTGCCGTTCGGTCCCTGGGCCGAGCTGATCTTTGCCGACGGTTTCGATGTGCTCGTGCCCGGTGCGCGGGTCAGCAGGACTTAGAATGCATCGTCCATTACTTGCGCGCGCAACCAGCAGAGGAATGAGCATGAAGACCAACCATTCACGTTTTGTACTTTCCGTCCTCGCCGCGGCCTTGCTGGCCACAGGCGTGCCGGTGCTTGCGCAAGAACAGGCAGCCGCTGCGCAATCGCAGGAACTGTGGGCCGCGTGGGGCGGCACCGCCGGCGTGCGCTGGAATCGTGAGCTTGCGAGAGACCTCGGCATCGGCATCGACGCGCCGAGCGCGCGCCTGCAAGGCCTCAGTGCGCGAGAGCACGAGCGTTTCGACGTGCGCGAGGCCGGCAGCCTCGAGTTCCGTGTGGCCAACGGCAACCTCAAGGCGTTTGCCGGCGGCTCGCTGCAGGTCCGCGGTGGCTACGTGATCACGCTCGGCGATGGCCGCATCGACCTGACCGACTTCCGCATGCGACCGCAGCAGGGCAATCCGCTCAATCTCGATATCGTCGGTGCCGACGGCCAGACATGGTTCTACATTGACCGGCTCATGTACGAGCTGATCGAGGACAACCGGCAACTGGCGGTGCGCACGATGGATGTTCGCATCAGCCGGGCGCTGGCCGAGCGCATCGGCCACCCGGAAGTGGCCGACTGGGCGATTGCCGACATGGAGATCACGACGCGCGTGCTGCGCCAGGGTGCAGGCGCCATGCCGAATGGCGGTGATTCGTTCTACTGGTCCGGCACACCGGCGACGCGTCCAGTGGGAGAGCCGCAGCCGCCGCCGGGCGCGATCAATGAAGCCGATCTCTTCATGCAGACGTTCACCGGACAGTACTCCCGCTGTATCGGCTGCACCGGCATCTCGCCGACCAGCCAGGTCGTCTTCACGCCAAGTTCGACTCTCAAGAACAACGTCAACAATGGCGTCGCACTGCCGACCATTCCGGGCGATCCGCTCGGCACCAGCAGCGCATTGTGGACCGCCGATATTCCGTGGTGGCAGAAGTTCTCGGGCACGTTTGCACCGTATGGCAACGACCAGCATCCGTACCTGATCTGGAACATGTATCGCATCAACGCCGACGGCAGCATTGACCAGATCGGCCGCTCGGGCGTCAAGCATGCGTTCCTTACCACCAACGGCGGCTGTGCATCCGGACATGGCACCAACAGCCACGTGCTCGGCCGCGCCTGCACTGATACCTACGGCACCGGCAACAATGACAGCAACAACGATCTCGGGCCAAGGTCTGAGATCGTTGCGGCAACCAACCAGTGGGGGCGCTGTGGTTCGATCTTTGACACCAACTGTGACGGCTTCTCGAATGCGTCGGGCAATACGCAGTACTCGCAGCGCCTGATCGTTGCCGAATCACAGATTGCAGCGAGCCTGCAGCCCGGAGCGAGCTATCTGTTCGAGTCGTGGTACCTGGCACGCGAAGACATCAACATCCACAACTCGATGGCGACCAAAACGGTTTCACCGGTCTGGTCCGGCACGGTCTGGCAGCTGGGCACCGGGAGCAACTACCGCCTAGGTGGTGCGATCGACCGCTGGGTTGATCCGGTCAATCCGGGCGCGAACGCCCAGTCCGTCGAGCTCGACACCGAGGAAGGCCATTCCAAGGTCGCGGTCAAGGCCACCGATCTCGGCAATGGCAGCTGGCGCTACGACTACGCGGTGATGAACTTCG
Source organism: Lysobacterales bacterium (assembly GCA_038259445.1). Lineage (GTDB taxonomy): Bacteria > Pseudomonadota > Gammaproteobacteria > Xanthomonadales > Rhodanobacteraceae > Dokdonella. The sequence continues at coordinate 49 of JBBSOU010000253.1, read as the reverse complement.
ACTTCGCGCGTGCGCGCACATCGGGAGCGGAACCGAACCTGCGCGTCAT
>JBBSOU010000252.1:0-1936 GCA_038259445.1 Lysobacterales bacterium | reverse complement strand
TTGCCGTTGGTCGGCTACATCGGTGTGATCGTTGCAGCGACGCTGATCGGCATCTGGGCGTCGACGGTGGTGGTCGAACGCCTGCGCATCCAGGACCCCGGCGTGATCGTCTGGGACGAGTTCGTCGGCCAGTGGATCACGTTGACGCCGCTGCTGATCTGGACAGCGAGTGCGTGGTGGATCCTTGTCGGATTCGTCGTGTTCCGCATCTTCGACATCTGGAAACCGTGGCCCGCTTCGTGGGCCGACCGCAAGGTCAAGGGCGGTCTCGGCGTGATGCTCGACGACGTTCTTGCCGCGGTGTACGCGGCACTGGTGATGGCGGTGCTGCTGGCGTGGCGCGGCGCCTGACCGCGACACTTTTCCGAATCTCCAGCGCCAGCAAAGGCTCCCCTTGCCGCCCCCGGGCACCGTGTACTCGCCGCATCCCTTCGCCTCACCCTTCGGGCAGCATTCGCTGCAACCATCGGCAATCCTGCCGATGGTTGCCCACAGCGCAGCGGAAGCAAAAAGCATCGCCAGCGCAGTGATCGTGCGAGCCATTGCCTGTCCTTCCCCTGCGCAGCGGGGGAAGGTGCCCGCAGGGCGGAAGGGGGCGCTTTGGTGTTCGATGTTGAGTAGCTCTGAGGCGGCTATCAAGTCGAATAAAACGCGTCACGCGGTTTCTCGATGCCGATGCAAGATTCAGCTGCGAAGGGAAACGGAAATCTGCTTCCCAATCCCCAATCCCGGCTCAATCAGGCAACAACTTGCCCGGATTGAGAATGCCGTCGGGATCGAACTGGCGCTTGATCGCACGCATCAGGTCGAGTGCGACCGGATCAATCGCGCGCGTCATGAAGTCGCGCTTGGCCAGGCCGATGCCGTGCTCGCCCGACAAGGTGCCGTCGAGCGAAAGCACGAGGTCGAACACCGCCGAAAGGCAGGCCGGCGCATTCGCCGCCTGTTCGGCGATTTCCGGACGGACCAGAAGATTGACGTGAATGTTGCCATTGCCCGCATGGCCAAAGTTGACGATCGGTATGCTGAAGCGCGCCGCGATCGCCTTGAGTCCGGCAATCAGCTCCGGCACGCGGCTGACCGGTACGACCACGTCCTCGTTGATCTTGTTCGGTGCGAGCGTCCGCAACGCCGGTGACAGGGCCTTGCGCGCAGCCCAGATCGCGTCGACCTCGTGCGCATCCCTGGCGGCAATGCATTCGATCAAGCCTTCGCCGCGCGCCGCATGCGTGATCGCATCCACGGCGGCCGGCAATGACGACGACTCGCCGTCGACCTCGATCACGAGCATCGCCGCGGCCAGCGGGATCGCGTCGCCAGCGTGCTCGCGCGCCAGGCGCAGCGCTTCGTCGTCAAGGAACTCGAGTGCGCACGGCGTGACCGGCTGCGACATGATCCGCGCGACAGCGGCGGCCGCCGCTTCGATTGAGGCATACGTTGCGCGCAACGTGCGCTTGGCCTCGGCCAGCGGTGTCAGCTTGAGCGACGCTTCGGTGATGATCGCGAGCGTGCCTTCCGAGCCAATCATCAGGCGAGTGAGGTCGTAACCAGTGGCGCCCTTGGTGGTCGGCTTGCCGCTGCGGAATGCGTCGCCGGTGCCGGCGACGGCGCGAAGTGCGAGCACATTGTCGCGCGTCGCTCCGTATTTCACCGCGCGCGGACCACCCGCGTTGCAGGCCATGTTGCCGCCGATCGTGCAGTACGGCGCCGAGGTCGGATCGGGCGCCCAGAAGAATCCATGCGGCTTCAGCGCGGCCTGCAGATCGCCGTTGAGAACACCCGGCTCGACCACCGCCACACGATTGTCGGTATCGACGCGCAGGATGCGATCCATGCGCTCGAAGCTCGCGACAATGCCGCCAGCAACCGGCACCGTTGCGCCCGTCGTATTGGTGCCGCGCCCACGTGCGACGAGCGGCACGCGCAATTCGCGGCA
>JBBSOU010000251.1:0-2154 GCA_038259445.1 Lysobacterales bacterium | reverse complement strand
GCGATCTTGCGCACGCCGGCATCGAACAGCCGCGTCGTGTAGCTGTCGACAGGACGCTCGGCGTGACGGCGTGCGACCAGCGCATCGAGATCGGACAGGAATGCCAGTGGCAGGTCATCCATGCCGGCGAAGCAGGACGGCGTTCCGGTATGGCAGGTCGGACCAATCGGTTCGGCGCGCACGAGCAAGGTGTCGCGGTCACAGTCGATGTCGATTGACTTGAGCACGAGCACATGCCCCGATTGCTCGCCCTTGGTCCACAGGCGCTGCTTGCTGCGACTATGGAACGTGACCTTGCCGAGTGCCCTGGTCGCCGCCAACGCTTCGCGGTTCATGTAACCGAGCATGAGCACGCTGCCACTCTGCCAGTGCTGCACGATCGCCGGCAGCAGGCCGTCACCCTTTTCCCAATCGGGCTCGATCGCCTGCACGCTCACTGCCGTACCTCCACGTGATGCGCGGCCAGATGCCGCTTGAGGTCCGGAATCGCGATCGCGCCGGAATGGAAGACACTCGCCGCGAGTGCCGCGTCGACATCGGCGTCGACGAATACTGCAACGAAATCTTCAGGCGTGCCTGCACCGCCCGAGGCGACCAGCGGAACCAGGCAATGCGAACGCACGGCGCGGAGCTGTTCGATGTCGTAGCCGTTGCGCACGCCGTCGACGTCCATGCAGTTGATCACGATCTCGCCGGCGCCACGCCGTTGCGCTTCGATCACCCAGTCGAGCGTGCGCTGAGGCATCGCCTGCATGCGCGTCGGATCGCCGCTGTTGCGGCGAACACGCCATTCACCATCCTCTTCGCGCAGGCTGTCGATGCCGACGACGACGCACTGCACGCCGAAAGCGGCAGCCAGTTCGTCGATCAGGTCGGGGCGCTCGAGCGCCGGTGAGTTTACCGAAATCTTGTCGGCGCCGGCATGCAGGATCTCGCGTGCCGTCTCGACATCGCGGATGCCACCGGCCACGCAGAATGGAATGTCGATCGCACGTGCAACGCGTGCGACCCATTCGCCGTCGACACTGCGCCCCTGCGGACTCGCCGTGATGTCGTAGAACACGAGTTCATCGGCACCCTCATCGCGATAGCGCAGCGCCAGCTCGACGATGTCGCCGACCACCACGTGATCGCGGAATCGCACGCCCTTGACGACCACGCCATCGCGCACGTCGAGGCACGGAATGATGCGTCTCGTCAGCATGCCAGTGCCTGGCCGAGATCGAGGTGGCCTTCAAGCAGGCTGCGGCCGAGGATCACCGCCGTCGCGCTTGAAGCGCGCAATGCATGGATGTCGTGGAGATTGCGCACGCCGCCTGAAGCCTGCACGAGCAGTTCCGGCACGAGCACTCCAAGATGTGCATAAAGATCGAGATTCGGGCCGTTCAACATGCCGTCGCGCGCGATGTCGGTACACAGCAGGTGGCGAGCGCCGGCTGCGGCGAAACGCGGCGCGAGGTCATCGAGCGTGGCTGCCGACGGCTCGGTCCAGCCTGCCGCGGGAAGTGTCCAGACATCCTCGATCCGGCGCGCGTCGAGGGCAACCACGATGCGCTCCGCGCCATGTTCGGCGATCCAGCCGAACACGCGCTCGGGCTCGCGTATGGCGACACTGCCGACGACGACACGATCGACGCCGGCATCGAACAGGCGACGCACATCGTCATCGTTGCGCACTCCGCCACCGGCCTGCACGTCGAGATCGAGCGCCGCAAGCGACTCGATCGCACGCAGGTTTTCGAGCGCGCCAGCGCGCGCACCATCGAGATCGACGACATGCAGGCGGCGGGCACCGGCATCGCGATAGCGCTGCGCCTGCTGCACCGGATCGAAGGCGTAGCCGGTCTCGCGCGCGTAATCCCCCTGCTGCAGTCGTACGACGCGGCCGCCACGCAGATCGAGTGCGGGAATGATCTCGAGGCTCATGCAAGAAACCGCCCTAGAAGATGCGCGCCAACCGACGCCGAGCGTTCGGGATGGAACTGCATTCCGCAGAAATTGCGCTCACGCACGATCGCCGCGATGCGCATGCCGTGATCGATACTGGCCACCGTGTGCGCGCCGGCTTCGACGGCATAGCTGTGCACGAAGTAGGCGAGCGACGGCTCCGGCAAGCCATCGAGAAGCGCGTCATCACGCTCGCGAATGAGTCGG
>JBBSOU010000250.1:0-2170 GCA_038259445.1 Lysobacterales bacterium | reverse complement strand
TCGTCCTCGCGCTTGTCGCCGTGCAGCAGCAACAAGCCGTTACCGAACTCGATCCATGCGATCGGCGACAGCGGGGTCAGCTTGAGTGCCTGCTTGAGATTCTTTTCGGCGTCGGCCGCGTTCGCACCGTAGGTGAGCTTGGCCAGCATGCCGCCGACCTTGCCGACGATCTCGGCGTGGTAGAGGCCGAGCGCGGTGAACGCTTCGGCGTGTTTCGGGGCACGTTCGAGGGTCGTGTCGAGCGATTCGCGGACCTTGCCGGCGAGTCCTTGCGCGAGTGCCTTGCCGATCGAGATCGACTGGCTCAAGCGGCCGATCGCGAATGCACGGCGGTAGTGACTGTTGGCGAGCCCGGGCAGGGCAGCGACCGCTTCGTCGGCGCGACGCACGAGTTCCTCGTAGCGCGCGGTCTTGGCGTTGTCATCGTCGAGCAGGTAGGCGCCGTGGATGCCGCCGGCCTTGATCGCGACCGAGGTACCGATGGCGCCGAGCGCGACACCATTGTTGAATGCAGCCTCGAAATCGCCGCGATGGAACGCACGCCAGGCATCCTGAAGTGCGCTGGCCGTAGCTCCGGCATCCTTGCCCAGCTTGGGATGCTTCTTGAGGATTGCGGCAACCTGCGCCTCGTCCGGGAACGGTTCCTGATCGCCGGCATGCAGGGCGGGCCAGGCCTTTGCCAACGCCGGCCCGCTCAGGTCATACGCCTTGTTCGCGTGTGGAAACGCGGCCCACGCCTTCTTCGCCATTCGCTCACCTCGTCATTCGTGTTGGCGCCATCGTGCACCGCACGCCGACGCGCGGCAAGTCGCTAAACTGGTGCGATGTCTGAGCACAAACCCTTGACCGATCCCGCTGCGCGCGCCGCGGAGTTGCGTGTGCGCATCGACGACGCCAATCACCGCTATCACGTGCTCGACGAACCGGGCATCGCCGACATCGAGTACGACCGCATGATGCGCGAACTCGAGGCGATCGAAGCCGCGTATCCCGACCTCGCCAGCGCCGACTCGCCGACCCGACAGGTCGGCGCGGCGCCTGCGCGCGAGTTCGCCGAAGTGCGTCACGAGATCCGCATGCTGTCGCTGGCCAATGCATTCAGCGATGAAGAAGTGATCGATTTCGTGCAGCGCATCGTCGAGCGCATCGAAATCGACGAGCCGGTGTTTTCGGTCGAGCCGAAGTTCGATGGTCTTGCGATCAGCCTGCGTTACGAAGAAGGTCTATTCGTCCGTGGCGCAACGCGTGGTGATGGCGAAACCGGCGAGGACGTGACCGCCAACCTGCGCACGATCCGCAGCGTGCCGCTGCGTCTGCGCGGCAATGACTGGCCGCGTGTGCTCGAAGTGCGCGGTGAGGTTTACATGCCTCGCGCCGCGTTCGAGGCCTACAACGCCACCGCACGGGAAAGCGGCGGCAAGGTGCTGGCCAATCCACGCAATGGCGCGGCCGGATCGTTGCGCCAGCTCGATCCGCGCATGACCGCTGCGCGTCCGCTGGCGTTCTTCGCCTACGCGCTGGGCGTGGTCGATGGAGACGCAATCGCCGCCACGCATTCGGCCGCGCTGGCGCGTCTGCGTGAATGGGGCTTTCCAGTCAGTGCGCTGGCCGGAAGCGCGCGTGGCAGCGCCGGTTGCCTCACCTATTTCCGCGAGATCGGCAGGCAACGTGACAGTTTGCCGTTCGATATCGATGGTGTCGTCTACAAGCTCGACGATCTCGCCGGTCAACGCGAACTCGGCTTCGTCGGCCGCACGCCGCGCTGGGCGATCGCACACAAGTTTCCGGCGCAGGAGCAGCAGACCACGGTCGAGGCGATCACGATCGCGATCGGCCGCACCGGTGCGGCGACACCGGCCGCGCTGCTCGTGCCGGTGCACGTCGGTGGCGTCACCGTGACCAATGCAACCTTGCACAACGCCGACCAGGTCGCGCGCCTCGACGTGCGCGTTGGCGACACCGTGATCGTGCGCCGCGCCGGTGATGTCATTCCGGAGGTGGTGCGCGTCGTCAGCGAATTGCGTCCGCCCGGAACGAGGGCGTGGCAGATGCCGACGCAGTGCCCGATCTGTGCATCCGAACTCGTGCGCGAGGAAGGGCAGGTGGTCTGGCGCTGTTCGGGCGAACTGATCTGTCCGGCGCAGCGTGTGCAGGCGCTGTTCCATTTCGC
>JBBSOU010000249.1:0-2254 GCA_038259445.1 Lysobacterales bacterium | reverse complement strand
TGTCGGCGCATGCGCTGGAACGTGGCGTCGTCGCCGGCCTCGACCCAGTAGGCGAGGGTGTTGCCGAGATCCATGAGCGGATCGCCGAGCGTGGCCATTTCCCAGTCGAGCACGCCGATCACCACGAGCGGATCGGCCGGATCGAGAACCACGTTGTCGAAGCGGAAATCGTTGTGGATCACGCACGTTGCAACATCGCCGGCAGGTTTGCGCGAGTCGAGCCAGCCGAGCACCGCTTCGAAATCGCCGACATCCTCGGTGCGCGCACGCCGCCAGCGATCACTCCAGCCGTCGAGCTGGCGCGCCACGTAGCCGTCGCCGCGACCGAGCGCAGCGAGACCGGCCGTGTTGACATCGATCGCGTGCAGCTCAACCAGACGGTCGATCACGTTGCGGCACAAGCTGCGCGCGGCCGCGGCATCGAGGCCGAGTGCCGGAGGCAGATCCTGGCGCGGAATGATGCCGACCACGCGCTCCATTGCGTAGAACTCGCAGCCGATCACGTCGCTGTCTTCGCCCAGCGCGAGCACGGTCGGAACGTAGGGATAGACCGGTTTCAGCGCAATCATGATGCGCGCCTCGCGCAGCATGTCATGGGCGGATTTCGCGCGCGTGCCAAATGGCGGCCGGCGCAGCACGAGCTCGCGATTGGCGTAGCGGGCCAGATACGTCAGGTTCGACGCGCCGCCCGCAAACTGGGTGATTTGCGGACTCCCTTCGAGGCCATCCAGATGCGTGCGCAGGAACGCATCGACGCGCGCGACATCGAGTTCCTCGCCTGCGCGCACCGCGCCGCTGGTGTCGAGCAGCGCACTCATGCGGATGCATCCGTGGCGGCATGTCGCTGCAGCTCAAGCCGGGCGATCGACGCGCGATGCACTTCATCGGGTCCGTCGGCAATGCGCAGCACGCGCGCCAGCGCGAATAGCCGCGTCAACGGCAGGTCATTTGACAGCCCCATGCCGCCATGGATCTGTATTGCCGCATCGATCACCTGCTGGGCAACGTTCGGCGCGACGACCTTGATCTGTGCGATCTCGCTCATCGCATTGCGCACGCCCGCGGTATCAATCATCCACGCCGCGCGCAGCGTGAGCAGACGGGCCTGCTCGATGGCGATGCGCGCGTTGGCAATGATGTCGGCATTGCCGCCAAGTTGCGCGAGTGGCTTGCCGAACGCGCTGCGTGACTGCGCTCGCCGGCACATCAGCGCGAGCGCGGTCTCGGCGATTCCGATCAGGCGCATGCAATGGTGGATGCGGCCCGGACCGAGTCGTCCCTGAGCGATTTCGAAACCGCGTCCCGTCCCGGCGATCACGTGGCCGATCGGCACGCGCACGTTGTCGAACTGCACTTCACCGTGGCCATGCGGCGCGTCGTAGTCGCCGAACACCGGGAGCATGCGAACGATCGTCACGCCCGGCGTCGGCAGCGGTACCAGCACCATCGAGTGGCGACGGTGGCGCGGCGCATCGGCATCGGTGTCGGTGAGTCCCATGAAGATCAGAACGCGGCAGTTGGGATGGCCGATGCCTGAACTCCACCACTTGCGTCCATTGAGCACGATCGTGTCGCCGTCAATCGTCGCAGTCGCCTGCATGTTGGTCGCATCGCTCGAAGCGACCTCGGGTTCGGTCATGCAGAACGCCGAGCGGATTTCGCCGGCCAGCAACGGCGCCAGCCACTGCTCCTGCTGATCGGGCGAACCATACTTCGACAGCACTTCCATGTTGCCCGAATCGGGCGCCGAGCAGTTGAACACTTCGGCCGCGAAGGCAATGCTGCCGGTCAGTTCCGCGAGTGCGGCATAGTCCACATTGGAAAGCCCGGCAGCGCGCTCGTTGCCTGGCAGGAACAGGTTCCACAAGCCTTCGGCACGCGCCTCGCGCTTGAGCGCTTCGATCACCTCGGGTTGCCGCCACTGCGTCCAGTCCGCGCCGTGCACGAGTTGCGCGTCGTAGGACGCCTGTGCCGGTTCGACGCGTTCGCGGATGAACGAGGCCATGCGATCGATCAACGCACGTGCTTGCGGTGAATGCGAGAAATCCAAGGCAGCGCCCCGACGGAAAGCCAGCGCGCAGCATAGGCAGGATGCGATCGATCGGCCAGCCTCGCGGCGATGACCCGACTACTCCGTCTCCGGACCCCGATGTGCGATCGCTGCCAGCGCGAGGTGGATCGGCAGCAATAGCAGGACCCACGCCACGTTCGATTGAATGAACCATGGCAGCACCTTGGCGAAGAAGGCAAAGCC
>JBBSOU010000248.1:0-2262 GCA_038259445.1 Lysobacterales bacterium | reverse complement strand
GCTCGCGCGATCGATACTCTCAGCCTGCTTGCCCTTCCCCTGCGCAGCGGGGGAAGGTGCCCGGAGGGCGGAAGGGTGCGCTATGGCACTGGCGTTCGAATTCGCGTTTCGTGGCAACGATCAATGACCCACACACTCAAATCACACGATGGATTTCCCTTCCCCTGCGCAGCGGGGGAAGGTGCCCGGAGGGCGGAAGGGGGCGCTCTGGCTCGTGATGTTGAGCGTCGTGCCACTGATCACGCCGTCGCAGGAAGCGCGTAGCGAAGTCTCCCGGTGTCAACGCAAGAATGACGTGAACGCTCCGCACGCACCCCCATCCATCGCTGCGCGCCACTGTGTCCTCGCTACATCCCTGTGGCTCGCACCTCGGGCAACCGCGCCGAAAACTTCGGCAGTCCTGCCGAAGTTTCCGCGCTGCGCGGGCGAAGGAAAACTCGGCCGCGCGCGAACGGGTGCTGACGGTACCGCTCAGCGAATCGACTCACCGATCACGCGGTACTTGTTGCCGGTTTCGTTGGTGATCGCCGACTGCCTGAGCTCGATCGAGCCTTCGAGCCAGAAACGAAGCAGGAACGTGCTTTCGCGTCGCACGATGACGGCGGCTCCGTCGCCCAAATAGATCACGTCACCGCGAAGCAACCGCGAAGGCGTAATCGTCTCGGAGATGCGCTTGCCGTCGTTGTAGAGGCGCTGAAGCGACTCGCGTGCCGGCGCCACATCACCGGGTTCAGCGGCAACGAAAACGTTCGATGGAGGCGCTTCGGCACCGGCTGTTGATGCTTCTCCGGCGGCGGCCGCCTGCGCATCCTCCGCAGGCGCAGGCTGCGCTGGTGCTGGTGCTGGTGCTGGTACTTCCACAACGGCTGCCGGTGGAGGTGGCTCGACGACAGGCGCGGGCGCCGGAGCAGGTGTCGGAGCAGGTGCCGGAGCAGGCATGCGCGGCGCTTGTACCGGTGCGGCCGGTAGAGGCGCTGCCGGGGCCGCCCGAACCGGCGCAGGCGCGGGACGTGGAGCCGCGACCACGGGCGCCGGCGCGCGCACTTCCGGCGGCGGCTCGTCGGTTTTTTCCTCGATGCGGACGAGGACGTTTTCGTAGAACCCATCCTTGAGCACGACATCGGTACTGCCGCCGGCACGCAGCGCGGCAGCAATCTGCGCGTGCAGGTGCTCAGGCGCCGTCACGACGATGCGACCGCCAGTGATCTCGGCCTGGCGCGCGAGCGCGGAAAGGCGCGACTGCGCGGCACTGGTGCCGAGATCCTTCTCGCTGATATCCATGTTCTGCTGGGACCATGCATTGCCGGCAAGCAGTAACGACAAAAGGGCGAGACGTCTGATCATGGGACAACTCCGGACGTGCACAGGCGTGCAGCACAACGGTCAAGCATAAACGCTGGCGCGCGATGCGCGCCATGTGCCATTTGCCACAACCGCATCAAGACCATGCGCGCGGCTGTCTCGCAACCGTCATGTCCAACCGCACGCGTATCAATAGAAGGACGGCCGAGGCACCGATGCCGTCGCAGTGGGTGTCAACCGCCCGCCGAACCGCCATGGATGCCGCCTCTGGTCAGCGCCAGTGGATCGAGCAACTCCAACAACTGCTTGCGCGAGAGCCCGGTCGTATCGAGCGCAACGTCGATGATCGGTCGACCTTCCTTGTAGGCCTGCTTGGCAGTCGCCGCCCCCTTGTCATAGCCGATCACCGAATTGAGCGCGGTGACGAGGATCGGATTGCGCGCAAGCGCCTGCTGGATGTTGTCTTCGCGCACGGTGAAACCGGCGATCGCCTTGTCGGCCAGCGCGCGCGTCGCGTTGGCGAGGATGCCAATGGACTGCAACAGGTTCAGCGCGACCACCGGCAGCATCACGTTGAGCTGGAAGTTGCCGCTTTGACCGGCAATCGTGATCGTCGTGTCGTTGCCGATCACCTGCGCGCAGACCATCGCCAGCGCTTCGGGAATGACCGGATTGACCTTGCCCGGCATGATCGACGAACCCGGCTGCAGCGCCGGCAACTCGATTTCGCCGATGCCGGCAAGCGGACCGGAGTTCATCCAGCGCAGATCGTTGGCAATCTTGAGCAGGCCAACCGCGAGCGTCTTCAGCTGGCCCGACAGCTCCACCGCCGCGTCCTGCGTGCTGATGCCTTCGAAATAGTCATCGGCTGACTCGAACTTGACCTTGGTCATGCGCGTCAGTTCGGCGCAGACCGCCGGGCCGAGTTTCGCATCGGCATTGATGCCGGTACCGACCGCG
>JBBSOU010000247.1:0-2263 GCA_038259445.1 Lysobacterales bacterium | reverse complement strand
GCGCGCACAACGAACAGGGCATGGCGCATGCTGCGATCGCCTATGCCAAACAGATGCGCCGCCGGCGCGCGATGGTGTGCACGAGTTCGATCGGACCCGGTGCGACCAACATGGTCACCGCCGCCGCGCTCGCGCACGTCAACCGGCTTCCCGTGTTGCTGCTGCCCGGTGACGTCTTCGCCAATCGCCGGCCCGATCCTGTACTGCAGCAGATAGAGGATTTTGCCGACGCCGGAATCAGCGCGAACGACTGCTTTCGACCGGTATCGCGCGTGTACGCACGCATCAGCCGTCCCGAACACATTATCGAGGCCTTGCCCGAAGCGTTGGCAATGATGCTCGACGCCGCGCGCTGCGGTCCGGCAACGCTCGCGTTCTGCCAGGACACGCAGGCACACGCGTTCGACTACCCGAGGTCGTTCCTCGAACCCAAGGTTTGGCAACCGCGCCGCGTGGCCGCGGCGCCGGCACGGATCGACATGCTGGTCGATGCATTGCGCACGGCGTCGCGCCCGCTGCTGATCGTTGGCGGCGGCGTGCTCTACGCCGAAGCAGAAGCGGCGTTGTCGGCATTGGCTACATCGACTGGACTCGCGGTCGCCGAAACCCAGGCCGGCAAGGGGTCGCTGGCGTGGGATCACGCACAGAATCTCGGCGCGATCGGCGTTACCGGTTCGAGTGCAGCCAACCTTGCAGCGTCGCGTGCGGACGTGATCATCGCAATCGGCACGCGCCTGCAGGATTTCACGACCGGCTCGCGCACGCTGTTTGCCGATTCGACACTTTTTCACGTCAACGTGCAGCCGTTCGACGCAGTCAAGCATGGCGCGCAGGCGGTGATCGGCGACGCGCTCTTGACGATCGAGGCGCTCATCGAACGTCTCGCCGGCTGGCGCGTGGCCGATGCCGTCGCGTCCGCGGACCGTGCGGCGACCGCGACATGGAATGCCGATGTCGATGCAGTCACCGCTGCGTCGACCGATGCGCGACTGCCGAGTGACGCGCAGGTGATCGGTGCCGTGCAGCGCGTGCTCGATGACGATGCAATCGTCGTCTGCGCAGCCGGCGGATTGCCCGGTGAGCTGCACAAGCTCTGGCGCACCGCGCGGCCTGGCGGCTACCACGTCGAATACGGCTATTCGTGCATGGGTTATGAGATTGCCGGTGGTCTCGGCGTCAAATTCGCCGCGTCTGATCGCGAGGTCTTGGTCATGGTTGGCGACGGCAGCTATCTGATGATGAACTCGGAGCTGGCGACCTCGGTCATGCTCGGGCGCAAACTCATCGTCGTGCTGCTCGACAACCGCGGCTACGGCTGCATCAACCGCTTGCAGCAGGCGACCGGTGGCGCCGCGTTCAACAACCTGCTCGCCGACAGCGAACACGTGATCCTGCCCGACATCGATTTCGCCGCGCACTCGCGCAGCCTCGGCGCGATCGCCGAGAAGGTCGCGACGATCAGCGACCTCGAAGCAGCGCTCGCGCGTGCTCGCGCGGCGACGCGCAGCAGCGTGATCGTGATCGATACCGATCCCGCCGTATCCACCGAAGCCGGTGGCTGCTGGTGGGATGTGGCGGTTCCCGAAGTGTCCCCCCGACCGAGCGTCAACGCGGCGCGCGTCGCCTATGACGCGCAACGCAAACGAAGAGACGGTGAATGAGCATCCGCTTTGGTGTCAGCCCGATTGCCTGGGCGAATGACGACATGCCCGAACTTGGGCACGATACGCCGCTGGCTTCGATCCTTGCCGATATCCGCGACGTCGGTTTTGCCGGCGTCGAACTCGGCGGCAAATTCCCGCGCGACGCGGCCACGCTGCAACCACTGCTGCACGACTACGGCCTTGACCTGGTCGGCGGCTGGTACAGCGGCTCGCTGCTCGTGCAGGATGCCGAGGCCGAGATCGACGCACTGCAGTCGCACCTCGCATTGCTCAAGGCAATGGGCTCGCGCGTGTTCGTGTTCGCCGAAACCTCCAACGCGATACACGGCGAGCGCGCAACGCCGATGACGGCAACGCCGCGGCTCGCTGCCGCACAGTGGCAGACCTTCGGCGCACGCATGACCCGTGTGGCCGAGCACATTGTCGATCACGGCCTTGCGTTTGCCTATCACCATCATCTCGGCACCGTCGTCGAAACGCAGGCCGATCTCGACGCCTTCATCGCCAGCACCGGTGACGAGGTCGGCCTCACGCTCGATACCGGCCACGCCGCACTTGGCGGCATCGATGCGGTCGCCGTGATCCACGCGCATCCGCAG
>JBBSOU010000246.1:0-2286 GCA_038259445.1 Lysobacterales bacterium | reverse complement strand
TTATCGGGTGATGCGGAAGGCGTGGCGAAGCCGCGGTTGTTGGGAGAGGGTCGGCGAAGATTGCGTGTGAAGCACTACAGTTTGTCGACGGAGCGTGCCTACCTGTTGTGGATTCGCGCGTTCATCGTGTTCAGCGGCAAGCGGCATCCGCGCGACATGGGTGCGGTCGAGGTCGAGCGGTTTCTGACTCATCTCGCGGTCGCTCGCGACGTTGCGGCCAGCACCCAGAACCAGGCGCTCTCTCGGCGGTGCTTTTCCTTTATCGCGATCTACTCGGAATCACGCTGCCGTGGATGGATGGCGTGGTTCGCGCGAAGAGGCCGCGGCGCTTGCCGAACGTGCTCTCGGTCGATGAAGCGGGACGTCTGCTGGCCGGCCTCGATGGCCGCTGTTGGTTGGTCGCCAGCTTGTTGTACGGCACCGGCATGCGGTTGATGGAATGCCTGCGTTTGCGCATCAAGGATGTCGACTTTGCGCGTGCGGAAATCGTCATCCGCGATGGCTCGGGCGCGAAGGATAGGCGAACGGTTTTGCCGCGCTTGCTGGTCGACCCACTGGCTCGCGGATCGAGCGCGCGTTCTGCATGCGCAGGACCGCGCGGAAGGTTTCGGCATCACCCGCTTGCCGCATGCGCTGGCACGCAAGTATCCGGGCGCGGCGGGTGAGATTGGTTGGCAGTTCGTATTCGCGTCTGTGCGGCGCGCGGTGGACCCGCTTGATGGAACGTGGCGACGCCACCATGTGGACGACGCAGTGCTGGCGCGCGCCCTTCGCCGCCCGACAGCGTGCCGGTATCGTCAAACCGGTCAGCGCGCACACCTTGCTGCACAGTTTTGCCACGCATCTGCTTAAGTCACGCTGTGACATCCGCACGGTTCAGGAACTGCTCGGGCACAAGGATTTATCGACGACGCAGATCACCACACACGTGCTCAATCGCGGAGGTCGCGGCGTGATCAGTCCGCTCGATCGCTGACGGTGCCTTCAAGCGCCGCAAGGCGTGAGGCGCAGCCACGCCTGCTCGGCGGGAAGCCGTGATCCTCAGCCTTTCTTCTCGGCTGGCGCCGTCGTGCGCTTCTGCAAGGCCATCGCCTTCAACGCATTGAGCGCTTCGTTGAGGGCATAGTCGCGCGGCGTGCCGATTGCTGCGCGCGCGGTCGGTACCGGCGCACTGGCCGGTTCTTCGGCATCGCCCTTGAGGTGATTGCGCAGGTCGCGTTCGCTGATCGTGCCGAACGGGTCGCGGGCGTTGTCGGTCAGGGCGAGGTCGGCGAGTTCGATGTCGGGCTGGATGCCGGCGGCCTGGATCGAGACGCCGCTCGGTGTGTAGTAGCGCGCGGTGGTCAGCTTGATCGCGTGCGTCTCGTCGAGTGACAGTACGGTCTGCACCGAACCCTTGCCGAAACTGCGCCGACCCATCAGCAGTGCGCGTCGGTTGTCCTTGAGTGCGCCGGCAACGATCTCGGCGGCCGATGCGCTGCCGTTGTCGATCAGCACGACCATCGGTGCACCATCGAGTGAATCGCCCGGGGTTGCGCGGAACGCCATCTCGGCTTCCTTGATACGGCCGCGCGTGGTCACGATGGTGCCGCTGTCGAGCAGGATGTCGCTGACCTCGACCGCCGCCGTCAGCAGGCCGCCGGGATTGGTGCGCAGGTCGAGCACGGCGCCGAGCAGCGGTTTGCCGTTGTCCTTCTGCAGGCGCTCGATGCGCTTGCGCAGTTCGCTGCCGGTTTCGCTCTGGAACTGGCTGACGCGCAGGTAGGCATAGCCGGGATCGAGCATGCGTCCGCGCACGCTGGCGACGCGGATCAGTTCGCGCTTGAGGGTGAACTCCTTCGGTGCGCCGGCGCCTTCGCGCAGGATCGACAGGGTCACTTCGGAGCCGGGTTCACCGCGCAGCAGTTCGACCGCATCGTTGACGTTGTCGGCCTGCACGGCCACGTCGTTGATGCGCAGGATCACGTCGCCGGGCTTGATACCGGCGCGTGCCGCCGGTGTGTCGTCGATCGGCGAGACCACGCGCAGCGTGCCATCGAGGGTGGTCACCTCGATACCGAGGCCCTGATAGCTGCCGCTGGTGTCTTCGGCGAGCTGGTCGACCTCGTTGGCCTCGAGGTACTCACTGTGCGGATCGAGTCCGACCAGCATGCCGCGGATCGCCGCCTGCATGAGCTTCTGGTCGTCGACTTCCTCGACATAGGCCTGCTTGACCAGACTCAGCACGGCGGTGAACTTGCGTACGTCGTCGAGGCTGATCGGGCGCGCAGTCGACGCTGGCGCCGG
>JBBSOU010000245.1:0-2388 GCA_038259445.1 Lysobacterales bacterium | reverse complement strand
AGCACCATGACCCACGACAGATAGATCCAGAAAATGAAAATCGGCACGATCGACAAGGCGCCATAGACCTGCTCGTAGCTGGCCAGACCGGTCGCATACCAGGCGAAGCTCCGCTTGGCTGCCTCGAACAGCACCGCGGCGATGAAACCACCGACGAAGGCGTCGCGAAAACGCACGCTGCGGTTCGGTATGACCGTGTAGCCGACCACCATCGCAGTCCAAACGATCAGGAACGGCAGCGCCGAAAGCAGGCGTGCCTTTATCGAGAACTGCAGGGTCGCGTCGCTGATGAACGGAATCGCGATCACGTACGAACTGATTGCCAGCGCTGCCACCAGCAGCAGCGGGCCGAGGCTCAATGCGGTCCAGTAGATGACAAAACGCGAGGCGGCGCGGCGGTCGGTCGACACGCGCCAGATGCGGTTGAATGCATCCTCGATGCTGACCATCAGCGCGATCGCGCTGAAGAACAGCACGAGCACGCCGATCGCGGTGGCCTTGCTCGCATTGGCGGCGAACTCGGTTACGTAACCCTGGACGACGTCGCCGGTCGCCGGCACGAAGTTCTGGAACACGAAGGCGGTCAATTGGTCGCGCCACTCGGCGAACACCGGAAACGCGGCGAGAATACCGAGGATGGCTGCAGTCAGCGGCACCAGCGCGAACAGGCTCGTGTAGGCGAGCGCACCGGCGGTCTGCAGGCAGCGATCCTCGATGAAGCGTTCCCAGGTGAAGCGCAGGAACGCGGTCGCCTGTTCGCGATCGTAGCGGCGCGTGGCAAACTTGATGGGAGCCATCCAGCGAGGTTAGCGCAGCGCGACCGGCGCCACCATCGGGCCGCTTCGATCCGACCCCGATATACCACCGTGCAATCAGGCAATCCGCGTCATGAGCGAAATTCTCGTCCTCCACTACAGCCGCACCGGCAAGGTCGCGCAGTTGGCCCGACTGGTGGCCCGCGGCATCGAGGAAGTGAATGGCATGCGCGCACGTCTGCGCAGCGTGCCGCCGGTGACGGCGGTCACCGAACCGATGCAGCCGGCGGTGCCGGAAGACGGCGCACCGTACGCGAGCCACGATGATCTGCGCGAGTGCGCGGGACTGGTGCTGGGCAGTCCGACGCGATTCGGCAACATGGCCGCGCCGCTCAAGCATTTTCTCGATTCCACTGGCGCCGAATGGGCCTCGGGCGCACTGGCCGGAAAGCCGGCAGCGGTGTTCACGTCGACCAACTCGATGCATGGCGGACAGGAAAGCACCCTGCTTTCGATGATGCTGCCGCTGTTCCATCACGGCATGCTGCTGGTCGGCCTGCCCTACACCGAACGCGCGCTCAATCAGACCACGACAGGCGGCACGCCGTATGGTGCCAGCCATGTCGGTGGCAGCGATGGCGGCAACACGATCAGTGACGACGAGCGCACGCTCGCGCGCGCGCTCGGACGGCGCGTGGCGACCATCGCCTGGCGGCTTGGCGACCGCGCATGAGGTCCGAAATCGCGGGGTTCATTGCCTGGGCCGGGCTGATCGTGCTGCAGCCACTCTGGTACCTGTGGCTGGCGCCACCCGCGAATGACAACGGCGCGCTCGCGCTGTTGCTGACGTTGCCTCCCTTGCTGTTGCCACTGCTCGCCCTGCGTCGTGGCAGGCGTCGCGCATTGTTGTGGATCGGCATCATCAGTCTCGCCTATTTCTGCCATGGCATCGTCGCCGCGTACTCGCACCCCGCATTGCTCTGGCCGGCGCTGATCGAAGTTGTCCTGTGCACGGTCCTGATCGTTTCACTCGGCGCGATCGCGCGCGCAGGCAAGCGGCGCCCGCCGACACCGGCCGCGTAGAATGACCCACGGGCTGCACGCGATCGTGCGTGCTGCACCGATCCATCACCCATCGCGGGAATGTCCATGCAGCACCTCTCCATCGTCACCACCGGCGGCACGATCGACAAGATCTACTTCGACGACAAGTCGGCCTACGAGATCGGCGATCCACAGATCGGCAAGATCCTCGACACGCTCGGCGTCGCGTTCACGTTCGAGGTGATGCCGGCGATGCGCAAGGACAGCCTGCACCTCGACGACAGCGACCGCGACCTGCTCCGGCGCATCATCGACGCACAGCCGCATCGGCATGTGCTGGTGACCCACGGCACCGACACCATGGTCGAGACGGCAGCCGTGCTTCGCTCGATCCGCGGCAAGGTGATCGTGTTGACCGGCGCGCTCAATCCGGCGCGCTTCCAGGGCTCCGACGCGGTCTTCAACGTCGGCTGCGCCGTCGGCGCGGTGCAGACCCTGGCCGACGGTGTCTACATCGCCATGAACGGCCGCGTATGGGATCCGGCACACGTGCGCAAGAATCGCGACGCCAATCGCTTCGAACCGGTTT
>JBBSOU010000244.1:0-2460 GCA_038259445.1 Lysobacterales bacterium | reverse complement strand
TTCGACCGTATTGCGATCACGTGGTTGCCGTGGCTCATGTTGCCGCTGTTCGGTGGCCTGCTGGCGACCAGCTTCGCCAACGACTACGCGCGGCCGCCGACCACCGGCGAAGACAGTGACCAGGGCCGCTTCCTCGACCTGCTGCTGCGGCGCGAGGTGATCGCGTTCTTCGTCGTCGCCCTGCTCATGCAGTTGTCGTTCGGGCCGCACTACACCTTCTTTTCGATCTATCTCGAAGAGAACCACTACAGCGCGACCGCGCTCGGCGCATTCTGGGGGATCGCGGTCGGCATCGAGATCATGATGTTCTTCGCCTCGGCGCGCCTGCTGCGACACTGGTCCGCGCGCGGCATGCTGATCACGTCGTTGATAGCCGCGAGCGCGCGCTGGCTGATGACCGCGCTGTGGCCGGAAAACGTCGTGCTGCTCTCGCTTGCACAGTTGCTGCATGCGCTGTGTTTCGCCGGATTCTTTGCCGCCTGCATGCACTACATGGCCATGTTTTTCCCGGGCCGCATGAACGGGCATGGACAAGGCGTGTTCTACGGATTCTCGTCGGGCGTCGGTGGCGTGCTCGGTGCGCTGCTGTCGGGTCAGGTCTGGCAATACGGCGGCGGGCGCATGGCGTTCCTGCTCGCCGCCGGCGTCGCTCTGGTCGCCGCAGTGATCGCGTGGATATGGGTGCGTCCGGCACGCGTCGCGACCGCCTGACTCAGGCCTCGGCGAAATCGAATGCGAGCAGATGGCGGATGTCGTCGTCGCCGGCGACACACATCAGCAGCCGCTCGATGCCGAGCGCGACGCCAGCGCAGGCCGGCAAATCGTCGAGCACCGTCAGCAATGCCTCATCAACCGGCACCTCGGCAAGTCCGCGATCACGCCGGCGCCGGTTGTCGTTGTCGAAGCGCGCGCGCTGTTCAGCGGCGTCGTTGAGTTCGTGATAGCCGTTGGCCACTTCGTGAGGTCCGACGTAGATCTCGAAACGCTCGGCCAGCGGTGGATCGCCGGGGCGGATCCGCGCCAGTGCGCATTGCGAGGCCGGCCAGTCGTACACCGCGGTGATCCCGTCATCCGGCAAGGCTGGCTCAATGCGATGGGTCATGAGCAGGTCGAGCCAGTCGTCGCGCTCGAGTCCGTCGCCGTTGATGGCATGCCCGGCGAGCGCCGCGCGCAGGGAGTCGGTGCTGGCCGAATGCGGATCGAGTGATAGAACACGCATGAACAATGTCTTGTATGACATTGATTCAATTGAATACGTCAGCGATTTCAGCGAAACAGCCTCGATGATCAATGCGATCGTCTCGTCGATCAGGCGACGATGGTCCCAACCAACGCGGTACCACTCGAGCATCGTGAATTCGGGATTGTGCCGACGTCCGGCTTCGCCATTGCGGAAGACGCGACCGAGTTCGTAGCAGTCGCCGATGCCGTCCGCGAGCAGGCGCTTGAGCGGATATTCCGGCGACGTGCGCAACCAGCGCTGGCGCGGGCCGGCGCCGACCGGACCACTGAACGTGGTCGTGAAACTCGCGATGTTCGGTTCGGAATTGCCTGACCGGGAAAGGATCGGCGTTTCGAGTTCCAGCACGCCGCGCTCGGCGAAGAAGCGGCGGATCGTCGTGTAGAGCGTTGCGCGCAGACGCAGCGCATCGTGCTTCGAGATCACGCGCCATGCTCCGCGAACAGCGCCAGCAATTGCTGTTCGTCCCAGATCGCGACGCCGAGCTCGCGCGCCTTGTCGAGCTTTGAGCCGGCCGATTCGCCGGCAACCACGACCGAGGTCTTCTTCGACACGCTGCCGGCAACCTTGGCGCCGAGCGCTTCGAGGCGCGTGCTGGCATCGTCGCGGGTCAGCGACGCGAGCGTGCCAGTCAGCACGAAGACCTGGCCGTCGAGCGGCAAGGCCGGAGTTTCTCCGGCGGCATCGACGATTTCCGCGGCGAGTCGGTCGCGCGCCGACAGGCTTTGCTCTAGAAGCTCGCGGTTGTGCGCGTCGTCGCGCCACGCTGTGAATGCCCCGGCCGTTTCGGCCGGCAACCCGGCATCGCTGAGTCCCTGTGCATCGATCAACACGATTGCGCTTGCCTGCACCCCGCTGTCGGCCAGTTGCTGCGCGCGTTTTGCGGTCAGCTTCGGGATGCCGAGGTTCGTCAGTACAGCGGCGACGCCGATTCGGCTGGCCAGCTTGGCCGAGGGCGAGTGCTCGCCGGTGATCGTGACGCCGCGCGCGAGCAAGGCGCCTACCACCTGCTGGTTGCCATCCTGCGCGAAGAAGCCGCAGATCGAGCGCGCGACTTCGGCGCCGATGTCGGGCACGACCATCAGTAACGGCCACGGCAGCTGGCGGATCAGGTCGAGTCGGCCGAACCATGTGGCCAGCGCCTTCGCCGTGCTTTCGCCGACATGCGGTATGCCGAGTGCATGCAGGAACCGTTCGAGCGTGGTCGCTCGGCTGTGCTC
>JBBSOU010000243.1:0-2506 GCA_038259445.1 Lysobacterales bacterium | reverse complement strand
GTGATCCACTGGCCGACGAACTCGTCCCAGACGATCACGCCGGGGTCCTGGATGCGCAGGCGTTCGACCACCACCGTCGACGCCCAGATGCCGATCAGCGTCGCTGCAACGATCACACCGATGTAGCCGACCAACGGCAACTCGCGCATGGCCAGCCACGGCAGCAGTGCCGCGGCGGAGCCTGCCGTTCCCGGAACCAGCGGGCTGAACCCGGAACCGAACCCGCTCGCGATCCATCCCGCCGGGTGCGACAGCACCGCTCGCCGTTGCTCGGCATCGAGCCTCACGCGAAATGCTCCCAGCCGCGGCGTGCTGTGTCGACGGCTGTGCCATGCGCATCGAAGGCGCGCACGCCACTGCCCTCGACGACACGACCGATGCGTACCGCCACCTCGCCGATGCGGGCAAGGTCCTGCAGCATCGTCGACTCGTCGGCGACGTTCGCGGTGAACGCGAGTTCGTAGTCGTCACCGCCGGTCATCTGCAGGGCGCTTCGCGCATCGCTGGAGATCAGCAACAGCAGTGCATTCGATGCCGGCAATCGATCGATATCGATCTCGATACCGACACCACTGCGCGCTGCGACATGACCGAGATCGGCAAGCAGGCCGTCCGACACATCGATGCACGACGAGGCAACGTCGCGCAGGAACGCGCCGGCCGCGACCCGCGGTTGCGGCCGATTGAGTCTTTCGAGCAGGTACCCGCGCGCCTCCCGCTCGCTGTCGCCGGCAGGATGCGAGGCATTCAGCAAGCGCAGGCCAGCGGCGGCGTCACCGAGCGTGCCAGTAACGTACACGGCGTCGCCGACCCGCGCACCGTCACGGCGCAATGCCCTGTCAGGCGCCGAGAATCCGAGCGCGGTGACCGTGATCGAAAGCGGGCCGCTGGTCGTGTCACCGCCGATCAACGCGAGATGGTACAGACCTGCGAGCCCGGCGAAACCGTCGGCGAACGCCGCGACGAAGTCGCGGTCGGCGGTGGGCAAGGTCAGCGCGAGTGTCGCCCATGCCGGCGTCGCACCCATCGCCGCGATGTCGCTGAGATTGACCGCCAGCGATTTCCAGCCGATGTCGAACGCCGCCGTGCCGTGCGGAAAATGCACGCCGGCGACCAGCGTATCGGTACACACCACAAGCTCGTGAGCAGGCGGCATTCCGACCACCGCGGCATCGTCACCGATGCCGATGCGCACGTCCGCGCGCGAGCCGGCACAGCGCGCCGAGATGAGATCGATGAGGTCGAATTCGTTCACGGGCATGGGCTAGGGAAACTCCGATCAACCTCGATTCAGTCATTCCGGCGGCCTGCCAATGGACGCCAGTCCGTTCACGCCGAAAAATACAGTGCTTCAGTGAGCAGACACGTCTCTGGCTCCCGGCGTTCGCCGGGATGACGGCTGGATCAGTGACGTGCTGGAGGTCAGGGACGAGCATTCGGCGTTGTTTGCATTCGGCATTGCCGGAGTCACGAATGACCGGCGATCCTGCGCCCTCGCTCCTCGTCTCTCGTCCCTGACAATCACCTCACCTGCTGCGGTACTCCACTTCGCGCCATTGCGCGGCGAGTCTGTCGAGCACGCCGTTGACGAAAGTGTGACCGTGGTCTGCGCCGAAACGTTTCGTCACCTCGACTGCTTCGTTGATGACCACGCGATACGGCACGTCGATGCGGTAGCGGAACTCGTAGGCGGCGATGCGCAACACGGCACGTTCGATCGGGTCGATCTGGTCGATTTCGCGATCGATGTGGGTCTTGATGCCGGCATCGAGTTCGGCAACATGCTTCTCGACGCCGTTCAGCAGATCTTCGAAGTATTCGAGATCGGCGATCTCCATGTCCTGCTCGTGCCGGAACTGCTCGATCACCTGGACCATGCGGTTGCCGCCGACCTGCCACGCATAGATGGCCTGCAACGCGCGACGTCGTGAACGCGAACGCGCAGCCAGATCGACTCCTGCCGGCCGTCGCGGTGCGTTCACAGCTGCCTCCAAAGATCGATCATTTCGAGTGCTGCCAATGCCACATCCTCTCCCTTGTTGCCGTGTGCGCCGCCGGCGCGTGCCTCCGCATCGGCGCGCACTTCGACGGCGAGCACGCCATTAAGCACCGGCAGCCGGTAGTCCAGGGCGACGCGCATGAGACCGTCGGCGCAGCCGTCGGCGACGTGTTCATAGTGACGCGTGTCGCCACGCACGACGCAACCAAGCGCGACAATCGCCGCATGGCGACCGGCTGCGCCGAGCACCGCCGCGGCGGCCGGAATCTCCCACGCCCCAGGAACGCGCACGACATCGACGACATCGTCGGCAACGCCGTTGTCACGCAGCGCGCGCTGGGCGCCGTCGAGCAGCGCATCGACGATGCGCGGATTCCAGCGGCTGGCGACAATCGCCACGCGCGCGTCGGCATGGGCGCGAAGCGCACCGTTGTAGCCCGTCATCGTCCTGCCTCGGTGAAGTGGCGCGGATGCGCGCCATCGCTGCACAGTTTACCGGAGTGCGGC
>JBBSOU010000242.1:0-2547 GCA_038259445.1 Lysobacterales bacterium | reverse complement strand
GCGGCGAACGCCTTGACCTCGTCCAGCGAACCGAAATCGGCGGCAATGAACCGTGCCGAGCCTTTGCCCTTCGCGTTGATTTCGTCGACCAGCGCCTTGCCACGCTCGGCGTTGCGCCCGTGCACGATCACGCGCGCGCCATCCGCGGCGAGCGCCCGCGCGAGTTCACGACCGAGGCCATCGGTCGAGCCGGTGACGAGTACGGTCTTGCCGGCATACGAGAGTGTGGTGGGTGCCGCCTGTGCAGTGCACGCAACGCACAGGGATACAACGGCGACGAACAACGAGGTGAGCAGGATGCGCATGGTGCATTTTCCCTTTGTTGGATGGTCACGAATACTTGACGGGCCGCCCGCGGGGCTTATCGCGTTGGCGAATCCTGCGAAGAAGCATCGACACCGACGCGCCGACGCGCGCGCGACAGTTCGCGCTCGGCCCAGCGCTTGAGCACACGCGCGCGGCGAGCCCCGGATTTCGGATCGGTGACCACGCGCTCGACGCTGGCCAGCAGCGAGTCGACATTGTGGCGATCGGTCGAGCCTGCACCGCGCATCGCCGCCCACAGATCGATCCAGTCATCGCTGCGCTGGCCGAGACGAAGTACTGCGAGGAGGAATCGCGGCGGCTGCCGTCCGGCGAGCACGAAGTCGATCGCCGCGGCGCCGAGCGTGAGCGGACTCAGCGCGATATCGCGCAAGGCGTCGAGCAGCAGCTTCACCTGCAGCAGCAACACATCACGCGCCAGCCTTTTTCGATGGGTCGCCGGTTGCGGATTCATGATCGTCTCCTCGCGCGCGTCGCAGGCTGTTGCTGAGCACCAGTGTGCCACGCGCGCCACGTTGATCAGTTTGACTGGTCCATCTGCACATCGGCGCGCACGAACAGGATCAGCAGCGCACCGAGCACCGCAAACGCGGCACCGATCGCGATCGCGACGGTCCAGCCAAGCGCATCGGCGACGAACGCGAGCAGCAGTGCATTGACGAAACCCATCAGGTTCGCACCGGTGTTCATGAGGCCGGTGGCGGCGCCGGCGTGACGGCCACCGACGGCCGTGCAGGTGGCCCAGTACGGACCCTCGGTCGATTGGTTGAAGAAGAAGCACATGCCGAGCAGCACCGCAGCCACTGCCGCGTCCGGATGCAGCGCCACGCCCAGCAACAATGCAGCCGAAGCGAGCATGCCGATCATGATCGACCAGCGACAGCCCCAGCGCAGTCCGATGCGTCGGCACAGCGCATCGCAGGCCCAACCGCCGAGCGCAGCGCCGATACCCGCCGCCAGCCACTGCGCCGATGTCAGGAAACCGGCGTCCTGTTCGCTGAAGCCGCGTACCTTGACGAGGTAATAGAAGCCCCAGCTGAAGACCACGTAGAAAACGAAATTCATGCTCGAATAACTCAGCGTGACGAGCAGTGCGTCGCGGTTGCCGAGCACGCGCTGCCATACCGGCTTCGTACCTGCCGTCGTTGCGAACGCACCATCGGCATCGGCCTCATTGCGTCCTGCCGAAATCATCGCGACTTCGGCGGCATTTACAGCCGCGTGTTGCGACGGTCGATCGCGCGCGTACCACCACCACAATCCGGCCACGGCGAGACCGCACGGCGCGAGCAGCAGGAACGACAGGCGCCAGCCGTAGGCACCGATCAGCCATGGCAACGCGGACGCAGTGACGGCAAGGCCGATGGTCAGGCCGCTGCTGGTCAGTCCGTTCGGCAATGCCCAGCCGCCGACCGGGAACCAGCGCTCGATGCTCGCCGCGACCGCCGGAAACACCGGCGCGTGCGCCGCACCGACCGTGAACTGCACGAGCATCAGTACGGCCAGGATCGTGGAGGACGATGCGATGTCCGGTCCCGGAATCGCGCTGGTCAGCGCAATCATCACCGACCACGCCACCGCAATCAGCGCGAGTGCCTTGCGCGGCCCGACCCGCCCGCCCCAGAGGCCTCCCGGGAACTGGAACAGAGCATAGCCGAGTGGAAACGCCGACATCACCCAGCCCCACTGGATCTCGCTGAGCTGCAGCTCGGCCATCATCGACGGCGCAGCGATCGACAGATTGCCGCGCAACAAGTACGAAGCGAAGCTCAGCGCACCAAGCACGCCAAGGATGCGCCAGCGCACAATGGTTGGGCGCGCCGTCTGCGACGCGCTCGACGTCGCGGCGATGAGAGTCATGCGGTCTCCTTGGCTGGACACGTTCACGAGTGAATAAAAAGGCGACGGAGGCATTTCTCGGCGCGAGAGTGCGGCGCAATCGCAAACTTCATCCTAAAAATGCCTCCATCCCCTTTTTGGCTTCCTTTTTGCAGTTTGCACCCGATCGCACTCAACGCGCATCATCCGCATCAGGGGCAGGCCACGGCCTGCCGCAGGGATCGTCTCATGGCAGCAACCGGTGACAGCAGCGAGCAGGCCACGAGGTCTCTTTCGGTTCGCCTGCGCAACGATTTCAACCTGGCGATCCTCGTATCGTTCGGCACGTTTGCAGCCGTAGTCATCGCCGGCTTCGCGGTGTTCCGGTTCTTGAGCGGCAACGTG
>JBBSOU010000241.1:0-2678 GCA_038259445.1 Lysobacterales bacterium | reverse complement strand
CGTCGCCAGCGTCATCGGCGCGAGTACGTGCCAGGCGCGGCGCACATTTCGGAACGCGACGAACACGGTCAGCACGAGCAGCACGATGGCGATGCCGAACGCACGCAGGATGCGCTCGCGGTACGAGGCCACGAGTGATTCCGATGCGCCCTTGAGATCGAGCAGGCGCACGCGGCCATCGGTCGACTGCGACAGCGCATCGAACGCGGCGGCGTCGTGCATGCCGATGATCGTGCCGAGTCCGAGCCAGCGTCCGTTGCGTTCGACCAGCATCGCCTCGAGGCGCGCGCCAAGCGGCGACGCCTTGAAGCGTTCGGGCGTCAGTGCAGGCAGTTCGCGCGCACGATCCACGTCGTCGAGGAACGGCGTGAACAGGTCGGCGCGAAACGGCAGCGATTCCTGCACCGACGCCAGCGCCGCTGACAGCACGTCGCGCGATGGCAGGCGTGCCTGGCGCGCGGTCTGCGTCTGCAGGCTCGGCAGGTAGCGGCTCGGCAATTCGGCGCCATCGACGGCACCGTCGGCGATCAGCGCATCGAGCGCTGGCGCTATGCGTTCGGAGGTCGCCAGTACGTCATCGGCCGTGGTTCCTTCGATGATCAGCAGGTAGCGCACGTCGGGTGCGCCGAGTGCGCCGCGCAGTCGGCCTTCGCGCTGCATCAGATCGGCCGGCACCGGCGTCAGCGCGGCGAGATTGTTTTCCCAGAATGGCGTCGGCGAGAACCACAACATCGCCGCCGCGAGTGCGCTCAGCACGGCCGGCAGCCAGCGCGGGCGCGGCAAGGCTTCGAGCCACGCCCAGGCGCGCCCGAGTCCGGGCGTATCGGCGGCATCGCGGAATTTTTCCGGCAGCACGCGTGGCAGCAGGTAACGCGTCGTCAGTCCGGCCACGATCAATCCGCTGATCGTGAACACAGCGAGTTGCATGAGGCCGTTGACGCCCGATGCGAAGAACGCCAGGTAGGCAATGCAGGCTGAGGCGATCGCGGTCAGCAGCAATGGCCACAACGCGCGCACGCTCGCGAGTGCGGATTCGCCGGCGCGTCGGTGACTGAGCACGCGGATCGGATATTCCTGGGCAACGCCGAGCAGGGTGAAGCCGAACGCGAGCGTGATGCCATGCATCTCGCCGAAAATGAGCGCGATCGCGCCGACGCCGGCCAGCGCCGCGGAGGCGATCGGCAAGGCGGCGAGGCCGAGCACGGCAACACTGCGATAGGCGACCAGCATCAGCAGGATGAAGCCGATCGTGCTGAGGCGACCGAGCCATTCCGACTCGCTGCGCGTGCTCGCGTTGACGAGTACGGTGAAATATCCGGGACCACTGATGGCAAGCTCGGCACCCTGCACATCCGGCTGCGCGGCAAACGCGGCTTCGAGTGCCGCGATCGCCTCGCCTTGTGCGGCCGGATCGAAACCGGCCGCGCGCGTCTGCACGAGCAGCAAGGCTTCGTCGTCGGGCGAGAACCACACGCCTTCGCGCATCAGCGGCGGCTTTGGCGGCGACCAGCGCTCGGCGAGTTTCATGATCTCGAGCGTCGGGTCGCGCGGCAGCAGCGGTTTCAGCAATGTCGCCGCCGGCGAGCCCATGTCCTCGACACGCATCGCCAGCTCGTCGGCGAGCAGTGCCGCATCGAGCGCTTGTTGGTCAAACGTATCGGTCAGCAGGAACCGGTAAGGCAGCAACTCTTCCTCGAGCACGCCGGTATCGAACGCGCCATTGGCGACCTGGCTGAAATGCGCGTCGGTCTGCAACTGCGCGACCAGCCCGCGGCTCAGTTCGGCGAGACGTTCCGGTGCACGCCCTGAAATCGCCAGCAGCAGCAGGCGCGATCCGGGGCCTTCGCCGATCTGTTCCATGAGCAGCTTCTGGTCGGCGGTCTGCGCCGGCGGCATGAAGCTGCGCAGGTCGGTGCTGATGCGCAGGCTGCGCTGCACGAACAGCGCCAGACCGACCAGCACGACGACCCAGACGATCAGCAGACCCCAGCGCTGCGCACGCGGACTCACGATTTCGCGGTACCGCGACAGACGATCTCGATATTGGTACGGGTCAGCGGCTTCGGCAATTCGGCGCCGGCCAGTGCTTCGACCAGCATGAAGCTCGAATCGCCATCGGCATCGAGAATCGCGAAGCAGCGCGCGGCACTGCCGGCACCGTCGACTTCGATCGAGGCAACGCGACGCTTGAGGCGCGCATCCTTCGGCGTCATGGTCAGATGCCAGCGCTGCTCATCACCGGTGGTGACGAGGTCGAAGTCGCGTGCGAGCGCTTCGGCATCGCCACCGAGCAAGGCACTGAAGCCACGCAGGAAACCTTCGAGCTCGGGCACCTGACCGAGCGAGATCTGCCGGGCCTTGCCCTTGCCGCGCTGTACGCTGACCTGTCCATCGGCGATCGTCGTCACTTCGGTGTACGGAGAATCGACGCGCTTGCCGAGGCGTCCGGCACCGAGATACTCGAGCTCGCCCTGCACGACCAGCGGGCGGTCGAACATCTGCGCGAAGCGCACTTCGGTGTAAGGCGTGCGCGCCGGCAGTTCGCGTTGCAGTCCGGCGACCAGCGCCGCGGCGCCGGAATCAGTGGCTGCTGCTGGCAGCGCCAGACTGCTCAGCAGCAACAACGCGATCAGCCGCAGCCGGCTGGAGATTCCAGAAATCATAGAAATTGAACCAGT
>JBBSOU010000240.1:0-2682 GCA_038259445.1 Lysobacterales bacterium | reverse complement strand
GCAGCGTGTCGAGAAAGACGGCATCGATGTCTGGTCCTCGCTCGACATGCACGACCTGCTCGGTGAGGACGCGGACCGCTACGAGAAAGTCACCGACGTGCTCGATGTCTGGTTCGATTCCGGTACCACGCATTTCTGCGTTATGGATCAGCGCGACGCCCTTGCGCGCAAGCCGGGCGATCGCGTCATGTATCTGGAAGGCTCCGATCAGCATCGCGGCTGGTTCCATTCGTCCTTGCTGACGTCCTCGGCGATGCACGGCCGCGCACCGTACGACGAAGTGCTGACGCATGGCTTTGCGGTCGACCAGCAGGGCCGCAAGATGTCGAAGTCACTCGGCAATGTGGTCGCGCCGCAGAAGGTTGTCGATTCACTCGGTGCCGACGTGCTGCGCCTGTGGGTTGCCTCGACTGACTACCGCAACGAGATGACCGTCTCCGACGAGATCCTCAAGCGCGTCGCCGACGCCTACCGGCGCATCCGCAATACCGCGCGCTTCCTGCTCGGCAATCTCGACGGCTTTGATCCGTCCGTTCATCTGCTGCCGGTCGATGAATGCCTGCTGCTCGACCAGTGGGCCGTGCATCAGGCGCACGATGTGCAGACCGCCGTGATCGCGGCCTACGCCCGTTATGATTTCCCCGAGATCGTGCAGCGCGTGCAGAACTTCTGCACCAACGAGATGGGCTCGTTGTACCTCGATATCACCAAGGACCGCATGTACACGATGCCGACCGACAGCGTCGGTCGGCGCAGTGCACAAAGTGCCATGTTCCACATTCTCGAGGCGCTGGTGCGCTGGCTCGCGCCGATCACGAGTTTTACCGCAGAGGAAATCTGGCAGTTTCTGCCCGGCAAGCGCAGTGAATCGGTGCTCTTCGAGCAGTGGCACACTGGGCTCTTGGCGACGCAGGCATCGCCCGAACAGCGCGGCCGCTGGGCCGAACTGCTCGCACTGCGTGGTGCGGTCACGCGCCTGCTCGAAGGCATGCGCGCCGGCGGCACGATCGGCGCGTCGCTGCAGGCCGAGGTCACCGTGTTCGTTGATCCCGGGCTGCGTGCGCGCCTCGCCGATGTCGCCGATGAGCTGCGCTATTTCTTCATCACCTCCGAATTGCGCCTCGCCGAACTTGCCGGGAAGTCGGCCGATGCCGTGCGCGTCGAGATCGAAGGCGGCGAAGCATGGGTTGTCGCCGCTCCGAGCAGCGCCGCCAAGTGCATCCGCTGCTGGCACTACCGCCCCGATGTCGGAGCGCATGTCGATGATCCGGAAATCTGTGGCCGCTGCATCGACAACATCGCAGGCCCCGGCGAGACGCGACGCTGGTTCTGATAATTGCGGGACCTGCGTCAGCGCGCTTGTGGTTGCGACTTCAGTACTCTAGTGGACGCGACTTCAGTGCTCTTGTGGGAGCGACTTCAGTGTTCTTTTGGGCGCGTTTTCAGTCGCGAAGCTTCAACTGACCCTGCAAGAACATCGGGACTGAAGTCCGTCCCACAGCGTTCTGCAGCAGTGAGCACCTGTGGGAGCGACTTCAGTCGCGATGCGTTTCGATACACCTGATTGAAGGCTTCAGTACTGAAGTGCCTACGATGACGCCCTGGTCGAGCTTCCCGCAGTTGCCGAATCAAATTTCCAGCATCACCGCAGACGAGACGGAACAACACCGATGACCCAACGCCCCAACGCCTTGCCCTGGTTGCTGCTCACGGCGGTGATCCTGATCGCCGACCAGATCACCAAGTACATCGCCCTGCAGAATCTTCAACTGCACGAGTCGATTCCGGTGATAGACGGCCTGCTCAACTGGACGCTCGCCTACAACGAAGGCGCAGCCTTCAGCTTCCTCGCCGACGCCGGTGGCTGGCAGCGCTGGTTCTTCACGATCCTCGCCATCGTCGTCAGCGCCGTGCTGCTGGTCTGGCTCGCGCGCACGCCGCGTTCCGATTGGCAGACGGCCTTGCCGCTCTCCCTCGTTCTCGGAGGCGCGATCGGCAATGTCATCGACCGCATCCGCTTTGGCCATGTCGTCGACTTCATCGACGTCTACCAGGGCACCTCGCATTTCCCCGCCTTCAACATCGCCGACTCCGCCATCAGCGTCGGCGCCGTAATCCTGATCCTCTTCGGCCTGTTCGCGCAGAAACCCGCAGCCGATATCAAACAGTAAGCGCGCCCCTGACGAATCAGAAGCGCCCCCTTCCGCCCTCCGGGCACCTTCCCCCGCTGCGCAGGGGAAGGGCAAGCAACGATCCGCGCGAACCCTCGCTGCGCGCCACCGTCCGCTGCTGCGCAGGGCAAGGGCAAGCAACGATCCGCGCGAACCGCAATTCGCCATTCTTTCCCTTCCCCTGCGCAGCGGGGGAAGGGCAAGCAACGATCCGCGCGAACCCTCGCTGCGCGCCACCGTCCGCTGCTGCGCAGGGCAAGGGCAAGCAACGATCCGCGCGAAACGCCAATTCGCCATTCTTTCCCTTCCCCTGCGCAGCGGGGGAAGGTGCCCGGAGGGCGGAAGGGGGCGCTTTTGCATTTGAAACTTTCCAGCCGACGCGATCATCGCGATACCGTTTCACCAGCGCCCCCATCCGTCGCTGCGCGCCACCTTCCCCCGCTGCGCAGGGGAAGGGCAATAAAGACTCGCGAAAACATTCGGCTGGCGACAGTTCCGTTCCCCTGTGAAG
>JBBSOU010000239.1:0-2720 GCA_038259445.1 Lysobacterales bacterium | reverse complement strand
TCCCTACCCCTGCGCAGCGGGAGAAGCGCGAAGATTTTCCCTACCCCTGCGCAGCGGGAGAAGCGCGAAGATTTTCCCTTCCCCTGCGCAGCGGGGGAAGGTGCCCGGAGGGCGGAAGGGGGCGCTTTTGATGCTCACCCGGGCCACGCAATCACCCACTCTCAAATCTCCAGCCGCCGTGCCTCCACAGTCGGCTCGCTGCGTTCCCAGATCGCGTTGAACGTCGACAGCAGTTGGGATTGTCGGGGTGGGGCGTAGCTGATGCCTTCGCCGTCGAAGCGGGTGGCGAGAGTGCGCTCGAAATAGCCGCCGCGGTCGTTGGCGACGAACGCGCCGGCGAACTGGCGGTCGATTTCCTCGATCGGAGTGCGCAGGGCGAACACGCTCGACAGCCGCTGCGCGAGGGCGACGAGGCGCGGTGCGAGCGTGACGGCGCGCGTCGGTTCCTGCACGAGGATGCGGATACGTGCATTCGGCCCGCCGAGTGCGATGCGCTTGAGTGCGTCGAGCGTATCGGCGTGTTCGAGCAGTTCGGGATCGAGCTCGCGCGTGAACACGACCAGGTCGCGACGTGCGCCGGCGATCACCGCAAGGATCGCTGCGCGCGCTTCATCGCGATGGCTGCTGATCCATGTGACTGCCTCGGGCGCCGCTGCCAACGGCGCGAACGTGCGCGTTTCCGGCGGCTCGAGATCAAGAGCCATGCTGCGATGGGCGATGCCGCATTCGTCGTATTCGTCGCCAAACGCGACGAAACCGGCGCGCGAATAGAAAGCGAGCGCGTGCGTCTGCGCATGCAGTTCGATGCGCGGAATGTGCGAGGCGCGCGCCTGTTCGAGCAGCACGCGCAGAATTGCCGCGCCGACGCCTTTGCCGCGCCAGTCGCGCACGATCGCCATGCGTCCGATCGTGTGCATCGCGGTGAGCCGGCCGGTGCCGATCGGGCGGCCGTCCGGATCGCGCGCGATGACGTGTTTCGAGTGTGCGTCGTGCTCGTCCCACTCCTCGTCCTCGGGCACGTTCTGTTCGACGACGAATACCTCGGTGCGAACGGAGCGCAGGTCGGCCATGTCTACCGACCAGCTGGCCGGTTCGACGGTGAAATCGTTCGGGATCATCGCGTGCTCCGTGGTCGGACGATGGCCAGGTGGCCAGCATTGACGAGATCGCGCAGCAGCGTACGCATGGGACCGCCGGGCTTTGCAAGTTCGGCGGCATCGAACACCTCGCGACGGCACAGCTGCTCGGCCACCGCGCGCGAACTTGCATGTTCTTCGCCGGCCACGAACAGGCGCACATTGCGCCCTTCGGCAAGCCAGGCAAATCGCGACCACGGGTTCGGCAGCAGCATGACGCCAGCATCGATCTGTTTGTCGAACGCGACAGCACCGAGCGGACGCGGGCGGGGCTGCGCTTCGTGCGCCGCGCGATAGCGCGTGATGAACGAACCGAACCAACCACGGAGCGTGGTCGCGTCAACGGCCAGCGAATCCCGCATCGCGTGTGCGATCTTCTCGAGTGCGCCATCATCAATCTCGCCCACGCGCCGCGCCTGTTCGATGCCCGGGTCGCGGTATCGCAGTTCTTCGGGAAGTCGCTCGGCCACGGTCGCAGCAAAATCGGCGAGCATCTCGCCGATTGCGGGCGCTCGCATGCCGATCGAAAAGGTCAGGCAGCTGCCGATCGCGACGCCATGGTGCGGCACGCCGGGTGGCAGATAGAGCATGTCGCCAGGCTCGAGCAGCCACTCGTGGTCCGCTGCGAAGGCGCGCAGCAGTTTCAGTTCGGCATCGTCGCGGAACGCGGTCGGCGCAGCGGCGTCGGTGCTGATCTGCCAGCGACGCTGGCCTTGTCCCTGCAGCAGGAACACATCGTACTGGTCGACATGCGCGCCGACCGAGCCGCCGTCGACCGCATAGCTGACCATGACATCGTCGACGCGCCACGCCGGCAGGAAATCGAACGTCGACAGCAAGGCGGCGACATCGACATCCCATTTGTCGACGTCCTGCACCAGCAGGGTCCAGTGCGTTTTCGGAAGCGCGGCGAAGTCGGCGTCAGTGAATGGTCCCGAGCGCAGCGCCCAGCGATCAGACGCAGGTTCGTGCGTGACGAGCCGCGACAACGCGAGTTCCTCGCAGGCAAGACCGGCCAGATCCTCGGGCGTCAACGGGATGGCGAGATCGGCAAACGCGTTTCGGATCAGCAGCGGCCGTTGCTGCCAGTAGTCGCGCAGGAATCGCGCCGGCGGCATGCCGAGTGGCTGGCCGGGGCGCGCGCGGACTTCGATCGTCAGCCCGTTGGCAGAAGGTTTCATGGGAACGTCAGTGACATGCATCGGTGAAGCCCATTCTCGCGCAATTTGCTCGCGACGGCGCGGCGCGCCATAGGGTCAAGCGCAGTCGAGCGGAGGCGCGAGATTTGCCGGCTGCGTGGCGTTCGGCTCGTTGCTCAAGCATCGCAAGCTGCCCCCATCCGCCCCTGTCGGGGCACCTTGTACTCGCCACATCCCTGTGGCTCGCCCTGCGGGCAGCTGACGCTGCAAACATCGGCAATCCTGCCGATGTTTCCCCGCTGCGCAGGGGAAGGGAAATCCAAAGGCTTCTCCGCTGCGCAGGGGAAGGGAAATCCATCGGTTTCTCCGCTGTGCTGGGGAACTGCAATCCATAGGCTTCTCCGCTGCGAAGGGGAACCGCAATGAATGGTCATGGCGAACAACT
>JBBSOU010000238.1:0-2735 GCA_038259445.1 Lysobacterales bacterium | reverse complement strand
CACGCGGTATGCCGGCCTTGTGCAGTCAAGCGGGCGATCGCGATGATTCCCATCACACGATTGTCGAATGCCGCTCGGTACGCCTGAGCGGCGTGGATTCGGCGCTATGATGGCGACCATGCAGGCGTCTGGGGGCGGCCTGCGCAGGCTGGAAATCGAACCGATGCGGGGGATTGGATCCGATGGATGACACCACGTTCAAGCTGCTGACCAGCTTCATCGTCAAGGGACGCAAAGTGACCGGCCCGATCGACTCGGACCGGCTGCTCAAGGATGCCGGCTATGCGCGCGAGATCTTCCGCAAGATCGAGGAAGAAGGCGACGAGGACCTCGTCATGCTTTCGCTCAAGTTGCGCGACGAACTCGGCCTGCTGAGCGGCAAAGCCGATGCAGACGGTGATGCCGACAAGGACCCGCCGAAGGCCCCCGACAAGTACAAGTTCGGCGCGCGATCCTGAGCGACCACGCTCATGGCAATTGCGAAACGAGATAGAGCAGACGACCCGCGA
This sequence comes from Lysobacterales bacterium, assembly GCA_038259445.1. Classification (GTDB taxonomy): domain Bacteria; phylum Pseudomonadota; class Gammaproteobacteria; order Xanthomonadales; family Rhodanobacteraceae; genus Dokdonella. The sequence continues at coordinate 2,226 of JBBSOU010000238.1, read as the reverse complement.
CCGACTGCACGAAGAACGGGTCGATGCCTGCGCCCGCGCTGTTCGACAGGGCGATCACGACGTACGGGTCTTCACCGGCATTCTCGAGCATCCACGCATGCGTGAGCACGTGAAGGCCGGCTCCACTCGAGAGACTTCCGCCCTTGTACCAGACGCGATCCCAGCGCGCGCGCACGTCGGGCTGCGCCACTCCCGCGCCAAGTGCCGCGTCGACCGTGATCAGGGCCTCCGAGCCTTGCGGCAATCGGCGCAGGTTGGCGAAGGCACGGCAGATGTCGTAGGGGCTCGCGCGCCATGAGCCGTCGGTCAGCAACTGGGTATGCAGATAGGCGCCACCGTTGTTCGGACCAAGCGGAATGATGCGCTCGTGCAGGAACTGGTTCCTGAAGGCCTGCGTGCCATTGACATAGGTCAGTGACTCGGCCAGCGGAAACGAGCGGAACAGATGGAACTGCTCGCTGATGCCGAGCAGCGGCTTGAGCAGGTCGGCCTGGGTCACACCAAAGGCATCGACCACGTCATCGATCAGCGCGCGGCCGACGCGCTCGTGCACGAGGTCGGTCGCCGTGTTGTCGCTGTTGCCCATCATCAGCACGGCCAGGTCGAATAGCGGAAACGGCGTTCCGATCGGCTCGACATTGATGAGTCCGCCCTGCGCGATTTCACTCGCCACCATCGGGACCAGCTCGGCCGACGACGCGGTGCCATTGACGATCGCGCGGCTGAGTCCGCCAAGTACCCAGATCTTGAAGATCGATGCGGTCGCGCGTGGTGCATTCGCGTTGCGATCGGCGATCGCGCTGCACTGACCGTTGCTGCCGATGCGGCCGACCAGCAATGCGGCGCTGCTCGACAGCGTCGTGAACTTGTCGGCAGCCTGCGCCATCGTCAGGGTCTGGTCGACCGGGTACTGCACGCTGCCGCCGTAGGCGGGGATCGTGAACTGCGTGATGCGCTGCGTACCGCTGTAGCGCGCGCCGATCGACAGATAGCCAGACGGCGGCGGACTACCCGGTGAATCGACAACCACCGTGGCGCGCACCGGCGTCACCCCGACGACATCCGTGATCACGGCATTCGGATAGTTGCCGCGAGCGGTCTGGATCATGGCCTGGGTCTGCGCGACCGAATTGACGGCGAGCCATGACGCATCGAAGTTCGCATTGACTTCTTCGATCGTGGTGCTCTCTGCGGCGGCGAGCTCGCCGATCAGCCACTGCAGCCTGGCCGAGGAAGGGCCGGACGGAAGTTCGAACTGGCCACCGACGAGCGGGAATTGTGGTGCGATGCTCGGCGGGTCGAAACTGTCGACGAACAGCGGACGCGCCTGCACAGCGGACGCGCACAGCACAACGAGAACAACACTCAGGCGCTTCATGACCATATTCCCCATGCAATGGCCGGGATGACGGCGCGACTCACGACAAACCGCACCCCGTGTTCATTGCATGGCGCAGAACGGCACCGATTCCGCTCATTGACGGGCCGGCGCTTGCCCGTGCGCGAGTCTCAGGACTGACGGCTACGCCACAACCGTGCCAACTGCAGCCCGCTGCCACCACCGAATCCGGTCAGCGCAATGCCGATGATCGTGCCAGTGCCGTATCCCGGTGCAAACACATCGGCGCCGAGCAACTGGCCGAGGCCGAAGCCGCACAGCGCGCCAACGACGAATCCGCTCGCGTCGACCAGCCCCTCTTTCAACGGCGATGTGCTCATTTCACGGTGACCTTGAACGCGCTATGGGTCCTCATTGTGACGCAGTTGTTCAATGCGCGGCGCGGCGCCAACCCAGGGTGACAGGCGCGCGCCATCCAGCGCCGTGGTTCGTACCGCGAAGCGGAAGCTACGCGCATGGATGGACCGGCGCGTGGTCATTCTTTCGTGCCGGCCATGATTGGATTCCTGCAGCTACCGCCGGCGCGCTGCACGCACTCGAACAAGGCAGCAGTATTCGCGCCACCGTTGTTGCCAGCGGTTTCAGCCATCGCCGCTTCATTGCCCTGTTCGAGGAGGCCGTCGGACTGACTCCGAAACGCTATTGCCGCGTGCGGCGCTTCCAGTCGGTCCTCGCGCGCGCCGATGACTCGACGATGCCGTGGAGCCGGCTCGCACAGGATGCCGGCTACGCCGACCAGTCGCATTTCGCGCGCGAGTTCCGTGCGTTTGCGGGAATGACGCCCGACGCGTACCGGCGCCAGCGACACATCGATCGCAACCATTTTG
>JBBSOU010000237.1:0-2761 GCA_038259445.1 Lysobacterales bacterium | reverse complement strand
ATACTCCAGACGCCATAACAAGCCAACAGAAGCGAACTCACCACTAGCAATCTTCGACGTGCTTTCGGGATCTTGTTTGGAATGTAACTATTCTTCATTCCAGCGCCTAACGCCTGAATTAAGCCGACTTGCGTAGTGGAGGCAAAAGCGTGGCAGGCTTTTAGTGCCACGCTTTTGCTGTAACGAAGCAAGTTCGGCTTGAATGAATTGTTAGACGTGCTTACGCAGACCAGCAATACAGAGGACTGCCAAACACGCCGTGTGCGCCAAGATTGCTTGGTTCTTTACCCCAAAAGCAATAGAAGCGATCCTGCTCCGCCTGATAGACAAGCCAGTAGCCGCCTTTGTGCGCGATGCACTGCCCCGAAATGACATTGCCAAGAGCCGTATCTGGAAAGCCAGGCGGCATGACTGTGGCACTAACGGGGAACGGCTTACAGACGTTGCTTCGGATGCTGTCAGCCAGACCAGCAAAGTAGCTCTCGGCGTCAACGCTGGAATTGACGTACACGCCCGAAGTGTCGGACAGCGCGGCCTCTAGCTTTGTCAGTAGCGGGTTACTGTCTTGCACGTCTAACTAGAAGTAGCGCTCACTTCCGAGCGTTAGCACCGGATGTTCAGCGTTCTGCCCACCGTGGTCAAGCCACATTTCTACTTCGCAGCAATCACTTGGCGGATCTTTGCAGATATCGCTGGTTTCCCGGTTCCAGCGCATAACTGCGCTGCCGCGGTGTTATCCAGTATCCATGCGGATGTGCGGTGTTATGAGGTGCGACGCGAACGTGCGCGATCGGTGCTCGCTGGGCGGCGTTCGACGACGTTCGTGTCGATTCGTCGGTTACACACACATCGGATCCATCGCAGTGGTCGGGGCGGCGATTCAGTTGGGATGCGTGTCGTTACGACAGCCCGGAGCAATGGCGCTGCACGATCTGTGCGGCTTGCGCGCGGGCGGCGTCGCGGCGGGCGGGGTCGAGGGGTTCGCTGCGCACGTCAAACAGGTTCGACCAGCTCTGCACGTGGCCCGGATCGGAGAGCGTCGCAGGCGCTTGTGCCTGGGCCTGAGTGTAGACCGCGGCCATGTACGGGTCGGCGCTGACGATCCAGGCGCGGCGCGGGACGCTGCCGGAATACGCTTCGGCAAGCACCGGCAGTGCGCGGCAGTCGCCGAGCACGAGTGCGTTGTTGAGGAAGCGTGCGGCCAGTTCGCGTCGCCGCGCCACTTCGTCGAAGCGAAGCAGCAGCGTGTTGTAGCCGTCCATGTCCTGCAGGCCCCAGTCGGCATAGTCGAGCATCGCGTCGGTGTTGCCTGCCAGCGCGGCTTTCTCGAGCAGCTCGAGACGGGTCAGGTAGGTCGAATCGTCGATGCCCGCACAACGCTCGCGTTCGACGGACATGCGATCGAGATCACGGGCGATCGAATCGAGCTCCTCGTCGGTGCCGGGCTCCCTGCCATTGCGCCAGCGAAACCGGCGCACCAGCATGTTCTGGATCTGGTCGTCGTCGCGGATCATCCGGGCGCGATGGCAGCCGACCATGGTCATCGCCAGTGCGTGCATGGCATCGACCCTGCCCTGCTCGACCAGCGGCAGCAACTGCGCGACGACGTCGCGTGGCGGCAGATCCTCGATCATCAACGGCGGCAATGGTGCGTCTGCCGCACCCTGCGTTGTACCGGCATTCACGCGCTGTTGTAGGCGTGGAATGCTGGCCAGTCCGGCCGGTTCGTCCTCGTCGGTACCGAGTTCGTCGGCTTCGAGTTCAGGCTGGGCGCTCGAAACGGCGTCGGGCTGCTTCGGGGTGTCGGCGAAACGCCACGCGAATACAAGCGAAACCACTACAATCGCGATCCCGAGCAGCACGGCAATGAAACGCCCTCGGCCAGGGCCATGTTCGCCGGACGGCGACGCTTCTTTCCCAGTCGGATCTGATGTCGACATGCGAATTCCGGTTCTTGCGTATCACGCAGTCAACATCGACGGCAATGACTATGCGAACAACGACCACGTGGCGTTTGCGGCGGATCTGCGCCTCATCGACCAACTCGGCCTGCGCATAGTTCCGTTGCAGTGGGTCGTCGACCAGCTGCTCGGCCGGACACGGCGCGATTTGTCGCACTGCGTGGCACTGACCTGCGATGACGGCTCGGATTTCGATTTCCACGATCTCGACCATCCCGTGCACGGCCCGCAACGCAGCCTGTTCAACTGCATGAGTGACTTCGCTGCCGAACATGGCGCAAGCGCGCAGTCGGACCTGCATCTCACGTCGTTCGTGATTGCCTCGACCGATGCACGCACGCACATCGACAAGGGTTGCCTCGCTGATCGCGGCTGGATGAGTGACGCCTGGTGGAAAGTGGCGATTGCATCAGGCCGCATGGCAATCGAGAACCACAGCCTCGACCACAATCATCTCGCGGTGCCCGACGAGGGCATTGATGGCATGCCACGCGGAGCGTTCCACGAGGTCAACTCGTACGCCCGTGCGGATGCGCAGATTGCCGCAGCGGCGCGATTGATCGATGAACGCATCGCGCCGACACGTACACGGCTGTTCTGCTATCCGTACGGCCACGTGCCCGACTACGTGCACGATGAATACCTGCCGCGCTTCGGCGATGAACACGGCATGCTGGCGGCGCTGGGCGATGGCGCACGACCGGTCGATGCGCAATCGGATCGCTGGAACCTGCCCCGCTACATCTGCGGCTGGCACTGGAAGTCGCCCGACGAGCTCGAACGCATCCTGCGCCAGGGTT
>JBBSOU010000236.1:0-2766 GCA_038259445.1 Lysobacterales bacterium | reverse complement strand
TTCCTGCTGCTGCCAGCGCCGCAGCGGATTCGACGCCAGCGCTGGAAATGTGCCGACCGCAATGCCATTGAGGATCACCTGCGCGGGCGGCGCGCCGGCAATCGATCCGGGTACGCCGACGCCGACGTCGACGGTGCGGCCAAGGCGCAATCCATTCGCCGACGGATCGACAGTGAAACGGAAGTGGCTGCTGCCTGTCGCATAGCGACAGACGATGGCATCGCGCGCGGTCGGCGGCTCGTCGACGAACGTTGCCTGCAGCGACGTGCAGAGCGCCTGTTCCGGCGGCTCGTACGCATGCATCGCGACGGCGGCGGCACTGCCGACATCAAAGCGCGCCAATTCGACGGTTGACGCACGCGCCGCACGGTAACCGTAGAGCACATGGGCTGCACACATCGGCACGCCCTGCGCCGGCGACAAGCCGGCTTCCTGAGTGATTCGTATCGCCGACGTGTAGAGGATCGGATCAGTCGCGAACAGGCGATACGCGTGTGTCAGCTGCGAGCCATCCGTATCGACCGTGCTGGCCCCGGACAAGGCGCGCAGAAACGGGCCCTGGTCAAAGTAGAAGCCGCCGTCGTGCAGATCTTCGACACCCGTCCCATACACGGTTGGCGTGATCGCGTGATCGACGTAGATGCGCTCGTCGCCCTCGAGGTAGGCGCGGTTGATGACTCCGTCCGCCGCGTAGCGCGCCGACAATCCGACAATCTTGCCGGCGCCGCGTTCGGCGAACACCGGCATGTCGCCAGAGGCGACGCATTGCGTGCGCGATTGTGCGTGGAACTGCGCGTGATCCACGGGCGGAGCGCTCTCTTCGATCGACAGACTGCCGGTGATCGTGACCGGCGGCATGCCGAGCGCGCCGACCATGGCCAACTCGACCTGCATCGACTGCGAATACGGCATCGGCCACCATGCGTAGAGCGCACCGCTGGAATCCTCACCGAGCAGCACGCTGCGTGTCGACGCGGTAGACGAGGTGGAGAAGAACGCATCGAGCGGCATGTCGACCGCGAGCTGTCCGTCGAAGCGCAACCGGATCGAGACCAGTGCGCGCCTGTCTGCGGGAAGCTGCAGCCGGATGCCACGCAACCAGCCAGCGCCGACATCGGATGCCAGCGTCCATGTCGTGCCAGGCATGAGGCTGCCGGCAAATGGCTGTGGTGCGAGCATGCCGCGCCAGGGATCGTCGCCGGCAGGCGTGGCGAGAAAATCGCGCCACTCCGGCAAGTCGACTCCGGCTACGAACGCGCTGACCGCCGTGCCCGGCGCGAGTCGATGCACGGTCAGCTGGTACCAGAGCAATCCCCAGCCGCTGGGGTCGCAGGCACTGTTGCCGTTTTCCGCGTTGACCAGGCTCACGCGCAGCGAACTCGCGTAGGTGACCGGCACGCGACTGACGTAACCGCCACTGGATCCAAGACGGTCCTCTGCCAGCGGCGACGTGAACGGAATCTGCGTGCCGTCGAACAGTGCCGCCAGCGGCAGGTCGAGCGCTGGCTCGGTTGCCCCATCGATCGTCATGCGCACGCCGATCGAGGGATCGATGCAGCGCGAAATGCCGTCACCGGTGGTCATCCAGAAGCGTGTCAGTGCACCGGGCCCGCGCTCGTCGAGCAAAATGACTTCATCGGCCGATCGCCGCTGCAGCCAGCGCAGCGGATACGGATTGTCGAGCGGCGATTCGGGACCGCTGTTGCTGCGGTCGTAACGGCAGCCATCGAGGCAGAAGCTCGAGTGCGTGACCACCGTGTGTGCGCGATCAAGCGCAGCAAAACGTGCCGGGCTCTCCCATATTTCCCACGGCAAACCGGCGGCGATGACCGGAACCGATGCGGCGCAAGAGACCAGCATCGTGAACCACTGACGAATCCGTGTGCTCGACCGGCGGTTGCGCATCATCGACTTCCCTCGACGTCCTGGGCTCAGTGTGACGCAAGCATCCGGAGGCGCAATGCCGCTTCCGATCAGCGCGGATACAACGGCGGCAGCGGCGAGGTCGACGCCACGGTTGCGCGCGTGTCCGACCACGCGAATCCGCGCTTGAACGCGCGTTCGAGACGGGCCGCCAATGCGTCGATCGAGGCACCGGCATAACGTACCCGCTGCAGATCGTGCAGCGCCTCACGCTGCGCCTCGTCATCGAGCTGCGCGGCGATCTCACCGAGATTGCGCCACTGCGGTCGCTCGCTGCGCGCCCAGCCCAATATGGCGCGCTCCGCGCCGGCGACATCGCCCATTGCGCAGGCACGCAGGAACACGGAGCGACCGGCGTGTTCGCCGATTGCACTGGCGCGGTCACGTGGCACCTCGACACTGCTGCGACGCGAACGCCACCACAGCAGCAGGGTCACGAGCCACAACGACGTGGCTGCGATCGCGAGGATGCGCCAGATGCGCGCATTTCCCGTTTCAAATGCGGACGGATAGGCAACCGTCGTCGGTGCGCTGGCAGGTGCCTGCGAGGTCGTCGCCGCGGGTGGCGCAACAGTCGGCGCGCCGGCTGCCGCAACCACCTCGATCTCGTGCGCCGGAAGCACCGCCGTCACGCGCCGATTGCTGGCGGTATCCCACCAATCGACCTGTACCGGCGGCAGCACCAGCTTGCCCGGTTTTCCGGGCACCACAGCAAACTTGCGCGTGCGTTCGCCATACAACCAACTGCCATCATCACGCGTTTGCGTTTCGGGCTTGTCGGGATAGACGTCGCTGCCCTCGGGCGCGTCGAACGACAGTTCCGGAAGCTGCTCGAAGGCGAGT
>JBBSOU010000235.1:0-2775 GCA_038259445.1 Lysobacterales bacterium | reverse complement strand
TGGAATCACGAGCCGTTCGTTGTGCCGGATGACGTGTATTCGGCATGGAGTGCGCGCGACAAGGGCGCCACGCTCGAACAGCAGTGGAACGAATTGTTTGCACGCTATCGTGCGGCGCATGCCGAACTCGCCGACGAGTTCGAGCGTCGCCAGCGCGGTGATCTGCCCGAGGGTTTCGGTGCGGCAGCCGGTGCGTGGATCGAAAAGCTGCAGTCCGACGCGCCAGCGGTCGCCTCGCGCAAGGCCTCGCAGATGGCACTCGATGCATTCGGCCCGCTGCTTCCCGAACTGATCGGCGGCTCGGCCGATCTGGCCGGTTCCAACCTGACGATCTGGAAAGGTTCCAGGGACGTAAACGGCAGTGACGCGAGCGCCAACTACGTCTACTACGGCGTGCGCGAGTTCGCCATGAGTGCGATCAGCAACGGCCTCGCGCTGCACGGCGGTTTCGTGCCGTATGACGCCACGTTCCTCGTGTTCTCCGACTACGCTCGCAACGCGCTGCGCATGAGTGCACTGATCCCGACGCGGGCAATCCACGTCTACACGCACGACTCGATCGGTCTCGGTGAAGACGGCCCGACCCATCAGCCGGTCGAGCATTTGGCCAGCCTGCGCTACATACCGAACAACCACGTCTGGCGCGGCTGCGATGCGGTCGAGTCGGCGGTCAGCTGGAAGGCCGCGATCGAACGCCGTGATGGCCCGTCGTGCCTGGTCTTTTCGCGCCAGACGCTCGTGCACCAGCCGCGCACGGCGGAGCAGGTCGCCGAGATCGCGCGCGGCGGCTACATCCTTTCCGATCCGCCCAGCGCCACGTTCGAGGTCATCCTCATTGCCAGCGGCTCGGAAGTCGAACTGGCGATGCAGGCGATGCGCATACTCGCCGATCGCGGCGTCGCCGCGCGCGTCGTCTCGATGCCGTGCACCAACGTGTTCGACGCACAGCCGCTCGAGTACCGTGAAGGCGTGCTGCCGTCGTGGTGCCGCAAGCGCGTCGCCATCGAGGCCGGTGTCACCGACTTCTGGCGCAAGTACGTCGGCCTCGACGGCGCGGTCATCGGCCTCGACACGTTCGGTGCCTCGGCACCTGCGGACCAGCTCTACCGGCACTTCGGCATCACCGCGGAGCACGCGGTCGATGCGGTACTTGCCCTGCGCTGACGTCGCCTGACTCGGTTCGCAGCGACATTGCGCCGCGCCAGCGCTTGATCGAGGACAACCGGCGTTCGTCGCGCGACGCGATACTGCGCGCGCGTCACGCCTGCAATACACCGAAAAGCGATCGACACAAGGGTTTTCCGTGGCAGCCATCAACACCGAGCGCGTGCTCAGCGTGCATCACTGGAACGATTTCCTTTTTTCATTCACGACCACGCGCGATCCCGGTCTTCGTTTCGAGAACGGCCAGTTCATCATGATCGGCCTCATGGTCGACGGCCGTCCGTTGCTGCGTGCCTACAGCATGGCGAGTGCGAACTACGAGGAACATCTCGAGTTCTTCAGCATCAAGGTGCCGGATGGCCCGTTGACGTCGCGGCTGCAGCATCTGCGTGTCGGTGACGAAATTCTGATCGGCAGCAAGCCGACCGGCACGCTGCTGCTGCATGACCTGAAAGCTGGCGAGAATCTGTATCTGTTCGCGACCGGCACCGGCCTCGCGCCTTTCCTGTCGATCCTGCGCGATCCGGACACCTGGGCTCGCTTCGACAAGGTCGTGCTCGCGCAAGGCGTGCGCCACACGAACGATCTTGCCTATGCCGACTTCTTCGCGAACGCCTTGCCCAACGATGAGTTCCTCGGCGATGCGGTGCGCAACAAGTTCATCCACTACCCGACCGTCACACGCGATGTGTTCCGCAACCAGGGACGTCTCGACGTGCTCCTCGAAACCGGCAAGCTGTGCGCCGACATCGGCCTGCCGTCGCTCGACCCCGCGCGAGATCGCGCGATGATCTGCGGCAGCCCGGCCATGCTCGCGTCGATCTCGGGTCTGCTCGATGCGCGAGGCTTCGAGATCTCTCCGCGCATCGGCACGCCGGGTGATTACGTCATCGAACGCGCCTTCGTCGAGCGCTGAGCGCAGCGGTCCGGTCACGTGCTTGACAAATGAATTTACAGGCGTAATCTTTGAGCGTCGATTACGGATGTAATGCCATGCCGATCAGTGAAGCCGAAAGCGTGATCATGGAAGTGCTCTGGCGCAACAGCCCGCTCGCTGCGGAGGACATCGTCGCCGCCGCCGCGCCTGCGCAGGACTGGCAGGAAGCGACCGTCAAGACCCTGCTCAATCGCCTGTTGACGAAGAAGGCGATCGCCGCCGAACGCGATGGACGACGTTATCTCTATCGTCCCTTGCTGAAGCGTGCCGACTACGTGCATGCCACCAGCAAACGACTGCTCGATCGCCTGTTCGACGGGCGCGTGGCGCCGCTCGTCGCGCACTTTTCCGAGCAGCGCAAACTGAGTCGCAAGGACATCGCCGAGCTGCGGCGCCTGATCGAGGAGATTGACGATGCACGCTGACCTGCTGTCGATGCTCGCCACCTCGGCACTGGCCATGAGTGTCGCGATCGTCGTCGTCTGGCTGCTGCGCGCGACGATGCGCAGGCACTTCGGCGCGCAGGCTTGCCATGCAATGTGGCTGATCGTGCCGATCGTTGCTGTCGCGGTGCTGATCCCGGTGCCGGAACATGACGTCATGCCGCAGTGGACCAGCGTGGCGACAGCGACCGTCACCGAAGCTGTTTCGGCACGCCTGCCGCCGATCGAGAG
>JBBSOU010000234.1:0-2893 GCA_038259445.1 Lysobacterales bacterium | reverse complement strand
CGTGCTGGCGGCCATGCGTCGCTGCGTCGGCTACCGTGTGCCCGCCGATGCGGCGCAGATCGAACAGCGCGTCGAGTCGCGCACTGTTTTCCAGCTCGGCATCGCTGACGCTTTTCTCGCTCAGACGCGTGAGCGGATCATCGAGTCCGGCGGCGACCCGTCGCAATTGCCCGAGATCGACACGGCACCTGTACTGGCGGCAAATCTCGAAGGGGAAATCGGACAGGCACGTGATTGCGAGGGTGCTGGCGACATCAGCAAGACCGACGTGCGCGAAGCCCTTTGGCTATCGGCGCGTCTCGGCAACCGTGACGCACAGCTCGAGTACTGGCATGTTGCCTGGTGGGATTACGCGCTCGATCTCGAAGAACTTGCGCGCGAACGCGATCGCGGCGTGCGCGCGCTGACATGGGCACTGGAAGCCGGTGACTGGCGCGCGCTGGCTGCCATCAGCGAAATCCTCGAACACGGTTTCCTCGCCGTTCCGGACCCGGGCCTGGCCTATGCGTATGCGCATGGGGCCTGGATCGGAGCCGGCGCATCGCCTGCGCGTCTTCCATGGTTCGAAGAGCGCGGTTTTTTCGGCTTGCTGAAGGCGACTGCTCGCGATCAATTGCATGCGCGAATGTCACAACTCGCGTCGGTGCTCGATCCGGCTGTCCGCGATGCGCAGCACATGCGCGGCGAGACCTTGTATCAGACCTGTTGCAGTGGGGCCTCGCCATGAGGCGCAGCACTTGGGTACTGACCGTGCTGTTGCTCGCGATCGTGATCGTCGTGATGCTTCGCTCTTGGCTGTCACGGCAACCGCCCGAGCCGGCTGTCGATTCGACATCCATTGTTGAATCGGCGCCGCATCGCCTTCCATCGCCTTCGGCGAAAACTGTCGCGTTGCCGGATGAGCTTCATACGCTCGAAGACAGGGCCTTCATCGACGCCCTGCCGGCGCTTGAACGGCTGGCGAACGGCGGTCGCCAGGACGCGCTTCGCGTGCTGTTCGACAAGTTGGGCAGCTGCACCGAATACCGTCGGCAGTCCGACGAAGAAATCCGCGAACGTGCGCAAGAACGCTATGCGCATCAGATCGAGATGAACAGCGCAGCGGATGTCCGGTATTCCCCGATCAAGAGTGCTCTCTGGAGTTGTTGCGTGACCAGCTGATCCGCAGCGGGGTCGAGCGGCGCGAACTCTGCGCAGCGGTGACGCCGCGGATGCTCGACAAGCGGCTAGAACTGGCGCGGCTCGCGCTGGCACGCGGGGATCGCAGCATCGTCCTCATGCTCGCCGGCCCAGGTAGCTTCCGGCAGACACCGCCAGAGCGCATGCGCAACGTCCATCAACTGCTCGCGCTGCGCCGCGACCTCACCGAAGCCGTGCAGCGGCGGGTTGCCGGCTGCGACCGCCGGGTCATGCATCGTGCCGCGTTCGGCTCGTATCGTCAGTCGCCGATCCTTGAGCTTGATCCTGCCGCTGCCATTGCCTACGCGACCGCCTACGATGCCTCGGCACCTGATCCAGCCGATGGCGATTCGACGATGGCGCAAGTCATCGCCGACGCCGCCGCACAGCTGCCACCGGCAGCTGTCGAACAGGCGCGGCAGCGCGGACTGCAGTTCGTCGCCGACCACTGCACGCTGCGCTGATCCGGGCTATCTCGTCCTTCGATGCCCGGTCTGCCTGTGTAGTTTCGCGCCGAAGCCGCCACTGCTATCGTCGGCACCCACGCTCACGCCTGAATCGCGATGACCCGAGAACTCGACGACTTCATCGTCATCACCGAAGTGGATCGCGGACCGGCATTCGCCGATACGGTATTCCAGCGCAAGTACAAGGCGCCGGCGCCGGATTTTCCGCATCACGTGGTCGCGTTCTGGAAGCGTGACGATGGCGCGTTCCTGCCGGCCAGTTATGTGCATTTCACCGATTGCGGCGACATTTTCCTCGCCGGCGGGGCGTGCACCGATGGCGAGGTGCTGCGATCCATGCCTGAGCACCAGCGCACGCTCGTGCGCGACTACGGCGCGCTCATGCTGGCGACACTTCGTTATGGTTTCGAGCGCTGGGGCCCGCGTTGCGAGGCAATCTTCACGTGTTGCGGCGATCCGCGCGCGCTCGAGACGACGCCGAAGGTGGGCTTCGTCGCCACCGGCGTCGATCACCTGCTCGTGCACTGGATGCGCGTGCAGACCCTGCAACGTCGCACCGAGCTGATCGCCAAGGCGCGCAGCTTCATGCCATTCTGACCGGCATGCAAGACACCGTTGTCGAATTGCCGTTCTGGATATCGGAGATCGATTCGTCGGTGCCGGCGAGCGCGTTGTTCATGCGCAAGTTCGGCCATCCGCCACCCGAGCAGCCGCATCACCTGGCCGGTTTTCTTCTAGACGCCAGCGGCGTCTCCACGCTTGCCTGCTATGTGCACTTCTGGTCGTTCGGCGACATCGTGCTCGGTGGCGGCGCGTGCGTTGACGACCGTGTGCTGCGGCGGCTCGATGCTGCCCAGCGCGAGCGCTTGCGTGCGCAGGGCGGGTTGTATCGGCTGGTGCTCGACTATGCCGTGCGCAAGTTTTCCTCGGGGCACTCGGCGATCTTCGGATTCTGCGGCGATCGTCGCGCCGAAGCGGTTGATCGCGCCGCAGGCTTCGCCCCCACCGACCACGCGAAGCTGCTGGTGTACTGGACACGTGAGTTGCACCCGTTGCATCAGGCCGCGCTCGTCGCCAAGGCGCACGCCCTCGGCCCGTTCTGAATCAACCCTGGCGCAGGATGCGTTCGAGCTCGTCGGGCGACTTCCAGTGCCAGCCGCAGATGTAGCGGGGCAGGTTCCAGCGATCCGATTGCGCATCGACCGGTCGTGCGCCATCGCCCAGCGCCGCCAGCATGCCGTGTTCAT
>JBBSOU010000233.1:0-2901 GCA_038259445.1 Lysobacterales bacterium | reverse complement strand
CGGCTTGCTGCTCTACGAGCTGCTCACCGGCAAGCGACCGTACAAGGTCAACCATTCGACCCCGGCAGCGTACGAGCGCGCGATCCTCGATCAGGAACCGACGCGGCCGAGTCTGGTCTGGACACGCGACGTCGGCGCCACCCGTGAGCAAGCTTCGAGCCAGGCTGAATCGTCGGCGCGCCGTATCGCGCGCGAGTTGCGCGGCGATCTCGATGCGATCGTGCTCAAGGCCTTGCGCAAGGACCCGGCCGACCGCTACGCAAGCGTCGCCGATTTCGCGCTCGACATAGACAACCACTTGCAGCGTCGGCCGGTCGTGGCGCGGCGCGGCGGTCGGCGCTATCGCGCGGCACGGTTCCTGCGCCGACATGCACTGGCCGCGACCAGCGCACTGCTGGTCATTGGTGCGCTCGGCCTCGGCCTCGGCGTCGCCTTGCATCAGCGTGACAATGCGCGCATCGAGGCACTCAAGTCCGAACGGGTGCTGGAGTTCATGGTCGACAATTTCCGCCTCGCTGATCCAGGCGCCACGAATGGCGCGTCGATCACCGCGCGAGCGCTACTCGACCGCGGTTCGTTGCGCGTGTCGGAAGCGTTGCAGGACGTGCCATTGGCCCGCGCGCAGTTGCTGGAAACGATGGGTCGCGCGTACGCGGGCCTCGGCGAACTCGAAGAGGCATTGAAACACTACGAACCGGCACTGGCGCTTCGTCGCGAACTCGGCGATCCAGTCGATCTGGCTTCGGCACTGATGCTGCGCGCATCCGCATTGAAGAACCTGTCGCGTGACGCCGAGTCGTTGCAGAGCATTGCCGAGGCGCGCGCCTTGCTGCCGATGATGCCGCGATCTGCGCGTGCCCGAGCGGTCGAGAGCCGTATCCTCTATCTGGCTGGCATGCATGACTTCCTGGCAAAGCGCTACGTCGAGGCAGGCCATCAATGGGAAAGGACGCTGGCGATCCAGCGTGCCGAATACGGAGTGACTGACGAGCGTTCGATCGATACGGCGCTGATGCTGACGCGCGTGATCGCTTCGCAAGGCGATTTCGACACGTCACTGACGATGCTCAACGACGTAATCAGCCAGCTGCGTGCCGCCGAGCCACCGCGACCCGCGCTGTTGTCGGACGCACTCAATGCGCTCGGCGCCGCCGAAACCAAGCGCGAGCGCTTCGATCTTGCCGAGGCGGCGCATCGCGAAACGGTCAGTCTATACACGCAGGTATACGGCGCTGAGCACTGGTACACCGCGATCGCCCTGCGCAACGTCGGCAAGGCCTTGAGCGACCAACAGCGTTTCTCCGAAGCGATCGATCCGCTGCAGGAAAGCCTGCGCATTTCGCGCACGGCGCTGCCGCCCACCCACAACATGCTCGCCATCGTGGTAAAGCACTTGGCCAACGCGCAGATGTCGAGCGGACATTGCACGGAAGCAAAGCGCAATCTCGAGGAGCTGCTTGCCATCGTTGCAGCGAAACCTGACGTGCGCAGCATCGACCCGGTCGATGTGGCGGCGCGCATCAAGACCTGCGACGAGGAACTCGCAGGCCAGCACTGACGAAAAGCGCCGGTCAGGTCGGCGGCATGGCCGTCGCCTTGCGCCGCTCGTGCAGCAATTTCTGCTGGACTTCGCTGAACGCACGGTAGCGCGTCTGCCAATCGGATGGTTGACTGACGCGCGTGATCTCAACCGCAGTGACCTTGTATTCGGGGCAGTTCGTCGCCCAGTCGGAGTTGTCGGTGGTGATCACGTTGGCGCCCGAGAACGGAAAGTGGAACGTCGTATAGACCACGCCGGGTTGCATGCGATCGCTGATCTTCGCGCGCAATACGGTGTCGCCCGAGCGACTGGCGATGCCGACCCAGTCGCCCTCGTTGACGCCACGCGTCTCGGCATCATGCGGATGGATTTCGAGACGATCCTCGGCGTGCCACAGATTGTTCGGCGTGCGTCGCGTCTGCGCGCCGACGTTGTACTGGCTGAGGATGCGTCCGGTAGTGAGAATCAGCGGAAACCTGGCGTTGACCTTTTCCGTCGTCGCTACGTATTCGGTCAGCATGAAGCGTCCCTTGCCACGCACGAACTCCTCGATGTGCATGGTCGGGGTGCCATCAGGTGCCTCGGCATTGCACGGCCACTGGATGCTGCCGAGTTCGTCGAGTCGCGCGTAACTGACGCCGGTGAAGGTCGGGGTCAGGCTGGCGATCTCATCCATGATTTCGGACGGATGCGTGTAGTTCATCGGATAACCGAGCGCGTTGCTGAGCAACTGGGTGATCTCCCAGTCGGCATAGCCGCTCTTCGGCTTCATGACGCGGCGCACGCGCGAGATGCGGCGCTCGGCGTTGGTGAAGGTGCCGTCTTTCTCGAGAAAACTCGAGCCGGGCAGGAACACGTGCGCGAACTTGGCGGTCTCGTTGAGGAACAGGTCCTGCACGACCACGCACTCCATCGCCGACAGCGCGGCGGTCACGTGCTGCGTGTTCGGATCGGACTGGCCGATGTCTTCGCCCTCGATGTAGATGCCCTTGAATTCGCCATCGAGCGCCGCTTCGAACATGTTCGGAATGCGCAGGCCGGGTTCGGCGTGCAGCGGCGCGCCCCACGCCTTCTCGAACAGCGCGCGCACGCTGCCATCGGAGACATGCCGATAGCCCGGCAACTCATGCGGAAACGAGCCCATGTCACAGGCGCCCTGCACATTGTTCTGGCCACGCAGCGGATTGACGCCGACGCCGGGGCGACCGATGTTGCCGGTCGCCATCGCCAGATTGGCGATGGCCATCACCGCGGTCGAGCCCTGCGAGTGTTCGGTCACGCCGAGTCCGTAGTAGATCGCGGCATTGCCACCAGTCGCGAACAGACGCGCCGCCTGGCGGACGATGGCGGCCGGTACGCCT
>JBBSOU010000232.1:0-2911 GCA_038259445.1 Lysobacterales bacterium | reverse complement strand
GCGCGCATCGACTTCCGCGGCATCCCAGCCGGCGCGGATCAGCTTGATCGCGACCTGTTGCTCGAACTCGCCATCGACACGCTCGGCGAGCCACACCGTACCCATGCCGCCGCGGCCGATTTCGTGCAGCAAACGAAACGCGCCGACCGTCTGTCCGACCAGCCGCGCATGGTGTGTCTCCTGATCGTCGTCGGCGAACTGTGCAAACACGTGCGGCGCCTGGGCATCGACCCCGGTCTCGATCAGGTCGGCACGGTCGGCGCGCAGCAGGGCAAGAATTTCGCCACGCAGCGTGGGATCGTCGATGCCGAGTGCGTCGAGCTGCGAATCCCATTGCGCAGGAGGCAGATCGACCAGTTGATCGAAGAGGACGCGCGCCCGCGCCCAGATTTCGGCATCCATTGTGATCTTCCCCTAAAGATTCGAGCGCATGACGGAACCGCCCGAATCAGTTCGTTGGCGCGAGCGCATAGCGCGCCGCTTGACGGGCGCGCGCGCAATCAGGCGGAAACTGCGCGCGCAAGGCAGCCTGTGCAACGCTCACACGATCACGGCTCTCTGTTGAATCGGACGCACGCCATGCGCACCCGGCGGCAACCACGTCGACATAAAGACGCTGCGGATCATCGCTGCTGGTATTCGCCGCCATCAGCGCCACGGCCTCTTCGGCGCCCGTGCAATCGACGATGCCGAAGGCGAGGTCCACTTCGGTCCGCTCGATAAGCACACGCGCCAGATGGCTCGGTTTCGGTGACGGATGCGTACGCAGGATCTGTACTGCCTCGTCGATGCGCACACGCGCATCTGCCAGATTGCCCTGCTCGCGCGCAGCGGCGGCACTGCCACTCAGGCTGAAGGCGACGTCGGTGACGTCGGTCCCGTTGCGGCGGATGACCAGAGCCTCGTTCCACAGGCGCTCGGCCTCGCTCCAGTGTCCGAGCGCATACTCGGTCGAGGCGAGATTGTTGAGGCTGGTACCGATCTTGCGCGAGCCGGCAGGCTCGATGGCACTGCGCAGCGCGAGCGCCTGTTTCATCGCGGCATTGGCGCCAGCGTAGTCATGCGCACGCAGCAAGCTGAAGGACAGGTTGTTGAGGCGAATCTCGACGTAGCCGTGGCTTTCGCCGTACACCTCGCGCGTGATGTCGAGCGCCTGCTGGCGCATGCGTGCGGCGTCGGTCGCTTCACTGGCCGCCGTGTAGGTGTTGGCGAGCGCGTCGAGTGCATCGGCCAGTCGCACCGGATTGGCGTCCGGTGTGGCGCGCAGGGCGGTCACGATCGGCTCCAGCAGCGCGCGCGCTTCGGCATGCCGGTCCTGGTCGTCATACGCCCAGCTCAATGTGATCGCGGCACTCGTGGTCTGGTCGTCGGCGATGCCAAGCAACCGCGTGAACAGCGCGACGCCGTGCGCCATGGATTCGATGGCACCGGTAATGTCACCGAGTGACATCCGATTGATGCCGCGGGTGACGGCCAGATCGGCGGCGATTTCGGTTTCCGCTGCGGTCGGCGGCAACAGCGATGATGCTTCGTCGAGCAGGTGCGATGCACCGGTCGCGTCGTCCATGCCGCCGCGGCTGCGTGCGAGCAGGGTCAATGCGCGCACGCGCTTGAGCACGTCGCCCGCCAGTTGTGTCTGCTGCAGCTGCAGTGCCTGTTCGAACAGACCGAGCGCTTCCTTCGACGCACCGATACCGAGCCACGCTTCACCCATGGCCATCAGCAGGTCGAACTGCACGCCGGCGTCGTCGATGCGTCGCGCGGCAATGCGTTCGGTGCCGCGTGCGAGCAATTCTTCGGCGGTGACCTTGCGACCGCGGGTCAGCGCCGGATCGGCACTGCGGAAGATGTCGAGCAGGAACTGTCGGGTCTGCGTGGCCTTGGCGTTCTCGTTGCGCGCCAGATCACGCTGCTCGCGCGCCTGCTCGGCCTGGAAGATCGCCGTGGCAAGCCCGATCACGAGGGCAAGCATTGCCGTTGCCGCGAGCGCGAACGCAAGCGCGTGCCGGCGTACGAAACGGGTTGCCTGATAGCGCCAGCCACCACGGCGCGCCGCGACCGGCCGGCGCTGCAGGTGGTTGTCGATGTCGAGCGAGAAGTCAGCAACGCTGGCGTAGCGGTCGGCTGGATTCTTGCGCAGTGCCTTGAGCACGATTGCGTCGAGATCGCCGCGCAGCTCGCGCGCCAGCCGACGGGACGAGAGTTCATGCACTGAATCGGCAGCATCGTTGGCGCCGACGTCGCGTGTCCAGACCAGACTCGGCCGCGTCGGTTCCTGATCGAGGATCGCGCGCTCGTACGCTGCCGGGGTCGAATGGTTGACCTTGTACGGTCGCTTGCCGGTGAGCAGCTCGTAGAGCAGCAAGCCGAGTGCGTGCACGTCGACGGCGGTGGTGACGACTTCGCCGCGCACCTGTTCGGGCGCTGCGTATTCGGGTGTGAACACGCGCGTCTGGCTGGCGTGCGTGGCGCTGCCGTCGATCAGTTTGGCGATGCCGAAGTCGAGCAGTTTGACCTCGCCCGCAGGCGTGACGAGCAGGTTGGAAGGTTTCAGATCACGGTGCACGACGAGCCGTGCATGGGCGTGGCTGACCGCCGCACAGACCGTCTGGAACAGGCGCAAGCGCGCGCGAAGGTCGAGTTTCTCGCGCTCACAGAACGTGCGCAGATCGACGCCGTCGACGTATTCGAGGGCGAGCCACGGTCGGCCATCGGCGGTGACGCCGCCATCGATCAGGCGTGCGATGTTCGGATGGGTCAAGCCGGCGAGAATCTGCCGCTCGCCGCGAAAGCGCGCATCGACTTCCGCGGCATCCCAGCCGGCGCGGATCAGCTTGATCGCGACCTGTTGCTCGAACTCGCCATCGACACGCTCGGCGAGCCACACCGTACCCATGCCGCCGCGGCCGAT
>JBBSOU010000231.1:0-2970 GCA_038259445.1 Lysobacterales bacterium | reverse complement strand
CGTACGCCTGAAGCGCGAAAAGGATCGCGATCACTGACCAAGGCAGAAGGTGGATGCCGAGGTAGCGGGTGATCGGAGGCAGCATGAGCGTCACGCAGATTCCGATAACAAAAAGAGGACGGAGGAATTATCTGTTTGAAAGTTCCTGGTATGCAAAGAACGACTGCGAGCCGTTCGCCTATCGGGGCCGGCGCGAACCCGAGCGCGCTGCACGGACGAAGGACTCATGTGATGCTCTTCGCCGGCGATTTTCAAAATGATATTTTTTCCGTCACATCTCAGTCGATGCTGATCGCGGTCCGGTTCTGCTTTTTCAGGTTTTGCGACAGGCGGAGGAGGATCATGGTGTTGGTGCCAATTCGCGTAGACGGCTGACGTGATAAGGTTTTCGGTCAGAGAGGGCGCTCACGGCCGCATGCGGGGGCAACCGAGGTGATCGCCCTTCGGAGCGCACCCCGCTGCAGCCCGGTGGGTAGCCGCGGTATTTTTCCATAGTTTCACCACGCCGCGACGTTGCGGCGCTTGAGCTCGTCGAAAAAGCTCACGAGGTTTTTCCAGTCCCAATGCGCAACGACGGATCGGGGAATGGGTTGCGTACGGTCAGCGAACCAAGCGTCCTGTCGTGACTGAAATCTTCGCTGTAGAGCAGCGCGCAGCGGCTGCGTATGGCCGCCTCGACAATCAAGCCATCGAACCAGGAAAGTTGCTCGGTGCCGGCCAGCTCATGCGCGTCCAAAACCAGATTGGCATCGGTTGACACCACCTCGAATGCCGCAAGCGCCTGCAGAGCAATGCGCACGTCAGAAGCAGACCATGCCGGTTTGAACTTCTGGGTCAGCACGGCGCGCAGCTCGATCATCACCTGCGTACTGATGACGATGTCGTGATTGCGCGCCATCTCTCGCAGCCAGCCGGCGACAAATCGCGACTTTTCAACCTCGCGCTTGTCCAGTCGATAGACCCAAAGGTTGGTGTCGACAAACACGCGCGTCACGCAGTGCTAACCCTGTCGCCGATGTAGGTCGTCGCGCGACCACGCTTCGATGCTGCGCGATTGGCTGCGCGTGGCGAGCTCATCGAGGGCATCGATAGCTTCCATGCGTCGGCTCTTGGCTTCGACGTAGCGAATCAGATAGTCACGCACCAGCGCATTGACCGAGGTGTGCTCGCGCAGCGCAGCCTCGCGGGCTTTCTGCAGAATGCCGTCATCCACGCTCAGGGTCAGATTGGCCATGGTCTTACACGTCAAAGGGAACACGGGATCAGTGTAGCACTGGCATTCCCCGCAGAAACGCGAAAGGGGTCAGGTTGATTTCTCCGATCGCTCCGGTACACCACTCCCCACCCGCACCACCGGCGCATGCACGTCCATCAACGCGATGATCCAATCAATGAACACACGCAGCTTGGCGCTGACGTGGCGGTTGGGCGGGAACGCGATCGACATCGGCATCGGGTCCATGCGCCAGTCTTCGAACAGCGGCACGAGTTCGCCGTTGGCGACGTGTGGCCTGGCCATGTAGTCGGGTAGCCACATCACGCCCATGCCGGCCAGGCCGGCGGCGAGGTAGGCGATGCCGTCGTCGACGGCCACCACGTACTGGCCATGCGCCTCCACGCGCTCGTCGCCGCGTTGCATCGCGTACGGCAATGGTTTGCCGGTGCGCGCCCAGACGAATCCGACGATGCGGTGGTGGGTGGATTCGAGTTCGTCGGGATGCGCAGGCGTGCCCATGCGCTGCAGGTAGGAAGGTGCGGCATGCACGCCGAGCTGCAGGTCGCCGACGTGGCGCGCGATCAGTGACTGGTCGGTGATCGTGCCGCCGCGCACGACGCAGTCGACGTTCTCGCTGATCAGGTCGATGCGTCGGTCGCTGACGCCCATGTCGAGCTGGATCTCGGGATAGCGCGCATGGAAGTCCGGCAATGCCGGCATCAGGATCATGCGCGCGAACGGACTCGGCACATCGACGCGCAGCCGGCCACGTGGTGCGGCGGATGCGCTCGACAGGCTGGTCTCGGCATCATCGACGTCGGCCAGCAGGCGCACTACGCGTTCGTAGTACGCCGCGCCATCGGCGGTCACGTTGACCTGTCGCGTGGTGCGATTGAGCAGCTTGACGCGCAGCCGGGCCTCGAGTTGCTGCACGAGTTGGGTCACCGACGTGCGGCTGATGTGCAGCGTCTCGGCGGCTTTGGTGAAGCTGCCGGTCTCCACCACGCGCGCGAATGCGTGCATCGCATCGAAACGGTCCATCGGATCTCCAGAGCCTAAAGCATTGTGTGGATTCTACGAACAGTGATGGCTGGAGTTGCGTGTTTATCAAGCGCCAAGAGCGTTCTAGAGTCGTTCCGTCGCACATACCGGGTCCACTGCGACCCTTCCGATGCAGCATTTCGATGGCTACTCGTGACGTTGTTTTCCCGCCTGGCCGCCGCGCGCTGTACGAGCAGAATCGCTATTCGCCGGCTGTCCGCTCGGATGGCTTCCTGTTCGTATCCGGCCAGGTCGGCAGCCGTGAAGATGGCTCGCCGGAGCCGGATTTCGACAAGCAGGTGCGCCTCGCCTTCGACAACCTCAATGCCGTGCTCGGCGCCGCCGGTTGCCGCTTCGACGACGTGATCGACGTGACCGTATTCATCGTCGGCGCGGAAAACAACTTCGCGCGCGCTTGGGCAATCGTCCCCGAATACTTGGGCGAGGCCCCGCATCCCACCGCAACCGTGATCGGCGTGACTTGGCTCTACGGATTCCAGTTCGAGATCAAGGTGATCGTGAAGTTGCCCGAGCAGCAACGCGCGTCGGTGGCGTAGTCGCGGTTCACCGCGTCAATCGCGCATCAAGGTGCTCTTGCCGAACAGGCTCTCGACGAGATCGACGGCGAGCATGGCGGTCTTGTTGCGCTCGTCGTAGGCCGGGTTGAGTTCCATGATGTCGAGCGAGCCGAGGCCGCCGCGGTCGGCGATCAT
>JBBSOU010000230.1:0-3055 GCA_038259445.1 Lysobacterales bacterium | reverse complement strand
GCACCGCCGGATCGGGCAGCTTGTTGCCGACGCGCTCGACCAGATCGAGTGAGCGCGCGATCCAGCCGCGCGGCGCGGCAGGGTTCGTGATGGGTGTCGTCATGTGTGGTTCTTTCCCCTTGTCGATCGTGAATCCTATCAGCCGCCGCGCACTGCGACGGCCCCGCTTCAGCCGGGCTGTCCGAGCACGGTGCGCACTTCGAGCAGCTCCGGAAAGAACGTGAGCTCCAGCGCCTTGCGCAGGAACGAGACGCCCGATGATCCGCCGGTACCGCGCTTGTAGCCGATGATGCGTTCAACGGTCTTCATGTGCCGGAAGCGCCACAGCTGGAACGATTCCTCGACATCGACGAGTTGTTCGCAGAAGTGGTACTCCGACCAGAACTCGTCCGAGTTTTCGTAGATGCGCTTGAACATCGGCACCAGCTCGGCGACACGCTGGTGTGGTTGCGACCAGTCGCGTTCGATGCAGTGCGCCGGCACGGCGTGACCGCAACGCGCGAGATGACGCAGGAATTCGTCGTACAGACTCGGCGCCTCGAGCACGTCGCGCAGATCCGCCTGGCGCACCGGATCGTGGTTGAACACGGCGAGCATGTCGGCGTTCTTGTTGCCGAGCAGGAACTCGAGCATGCGGTAGTGCCACGACTGGAAGCCGGAGGCCGGACCGAGCACGTGGCGAAATTCCTGATACTCGGTTGGCGTCAGCGTTTCCAGCACGCCCCATTGCTCGAAAAGCTGGCGCTGGATCTGCTTGACCCGCGCGAGGATCTTCAGACACGGGTCGGTCTGGTCGATGGCGAGCAGTCCGATTGCCGCGCGCAGCTCGTGCACGATCAGCTTCATCCACAGCTCGGCAACCTGATGCTGGACGATGAACAGCATCTCGTCGTGATGCGGCGGGTTGCTCATCGGCGTCTGCGCCGACAGCAGCGCGTCGAGCTTCAGGTAATGGCCATAGCTGAGCCGATCGCGAAGGTCGATCTCGATGCCCTGCTCGAGTTCACGGCGGTTTTCCATCGGCACTCACGTACGGGAGATTGACCGCGCACGCTACCCCACGCGAAAGCCGACTGCCAGCCCTGCGCGTTTCGAGGCATGCCAATGTTTCGCGACCACGCGCTGCAGGAAACCCGCGTATCGCCACCGTGTCTGTTGCGCCAGCCCTTGCACCAAGGTCGCGTGCTTGGTATCAACGGAAACGATCTGTCGTTGGCGTGGGACCAAACCTCGTTGCGGCATCGCGCATTTCGGCACTGGATCCGGAACCCGCGCGACGCCCTCGCAGCAGGCCCGATGCATCCGCCTCTGGTGGATCGCCGCGACTGTCCAACCGAAACCTCGGCCGTTCGATGGCCGACGCGATCGTCTCGGGCGATTCGCGATCGAGTGGAGACATCCGTGCCAACTGCTGCAACCTTCGAAATTGAATACCTGCAATACCTCGATGCCAGCGGCACGATCGTGCGCGACGACCTGCCGGCGTTCGCCCGCGACATCCGCCAGCTCGTGCGGCTCTATCAGGAGATGCTGATGGTGCGTATCTTCGATGCCAAGGCGATCGCGTTGCAGCGCACCGGCAAACTCGGCACCTATGCACCGTGCCTCGGCCATGAAGCGACCTATCTGGCGATCGGCAGCGCGATGCAGATCGACGATTCGCTGGCAGTCAGCTATCGCGAGTACGGCGCACAGTTCCATCGCGGCGTGAAGCCGCGCGAACTGTTGCTGTACTGGGGCGGCGACGAGCGAGGCAGCGATTTCTCGGGCCCCGCGCATGACTTCGCCTGGTGCGTGCCAATCGGCACCCAATGCCTGCACGCGGCCGGTTCGGCATTGGCATTCAAGATCCGCAAGGAACCCCGCGTGGCCGTGTGCACGGTCGGCGACGGCGGCTCGTCAAAGGCAGACTTCAACAGCGCGCTGAATGTCACCGGCGCGATGCAGTTGCCGCTGGTCGCGGTGATCGTCAACAACCAGTGGGCGATCTCGGTCCCGCGCGATGCGCAGACTGGCGCGAAGACGCTCGCGCAGAAGGGCATCGCCGCCGGTCTCGAGTGTCTGCAGGTCGATGGCAACGACCTCATCGCAATGCGCACGGCAATGGACTACGCGATCAAGCGCGCGCGCCACGGCCATGGCGGCATGTGCATCGAAGCGGTTACCTATCGGCTGTCCGACCACACCACCGCCGACGATGCGCGCCGCTATCGTTCCGAGCAGGAAGTGAAGGATGCGTGGGAGCGCGAACCGATCCGGCGCATGAAGGCCTATCTGATGTCGCTCAACGCATGGACTGACGATGAGGAAACCGACTGGAAGGAACACTGCGGCAAGTACGTCGATGCCGAGGTCAACGCGTATCTCGAAACGCGGTCGCAGCCGGTCGAGTCGATGTTCGACTATACCTACGCGGAGCTACCACCCGATCTGGTCGAACAGCGTGCGTTCGCGGTGTCGCTCGAGAAGCGTGCATGAGGGTTCGCGCGTATCGGAGCTGTCTTCCCCTCTCCCTCCGGGAGAGGGTGCCGAATGCGCTGCGTTTTCCCTCTCCCTCCGGGAGAGGGTGCCGAATGCGAAGGCAGGATGCCGAAGCGAACGGCGAAGCCGGCCCGAAGGGTGTGCCGCAGGAGTGGCACATCAGGCGGGTGAGGGTTCGGGCGGAGCGCGCGATCGATTCTCACTGCAGCCTCGCCAATTTTTTTGCAATCGCGCTCCAGGCTTCCGTTGGATTGTTTGACAGTGTCGATATCCGGCACCGCCGTACCCTCACCCGCCCCTGTCGGGGCACCCTCTCCCGGTGGGAGAGGGAACGCTCGCCCCTAATCCCTAATCCCTAGTCCCCAATCCCCATTCCCAACAACATGCCGCAGATCACCCTCATAGAAGCCGTCACCCAGGCCCTCGCCTACGAGATGGCACACGATCCGAGCGTGGTCGTGCTCGGCGAGGATGTCGGCATCAACGGTGGCGTGTTTCGCGCGACGATCGGATTGCTCGACAAATTCGGCGCCGACCGCGTGATCGACACCCCGCTCGATGAAACGACGATTGC
>JBBSOU010000229.1:0-3114 GCA_038259445.1 Lysobacterales bacterium | reverse complement strand
TCGCGCACCAGCGTCGCGAGTCGCTCGAATCCGAGCGTCTTATCCTCGGCCAGCTTGTAGTAGTCGTAGCTCAGGACATTGGCGTGGATGTCGGTGGTTTCGAGGATCGCGAGCGTCGCGCGCGCGCCGTCGGCGTCACTGGCGGGGCGGATCGGGCCGCAGGCAATGAGCAGCGCGAAGCAGCCGACGAGCAGGGTGGAGCGGGCGAACGTCATGCGCATGGTCTTTCCGGCAAGGGGATGCTCAGATCAGGTTTCATCGCGACTGGAGTCGCTCCCACACCGTTTCGCGCTGTGGGAGCGACTTCAGTCGCGATCGGGATTATTCCGTTGTTGCCACGGTCCGCGGGAATATCCACGCAGGATAGCGAACGGCTCCGGCGCAGGCACGCAACGATTACCACCGTGGCATGACGACGCGCTTACGTTCGATGCGCGGATCGCCGCGCTGTGCCTGCAGGCTTGGGTGTGTCTGGGCAACGGGTTGCTTGTGGGTGACCCGTGCCATTGCTCCGGACCGGCAACGGCAGCCGTTCTGGTAATCTGTCCGGCTGTATTTTCACTCAGTAACCACGATGACCGTACGTACCCGTTTCGCGCCGAGCCCGACCGGATTCCTGCATATCGGTGGTGCCCGCACCGCGCTCTATTGCTGGCTCGAAGCGCGCCATCGCGGTGGCCAGTTCATCCTGCGCATCGAGGATACCGATCGCGAGCGTTCGACCCAGGAGGCCGTGCAGGCGATCCTTGATGGCATGAGCTGGCTCGGCCTCGATCACGACGAGGGTCCGTTCTACCAGACGCTGCGCATGGACCGCTATCGTCAGGTCGCCGAGGACCTGCTCAAGGCCGGCAAGGCGTACTACGCCTACGAGACGCGCGAGGAGATCGATGCGATGCGCGCGGAGGCGATGGAGAAGGGCCTCAAGCCGCGCTACAACGGCTACTACCGCGACCGCAACGAGCCGCATCGCGACGATCCGAATCGCGTGATCCGATTCAAGAATCCGGCCTCCGGCTCGGTCGTGTTCGACGACAAGGTCAAGGGACGCATCGAGTGGAGCAACGACGAGCTTGACGATCTCGTGCTGTTTCGTTCGGATGGCTATCCGACCTATAACTTCGCGGTGGTCGTCGATGACATCGACATGCGCATCAACGAAGTGATCCGTGGCGATGATCACGTCAACAACACGCCGCGCCAGATCAATGTCTACCACGCCCTTGGCGCCGAGGTGCCGGTGTTCGCGCACCTGCCGATGATCCTCGGCCCGGACGGACAGAAGCTCAGCAAGCGCCATGGTGCGGTCGGTGTCATGCAGTACCGCGATGACGGCTTCCTGCCGCATGCGCTGCTCAACTATCTCGTCCGGCTCGGCTGGTCGCATGGCGACCAGGAAATTTTCTCGCGCGAGCAGATGATCGAATTGTTCGACATCGGAGACGTCAACCGCGCGGCTTCGCGATTCGATCTCGAAAAGCTGAGCTGGATCAACCAGCAGTACATCAAGACCGACGACCCCCTCGAGATCGTGCCGCACTTCATCTGGCACCTGCGTGCCGCCGGCATTGATCCGGAGCAGGGACCTGATCCGGTCGACGTGGTCGTTGCGCTGCGCGAGCGCGCGCAGACACTGAAGGAAATGGCCGAGAAGGCGCGCGTCTGGTATGCACCCTTGCGTGACTACGATGCAGCCGCGGTTGCCAAGCACTTCACGTCGGCCACCGCGCTACCCGCACTGAACGCCGTTCGCAGCCAGCTTGACGCGATGGAAGAATGGAATGTCGAAGCCGTGCACGCGGCGATCGCGGCGGCGGCCGAATCGATCGGCGAGGGCATGGGCAAGGTCGCGCAACCACTGCGTGTCGCGATCACCGGCACCCAAGTGTCTCCTTCGATCGACCATACCGTCTTCCTTGCCGGTCGCGACGAGGCCCTGCGCCGCATCGACGCCGCGATAGAACGCGCGCAAGGCTGAAGCAATGTTGCTGGAATGCCTCGCGCAGCTCACCCAGATCGATACACGTGACATCGAGGCTGCGCAAGCGGTTGTGGACAGCTGCCTGACCGCAATCCTCGATCCTTCGTTGTGGATCTGGGCGACGGTGATCACTGCGATCTGCTCGGGTGTCGGCGCGCTGATCGGCTGGGCCAAGGGGCGTACCGTTGCCGGACTGGTCTGGGGTACGGTGCTCGGCCCGATCGGCTGGATCGTGATCGCTTTGTCGAAATCGAAACTGCCCGAGTGTCCGCAATGCGGTCGACCAAACAGCGAATCGGCAAAGATCTGTCGCCATTGCGGAACCGATTTCCGCAAGCATGCGCAACGCACCGTGCGTTCGGGCCTGAAGGCCGACAACACCAGTGGTGGTTGGTGACCCGATCACCTTGTGGCGCGGTGCTACCATCGCCATATCAATCGGTTCCCGGATGCATCAATCATCATGGCCAAGGCAGCCACCACCCAGCGCTCGACGCACGTGCATCGACACGATGCACAGGGCTACGTGGACAGCGTCACGCAGTCGTGTGATGCGCGCGGACTGCGACTGACGCCGTTGCGCCTGCGCGTGCTTGAACTGGTGGCGGCAGCGGAAAAACCCGTCAAGGCCTACGACCTGCTTGATCGGCTCAAGGACGGCCCCGGAATGTCGGCGCCGCCGACTGTCTATCGCGCGCTCGATTTCCTGCTCGAGAACGGGTTCATCCACAAGCTCGAATCGATCAATGCATTCGTCGGCTGCCATCACCCGGGCGAGGCACACCAGGTACCGTTCCTGATCTGCGACACCTGCGCCAACGCCATCGAAATCTGTGACGATCGCGTGTCTACCTTGCTCAACGAGCAGGCACGTGACCGCGGCTTCCGGCCCGCCAGCCAGACACTCGAAGTGCACGGCACCTGCGCGAATTGCGCCGCCAAGCCGTCCTGATGTTGCGGCACCATTGTTTGTCCTTCCCCCGCTGCGCAGGGGAAGAGACAAGCGTCGGCCTTCGGGCTGGCAGTGCACACATGTTCGGCACGGTCAGATGGCGCGATGAGTGTCCTGCCCCGGCGCCGCGGGGGGTGCCCCGACAGGGGCGGAAGGGGGCGGCTTGCGATGTTCGAATGCG
>JBBSOU010000228.1:0-3141 GCA_038259445.1 Lysobacterales bacterium | reverse complement strand
ATCGCGACCGCGAAGAATGGCATCGCGAACGGGATGCCGCCGAACAACAAGGTGAGAAAGCGCCCCATCGCGTCCTGACTCACGCTCGGCTGGAACGGGCCGCCGTGGCGCCGATAGTGCAGCCAGTCGCCGCCGGCATGGGCGAGGGCAAAGACAACGGTGTACAGCAATGGCAGATAAAGGCCGGTGTCGATCCAGGTTCGCGCGTGCGCCAGCGCGAGCAGATCACCATAGCCGTGCAGCATGACCAGGGTGAGTGCATAGACTCCGCCGATCCAGAACAGCATGAACGCGATCACCGGGCCTTTCTCGTGCCATGGCTTCGGCCGTTCGAGCCAGTCAACGTGCGGGACGAGGCGCTGCACCGATGCGCCAATGGCGATCAACACGATCGTTTCAACAACAACCAGCGCAATCAGGTGCGCGGCACGCAATTGTCCACTCTGCAGCAGGTGGAACACGATGGCATTGCCGCCCAGCACGGTCACCATACTGAGCGCGACCGAAGCCACGCCCTGCGCCGGGAAACGACGCAGGTAGACCAGCGCGTCCGCGCGCGTCAGGTTCGAATGGCTATCGGTCATCATCATCAGCAAAGCGGGTATCAAACGATGATAGCCCTCCGCCTTCGGCTCGGCACGGGGTGTGGCGTGCCATTGAACACGCCCGCTGCCACGCAAGACAGGCACAGACGTACGCGGGACAACGCGCTAGCATGGCGGAAATGACGACGCTGTCGCCCGAGATCACGTCCGCCCTGGCGAACGCCCACGAATCGGTGGGCCGCGAACGCCTGTTCACCCTGGTTTACGACGACATGTTGCGCATCGCTCGCGCGCAGCTCGGGCGCAACCAGCGTGGCAACACACTCGATACGCGCGCGCTCGTCAACGAGGCGTATCTCAAGCTGGATCGCGCCGGTCTCGATTACGCCAACCGTGTGCACTTCTACGCCACGGTCGCACGTGCGATGCGCCAGGTCGTGATCGACTACGCACGCGCACGCGTCGCCGACCGTCGAGGTGGCGGCGCCGAGCACGTCGACCTCGACGCGCTGGCCGATCATCCGCTGCCGGTCGATGCACAGGCCGATCAGCTGCTCGCGATCGACCGTGCCTTGCAGAAACTTGCCACGCTCGACGAGCGCCTGGTCAAGGTGGTCGAGATGCGCTTCTTCGCTGGCCTCGAGGTCAAGCAGATTGCCGAGCTGCTCGGTGTTTCCGAGCCGACCATCAAGCGCGACACGCGCGCCGCGAAGGCGTTCCTGCAGAGCGAGCTGGCCGCAACGATCCCTTAGAACGCCGGTCAATGATCCCTGCCGGGCTCGGATTGCGTATGTGGAGGCAGACGCCAATCGGGTGTCGATGAACTCATGGAGAATCCTGTGCAGAAATCCCTACTATCGATTGCCTTGCTCGTCGCCAGCGCGATGCCGGCCGCGGCCCACGCGTGCATCACCTGCGGCGGCATCAAGTTCAATGGCGTGAGCAGCAATGGCCTCGTTTTCAACGGTTTCGTCTTCAATGACATCAAGTGGAATGGCATCGTGTTGAACGGTCTCGTATTCAACGGCACGGTCGTGAACGGCTGGTCGTTGAACGGTCTCATGTGGAACGGGTTGGTTTTCAATGGTTTCGTGTTCAACGACATCAAGTGGAACGGGGTCGCGCTCAACGGTCGTTTGCTCAATACCTTGAAATGGAATGGTCTGCGTTTGAACGGCGCAAACTTTGACGGCACCGGTGCCTGGCGTGCCGCGTCGATCGTGGCGCCCGCTGACGACACCGGCTGGTCGGCGATCGCGCTCGATCAGGTGCACGTGCGCCTGCCGCTGGCACGCTGATCGTGACCAGGGCATCGACCGCGATCTTCGGCGTTTGCCTCGCGTTGGTCACGGCAACCGCCGTGGCCAACGAGCCACTCGCTGGACTGCGTGTGGACGGCACTGCGTTCGTGCTGACCGGCGCCGACGGAGTGCAGCGTCGCGGTGCGGATCTGGTCGGTGCCGAACTCGATATCGGCGATGGCAGCACCTTGCGCATCGATGGCATGCGCGCCGACCCGCAAGATCCAGCCGGCGACGTGTGGTTGCACCGATTCAGTCGGCGCGTTGGCGACGGTGAATGGCAGAACCCGTGCGGTGCGGACCGTGACGGTCTCCAGGAAGGAATGCCGATCGCCGGACGCTGGGATGCCGACGGCACATTTCACGCCGATACGGCGCACTTCGCGCTCACGTGTACCGGAGGTGCGCAGGCCAAGTGTGTGCGCTTCGGCTACAAACCGTGGAAGCAGGCAGCGGACGGTACGCCATTGGCAGCCTCCTACGAATCCTGCGTGCGCATGGTGCGAGCGGATTATTGCGGTGACGGCCAGGCAACGACCAAGGAAGGCATGGCGATCGACATTTTCGATGACCACGGAATCCAGCAGTCAGAAGGCGGTGCCGACTTTCGGTTCGAGGCGGGATGGTCGCCGCAAGGCGCCGTCTGCGTCGCCCACACCCGCGTCGCCGAGAACATCGATCTTGAGGCGCTGGCGACGCGTTGTCCCCGGCTACGCGCCGCGCTCGGCACCACCTGCACCGAGACGCGCGCACGAGCGCTCGGTGCGCTAGTGTTCAACCGATCGCGGTGAGGGCAGCCAGCGCCACGTCGATCGCGCGGCGCGGCGTCGCCGCAAATGGCTTCGCGCTGGATTCAAATTCTGGGAAATACAATGGACGCCGAAATCTGGGCGCGTGCGCGTGCCCTCTTCGATCAGCTGGTCGATCTGCCTGAGTCGGAGTGGAACGCGCAGCTCGATGCACTCGGCATCGTCGATGCGGTGCTGCGCAGAGAGATCCTCGGCTTGCTGCGTGCGGATCGCGCGGAGCAGATCCAGACCGGCGTCGATGCGCAGGCACCGCACGTGTTTGCGCAACTCGCCGACGACGAGCACGAAGCACAACACGCGCGGCTGGTCGGGCAGACGGTCGGCGCGTTTCGATTGATCAACGAGATCGGCCGCGGCGGCATGGGTACGGTGTGGCTCGCCGAGCGTGTCGATGGCGAGTTCGAGCAACAGGTCGCGATCAAGCTGATCCGCGCCGGCTGGGATGCCGCGGAAGTCGATGCGCGCTTTCGCGGCGAGCGGCAGATT
>JBBSOU010000227.1:0-3149 GCA_038259445.1 Lysobacterales bacterium | reverse complement strand
GCCTGCTGCTCGGCAATGCCTCGTCGACCTGGTGCCCGTTCTCGTTCGGCATCGACCAGCGCCGTTTCGTTCGTCCGACCACATGGGTCGGCTGCGATGTCGGTGCAGTCGAGGCTGGCGCGATGAGTGACCTGCTGTTTGACGATGATTCCGAGTAACCCACGCGACAAAGACCCGCGATATCACGCATTTGATTCCGCATTGTCGACAGCGATCGCCGGCATGTCAGTTTGCACGTTGTGCATGGTCATCCCTCAAATGGCCCCTCGCGCGGTCTTTTGCCGTGGATATGGATAGCCCCGGGCATTCCGGAACTCGACAGGCGCTGAACATGGCTAGGTACCCGCTTCCAATGATTTTCGGCTTGATCGGCGTGGTCATGGCCTGGCTCGCGTTTCCGGCCGCTGCGTCGGACTACGCGCTCACCCAGCAGCTCAGCGCTGTCGCCTCCGGTCAGGGCGAAGCGGACGGGCTGTTCGGCTGGTCGGTCGCAGTCGATGGCAACCTCGCTGTGGCCGCGGACGTGCGCGTTGCAGCGGGCTTGCCGGCACGTGTCCGCACCTACGCGCGCAACGGCACGAACTGGGTTTACCAGCCGGGACAGGACATCCCGATTCCGGGTGATTCCGGAGCGAAGCTTTCATTCAACGACGGTACGCTGGCGCTCACGGCATTCGATTCCGCGACGTCACGCGGCTATGTGCAGATCTTTCGCCATACCGGATCGAGCTGGGCCACGGAAGGGGGCCTTTCCTCGACCGCCGCGTTTTTCGATGCGGTAGCGACCAACGACCAGTTTGCGGTTGTCGGCGAATGGAACCACGACGGCGCGGCTGGCGCCGACCAGGGCCGTATCCGGATTTTTCGACGTCAAGCCAACGGAATCTGGAACTCGCAAACCCTGACACCGAGCACGCCACAGGCCGGCGCGTTTTTTGGTTGGTCGGTAGCGATCGTCTCCGGTGCGATCGTGGTTGGCGCGCCGTACGAAACGGTCACCGACGGTGCCGGGACACACCAGCGTGCCGGCGCTGCCTATGTCTATGAGCTGACCCAGGACACCTGGGACCAGGTTGCACGGCTGGTCGAACCGCAAAGCGGCAGCCACGCCCAGAACCGCTTCGGCTACATCGTCGCGATCAGCGGCGCGGATCCCGGCACACCGGATCGGCTTCTGGTCGGTCGTGCATCGAATGCGACCAATGCGCGTACTGGCATCGTCCGCGGTTATCGGCGCCTGTCGGGTACGTGGACTGCGGGTCTGACAATTACGGCGGCCACGCCGAGCACTACGGACCAGTTTGGTTGCTCGCTGGCCATGGATGGTGACTGGGCGGTGATTGGAATTTGCGCCAGTGCGAGCGCGGGCACCAACGCGGGCGCGGTACTGGCCGTGCGTTTCAGCAGTGGTTTCACGTCAGTGAGCGGTAGCCATGTACACACCGATCCGCAGGCCAGCGCGGGCGACTTTTTCGGCAACAGTGTTGCGATCGATCGTGACGGCCCGACATTGATCGCGGGCAATCTCAGCGCCAACGTTTATGGGAATGAAGATCAGGGCGTGGTGCTGGTCACCCGTACCCCGCTGCTTGTCGCGCCTTCGTTGACGCGCGCGATCGATCTTGGCCAGGGCCTCACCGATGCGCGCGCCTCCGAGGTCGCGGTCGATGGCGATACGGTCGTCATCGGCGCGCGCGGCGAAGACGTCGGCATCCAGCAAGGTCGTGGCGCCGCCTACGTGTACCGCCGACAGGCGAATGGCGCGTACGCATTGGAAGCGCGTCTGCTGGCGCCCGATGGAACAGCGTCGGATCTGTTCGGCACAGACGTCGCACTCAAGGGCGACATCGCGCTGATCAGCGCGATTGGCTATTCGTCGCTCGGCCAGGGAGCCTCGGGCGCGGTGTACGCGTTCCGACGCGACGGCAGCGTCTGGACGCTGGAAGCGCAATTCCTGCCGCCCGCACCGGTGACGGATGGCTTGTTTGGCCTGGGCCTGGCATTTGATGGCGTCACCGCATTGATCGGTGAGTTCGACGAGAACACCACCGTACTCGAGCGCTCGGCTGCTGGCGTGTGGACACCAATGCAGGACATTGCGCATCGCGGCTGGAGTGCCCAGGTGCAGGGCGAAACAGCGATGCTCGGCGATGTGCTCGCCAACGGCAATGTCGGCGAAGTCGCGATCTATTCGCGCGTTGCCGGGGCTTGGCAGGCTGCGGGTACCCTGTCCGGATTCAACGCGAGCCAGAATTTCGGCACCGAGGTTTCGCTCGATGGCGATCGCGCGGCGGTGGCCAGCCAGTCCGCCACCACACCCGTGCAGGTCTATCGCCGCAACGGGTCAAGCTGGTTGCCTGAAGCAAGCCTGCTGCCCGTCGATGCGACGGCGGATACCCAATGCTATCGCGTGGCGCTGCGTGGTCCGACTCTCGCCCTTGGCTGCTGGAATCCTTCGGGCACGCGAGAAGGTGCCGCCTACGTGTTCGAGAGAAGCGGCGGACTGTGGTCGCAGGCACAGAAGCTCACGCTGGCGAATCCGAAACCGTTCGACCAGTTCGGCAGTGCACTCGCCTTCGGCGATGAGGCATCGCTGTTCGTCGGCGCCTTCCGCCGCGATATCGATTTCATGGATCAGGGCGCGGTTTACCTTTACCGCAACGACGTGCTGTTCAAGAACGGATTCGAGTAATCGTTCGCGTGAGAGGCCGTGAAGTCGGTGCTGGGAGCGACTGACAAGCTTCGCTCTTGAGAGCCAGTCGCGATGCTTCACGTCCACATGCCGGAGGGTATCGAGACTTGAATCTCTGCCACAACGACAAGGTGTTCGTCTGTGGAAGCGGTTGCCGTGGCAATGCGGATTCCCGGGACGTTCAAGCGAAAGCATCTGATCGCGGTCGCGGCACGATTGCCGCGACCTCTGAGCGGGTGGAGGCCAAAACAGCACTGTTCGTGTGACAAACCGGCAGCAGAATGCTGCTCCGCAATCCAGACCGGTGATTTGATCAGAGTATAGGAAATTCAAATGCCCTTTTCGGGCAGTCTGCGCGGTAGCCAGAGGCGGCGCAAGCGTCGGTTTGGCTGTGGTTGGGCGTCATCGGAGAGTGCTGCGCCGGGTAGATGGGTGTTCGGCACCGCCGTTCGCGGCG
>JBBSOU010000226.1:0-3257 GCA_038259445.1 Lysobacterales bacterium | reverse complement strand
CGGGATTCGTGCGGCATACGACGAACCCGACAAACTCGTCGGCCGCCACGTCGTCTTCGTCGCCAACCTCGCCCCACGCAAGATGCGCTTCGGTGTTTCCGAAGGCATGATCCTGTCGGCGGGAAATGGCGGTGATGACCTCAAGTTGCTCGACGTCGATGCCGGTGCCATCGTGGGCGCGACGGTGCGCTGACGGAGCCCGACGCATGGCCATGGCCTTCACGTGCATCGACTGGAGCGCCGAGTATCTCGACGGTCTGGTGCTGGTCGCCCTACTGCGATCGGAAGGATTCGATGCGACGCTGGCCAACGAGAATTTCTTGCGCCAGCACTGGTTTCATGTTTTTGCCTATGGCGGTTATCGCGTCATGCTCCCTTCGACAGAGGCGTCTCGCGCGATACCGTTGCTGGCGGCGTACCGGGCCGGCGAGTTGTCGCTCGACGAAGCGACGATCGATACTCCCGCATGCCTGCCTTGCGCCGGCGTGGACACCCACGCGGATCCATTGCCACGTCGGCAGGTTTTCCTCCTGTTCATCGTGTGCGCACTTTTCGGTGACGCATTCCTGATCGCCCACTCGAGTATGGGCGGAGCGGTGAATGCCGTTGCGGCGGTCACGCTGATGGCTTTGCCCTTGGTCGCGCCGCTTTTTCCGGGCGTTTTGCGCTGGCATGTGCTGCGACGTTACCGCAGCAATACCTGCGCCGCTCGCTGGCGTGCGCCAGATGTACCCGGATTCGCTCGTCTGCAGCGCGATGCGCAGACCTGAGTGGCAACGATCCGCAGTCTCAAGCGCATGACCAACCGACTCTACGAAAGGCTTGACGCGCTGTTGCCGCAGACGCAGTGCACGCGCTGCGGTTTTCCGGCTTGTCGGCCCTACGCGGACGCAATGGCGATCGGTGAGGCCGATATCGATCGTTGTCCTCCCGGGGGCGCCGACGGAATCGCAGCACTCGCATCCGTGCTCGGCCGCGCGCCGAAGCCACTTGATCCCGCCTATGGCATCGAGGCGCCGCCCACGGTCGCCGTGATCGACGAAGCCGCATGCATTGGTTGCACGCTGTGCATCCAGGCCTGTCCGGTCGACGCGATCGTCGGTGCGGCCAAGCGCATGCATGCGGTCATTGCCGCCGAGTGCACCGGTTGCGACCTGTGCGTCGCGCCGTGCCCGGTCGATTGCATCACGATGCAGGCGATTGCCGACGCACCGCTTTCACATGCCGCCGTGCTTGAGCGCGCCGTGCATGCGCGTGCTCGCTACGAGGCGCGCAAGCGACGACTCGACAGCGAGCTGGCTGCTCGCGAGACCCGGCGACGTGGCGCGGGCGGTGGCGTTGAAGAATCCACAGCAGCGCCACCGATCACGCGCAACGCGGTACTCGAAGCGATTGCGCGCGGTCGCGCGAAGCGGCAGCGCAGCATCGACGACACCTCCTCGCCATGAAGCGCGACGCCATCGTCGAGATGTTCACGCGCTTGCGCGAACACAACCCGAAGCCGACCACCGAGCTCGAGTACCGCACGCCATTCGAACTGCTGATCGCAGTGATCCTGTCGGCGCAGGCGACCGACGTCGGCGTCAACAAGGCGACGCGAGTTCTCTACGCGAAGGCCAGCACGCCACAGGCGATTCTCGATCTCGGCGAAGACGCGCTGAAATCGTGCATCAGCACGATCGGGCTGTTCAACGCCAAGGCGAAGAACGTGATGGCGACGTGCCGAATGCTGGTAGCGCAACACGGCGGAGACGTACCGCGCGATCGCATCGCGCTTGAGGCCCTGCCGGGGGTCGGCCGCAAGACCGCGAACGTTGTCCTCAATACCGCCTTCGGTGAGCCGACGATCGCCGTCGACACGCACATTTTCAGGGTCGCCAACCGCACCGGCCTCGCCCGCGGAAAGGACGTGCGCATCGTCGAGGACAAGCTGGTCAAGGCCGTGCCGCCCGCATTTCGCCATGATGCGCACCACTGGCTGATCCTGCATGGGCGCTATGTGTGCAAGGCGCGCAAGCCCGATTGTCCGCAATGCCTGATCCGCGATCTCTGCGCGTATCGCGCGAAGACCGCGGGCTGAAAAGAAAAAGGGCAGCACCGTGTCGGGGCTGCCCGAAAAACGACGGTTCAATCGAGACAGTCGTTGGAGAGGAACCGCGATTGCCTACCAGTAGAACTGCGCGCGTGCCTCGGCGATGTTCGGATCATCGTCGATATCACGCCGTGAACTGTTGACGCGCACGTAGTTGGCCATAAGCTTGAAGTTTGATCGCACGTACCAGTTGACGCCGACGGTGAGGTTGTCCTGCTCGCCACCGCGAATGATGCCGTCATCAAGGTCGGTCTTGTCATAACGCACACCGAGCTGCCACATGCCGGAACCGGGCGCGCTCGGCAACGGCGTCGAGGCGATACCGGACCGGTAACCCCAGGTTTCTCCGGTCAGGTTCCAGACGCCGTAGACGTACCAGCTGTTACCAGTGAAGTCGGGCGCCGTGGTCGCGTCGGTGCGGGACGTGCGCGAGTGCATGTATTCGGCCTGCACCTTGAGTGGCCCACCGATCCACATGCCCTCCGCGCCATAGGTGCGGATGCGATCGGTATTGCGAATGTCACTGGTATCCACCAGGCGCACGGTGGCGAGGTCGGCGTCGGGGCGCACGCGCCAGCGCTGCGTGTCGTTGTCGGTGTCATAGTCGACCGCCGACACACCAAAGTGCAGGGTGTTGCCGCCGCCATTGATCGGCGCAAAGTACGCGCGGCCACCGAAACCCTGGCCCTGTGCGAGATTGCGCGTGAGCTCGCGGCCGAACACGCTGACCACATAGCCCCAGTTGCTGGCATCGTCGCCATAGGCAATACCGGTGCGGCGGGCAACACCGAACAGGTTGGTCGCCATCGCCTTCGAGATGAAATCGTTGTGACGCGTGCTGCTCAGTTCCTCGAGGCTGTTCGGCTGCTTGTACTGACCGACCATCACGTAGTTCGAGCCGAGCTTCCATTTCACGTTGGTGTCGAGGAACTTGTCGGCCTTGGCGTCGTAGCCAAGTACCCAGTCGAACATTGTGCCCTTGCCCTTGAGCACGATCTCGGCGCGACGCAGCTCGAACTCGCTCTCCTTGCCGTTGTTGCCGACGCTGCCGTTCAGATCGGCGACATCACTGTCGAACCAGTTGCCATCGGCCTGGATCAGGCCTTCGAGGCTGACTTCGTAACCGGCGATCATGTCGATCGCAACTTCGGCGTGGGCAGCCGGG
>JBBSOU010000225.1:0-3274 GCA_038259445.1 Lysobacterales bacterium | reverse complement strand
GTCAGAGTACAGTTTTCTCACTTAGCGACATATGGTCACGGAGAATTCCTACACGGTCGAGGGTGTTTTTCGACAGTCATCCGGATCCCCGATTGCGAGAATGCGCGGGACCTTCACGGATGAGGTGACCGCGTGCCCCGGCAACCCCGCATTGATGTCCCCGGCTTTCCCCAG
Source organism: Lysobacterales bacterium (assembly GCA_038259445.1). Taxonomy (GTDB): domain Bacteria; phylum Pseudomonadota; class Gammaproteobacteria; order Xanthomonadales; family Rhodanobacteraceae; genus Dokdonella. The sequence continues at coordinate 3,100 of JBBSOU010000225.1, read as the reverse complement.
CACCTCGTGCAACGCGGGGTAGACCGGCAGCCGTGTTTTTTCTCCGACGAGGATCGACGTCGTTACCTGACAGACCTGCGCGAGATCGCAGCCAGGCTGGACTGCAGCGTCCACGCTTACGTGCTGATGACCAATCATGTGCACCTGCTGGCCACGCCAAGGGAGTTCGGTGATCTGGGACGAATGATGCAGGCTTTGGGTCGTCGATACGTGCGCTACGTCAATGACCGTCATCGACGCACGGGAACGTTGTGGCAAGGTCGGTTCAAGGCCTGCGTGGTCGACTCCGACCGTTACCTGCTGGCGTGCCAGCGCTACATCGAACTCAACCCGGTCCGTGCGGCCATGGTGGTCGACCCCGGTGACTATCCGTGGTCGAGCTATCGGCATCATGCAATCGGTGTGCATGATGCGCTGCTGCGACCCCATGCGATCTACGAGGCCCTCGGATCCGGCCCGGCCGCGCGACGCGAAGCGTACCGTTAGGTGATTGCGCAGGCCATCGCCGACGAAGATGTCGCGGCCATCCGCCTGTATCTGCAACGGCAGCAGGCGCTGGGCACCGATCGGTTTCAGCAACAGGTGAGCGCCATGCTTGGGCGCCGCGCCGGACCCGGTCGAAGCGGTCGTCCGCGCAAGCTGCCGCAAACTGTACTCTGACCCCGGTTTTCGGACCCCGGTTTTCGACCCCGGTTTTCGATAGGTTGGCAGTATGTGCTCAACTTGTTGGCCCCTGAAGTCGGGAAATCACGTGTTTAAGGATGACCTCGTCAACTGAATGGAATTAGGGGGCGGAGGCAATCAAGGAACGGAAACCGGGATAACGAAAACCGAATCGGAAAGCGGGAAGAAGCGGAAAGCGGGACACCCTTGATCTCGTGAAGGGCGGCGTCACCGGGTGATCGCAGGATCGTGCATTGACATTGACCAACGGCCGCTGCGGCGGCCAGCCTGAGCAAGGGATCGACCATGCGAATTGAAATGTTGTCGCGACGTCATCGCCTGTCACACGCGATCGCCATGCTGTGCATCGCAGCACCACTCGGCGGTTTCGCCGCGCACGCTACTGCCCAGAACGTCGATCTGGACAACCTTGGCGATCGCGGCTTCCGCATCGACGGCAGCGATAAGGGTGACCGCGCGGGTCGCAGCGTTTCCGGTGCCGGGGATGTCAATGGCGATGGTCTTGCCGACCTGATCGTCGGGGCCCCCAACGCCGCCCCCGGCGACTCCTCCGCCACCCGGAGCTACGTCGTGTTCGGCAAGACCAGCAGCACGCCGTTCAATCTCGCGGCGCTGGGCGCCGGCGTGCCGCTGGGCGGCGGCTTCCGCATCAACGGCGTCGATGCGGATGACCGTTCGGGTGAAAGCGTCTCCGGCGCGGGCGATGTCAACGGCGATGGCCTCGCCGACCTGATCGTCGGGGCATACCGCGCCGACCCCGGCGGCGACTCCAGCGCCGGCGAGAGCTACGTCGTGTTCGGCAAGGCCAGCAGGACGCCGATCAATCTTGCCGCGCTCGGCGCCGGTGGCTTCCGCATCGACGGCATCGACGCCTCCGACATCTCGGGTTTCAGCGTCTCCGGCGCCGGCGATGTCAATGGCGATGGCCTCGCTGACCTGATCGTCGGCGCATACCTTGCCGACCCTGGCGGCGACTCCAGCGCCGGCGAGAGCTACGTCGTGTTCGGCAAGGCCAGCAGCACGCCGATCAATCTTGCCGCGCTGGGCACCGGCGGCTTCCGCATCGACGGCATCGATGCGGATGACCGTTCGGGTTTCAGCGTCTCCGGTGCAGGGGATGTCAACGGCGATGGCCTCGGAGATCTGATCATCGGGGCACCGAGCGCTGACCCCGGCGGCGACTCCCGCGCCGGCGAGAGCTACGTCGTGTTCGGCAAGGCCAGCAGCACGCCGATCAATCTTGCCGCGCTGGGCGCCGGCGGCTTCCGCATCGACGGCATCGATGCGGATGACCGTTCGGGTTTCAGCGTCTCCGGTGCAGGGGATGTCAACGGCGATGGCCTGGCCGACCTGATCGTCGGGGCATACCGCGCAGAACCTGGCGGCGAGCCTTACGCTGGAGAGAGCTACGTCGTGTTCGGCAAGGCAAGCAACACGCTGGTCAATCTCGCGGCGCTGGGCGCCGGCGGCTTCCGCATCGACGGCATCGACGCCTTCGACATCTCGGGTGTCAGCGTCTCCGGTGCCGGCGATGTCAACGGTGATGGCCTCGCTGACCTGATCGTTGGGGCACCCAACGCCTCCCCCGGCGGGGACTCAGGAGCTGGCGAGAGCTACGTCATCTTCAGTGCCGCGGTTCCGCTGCTGTCGGCGACCGTCCGTGCACGCAGCGCCAACAGCAACGCGCCGCGCACCGCGTTCGGCATCACCGGCGATGGCAGCAATGACAGCACGCCGGACGCGCGCGCCTGGATCAACTTCGCCAACGGCAATGACCTGACCGCGGCAGCATCGACCGAGATCGTGACACTGACACGCTCGCCCGGCTTGTTTCCGTCGCCAGGCGCCGTCGTATCCTGGCGCATCCAGACCAACCGCCAGAACTGGACCTCGGCCGAAGTGCGCTTCCGTTATCTGACCAGCGAGCTTGCCATCGGCGACGAGAACGAGCTCGGGATCGTGTTCTCACCGACCGGCAGCGCACCGTTCACGCCGCTACCGAGCATCGTCAACCCGCTCGATAACACGATCACCGCCAATATCACGCAAGTCGGCTACTTCTTCATCGGTCAGGGGCCTGCCGACCTGCTGTTTGCCAACGGCTTCGAGTGAAGCCGCGCCGGCAACGTTTAATCAGCCATTGCCCGGCGGTAGTACCACGGTGCGGCGAATCTCGTCATTGCGAAAGCCCACCGCGCCGGGATGGCGCGCGCCTGGCAGCACGGCCACGTCGAACAGTTCGGTCACCGCACCCTCGATGCGCAGCTCGTGCGCAACATCTCCGCGCTTGAGGTCGATCACCTGCAGGGCGCAGCGTGCCGCCACGCCCTTGTCAGCAAGGCGTTGGTCGATCGCGAGGTCGCGAAAGTTGCGGTTCTCTCGCTGCATTGACAGCCCGACCACCGCGTAGTCGCCG
>JBBSOU010000224.1:0-3311 GCA_038259445.1 Lysobacterales bacterium | reverse complement strand
CTGCGCAGCGGGGGAAGGTGCCCCGACAGGGGCGGAAGGGGGCGCTCTGGCTCGTGATGTTGAGCGTCGTGCCACTGATCACGCCGTCGCAGGAAGCGCGTCGCGCAGCTTCTCGGTGTCAACGCAAGAATGACGTGAGCGCTCCGTAGGCGTCCCCATCCGTCGCTGCGCGCCACCTTCCCCCGCTGCGCAGGGGAAGGGAAATGCAGTGGCTCGCGCGATCCAATTTCCGAGCCTGCTTGGCCTTCTCCCGCTGCGAAGGGGGCGGGTACCGGCGGTTGCCGCGTTCCGCCCCTTTCGCTGCGGAAGGGCAGGGCCGGTCGCCACCTTCCGCCGCTTCCGCGGGGAAGCGCAGCGGCGGTCGCGAGCTTCACCCACGGCGCAGGGTAAGGACCGATGTGCTCTGTTGCGCACGGCAGGGCAACGAATCAGATACGCGCACCCGTTCCCTGTTAGTTAATCGTGAATGGCGTTATCATTCCCCCAAAGATGTCGATGCGGTTCGGGTTGCGGGTGTGTTCCGGGAACTCGCCGACTCGCTGTGCGGTCTTCACAGTTCCTCGAGGATGCTCCTGTCCATGCGCCTGCGCCGTCTCGCCATTGCTCTGCTGACGCTCTGCCCGCTGCTCGCCGCAGCGCAGACGACGTTGCCTGCGCAGAATGCCGAGTTGCGCGTGTTGCAGATGGACGAGTTGCTCGGGCGCGAATCGTCGGCGACCGTGGTTGGGTCGGATGCACAAGTGGTGCCGTTGTGGGCCAGCCCTGACGGCCGCCTGCTGGCGATCGTCGGCCTCGCCAATGGCCAGAACACGCCAACGCTGCCGCCTTCGCCGGCGTTCGGCGGTCTTTCCGATCTTCGCATCATTGATGCGACCAATCTTTTCTCGACCGGCCTGCGCTGGCGTGGCGGGTCGGGTTTGCGTGCCGACGTGGTCGTTGGTGTGCAGGCCGGCGACACGTCGTACAACTCGCCGCTGTCGCTGCTCGCCTGTGCGGATTCCGTCTGCATGCCGGGTGCGCAGGCGTATTTGCCAGGGCTGCTTTCCGGGACGGTCGGTGCCGGTTGGACGTCATCGGGCAACGCGGTCGACCTGTCGTTCGGTCTGTCGTGGCTGGAAACGCGAAACAGCGCGTCAACGCGGGTCGACTCAGCTTTCCTGGCTGGTTCGTCGGCATTTGACACGGGAGGTTTCGTGCTGCCCGGTCTCAGCGCCCTGCGGCTTGATCAGGGCACGCAAATCGCCGCGCGCGGCAGCTGGCAGCTCGATCGCGGATCGATGGTCGACGTCACCGCCGGGCTGGCGCGTCTGCAGATGGCGCCTTTCTGGTATGGGGTTCAGGGCGGCGCGTTCGACGTCAACCAGGCATCGCTCGGCCTCGGCATTGCCAGCGGTTCGCTGCGCGGCAGCATCGTCGGTCACGTGATCAGCGCCGATGACCAGGCCAGCGTCATTGGCCCGCGTCGCTGGAGCGGGCTTGACCTGGGCGTTTCGTGGCGCACACCGTGGCGCGGCGAAGTCAGCGTGGGCGCACAGAACCTGTGGTCCGCACCGCTCGATTCGAATCCCGCACGGGACAACGATTCGGCGCAATCGCGCATGCCCTACGTGCAATACCGCCAGGATCTCTGAGCGGTCCGGTGCGTCCTGCGGCACGCCTCGGCGGTCGCGTCCCCATTCAGTAATATCTTCTTTGGCGCGCGCTCCAGCGAGATGTTTTCACGTTCGCAATTCCATGAATCGTAAACATTTTTCCCAATTCGGGAGATGTTGTTAAGTTGTCGATCAGGGATTCCCATGTCGTAAGAATGTTGTTAGTATCCGGGCACTGCCGCCGTGTATTTGTGCGCCCGGCACCTTCGGATAAGGCATCGGAAGCCACCAATTTCAATCCCGATTCGGACTTCTGTACCGAACTGTCACATCACTCTAAAAAAACGTTGGAGAGCGTAAATGAGGCTAACGAACCATGAGCTTCTCAAGGCTGTGCGTTTCGCGTTGTACGCGAGCGCTACCGCTGTTGTCGGTCTGAGTTCCGCCCCGGTTTTCGCGCAGAGCGAAGCGGGTACCGAGAATCTCGAGACCATCGTCGTAACCGGTTCGCGCATTCGTCGCGTTGACATCGAAGGCGCAAGCCCGGTGTTCACGATCGACAAGGCCGACATCGAGCGCAGCGGCAAGCTGACCATTGGCGACCTGATCCAGGAATCGCCGTCCATTGCCGGTGCCGCAACCAACCCGCAGGTCAACAACGGCGGTGGTACGGGTGCCTCGACGGTGTCGATCCGTGGCCTTGGCTCGCAGCGTACGTTGCTCCTCGTCAACGGTCGTCGCCTTGCTTACGCAGACGTCAACTCGATTCCGATCAGCATGGTCGAGCGCATCGACATCCTCAAGGATGGCGCCTCGGCAATCTACGGTTCCGACGCCGTTGCCGGCGTGGTGAACTTCGTCCTGCGCAAGGACTACCAGGGTATCGAAGCGACGTTCGACTACGGCATCTCGGACCAGGACGACGGCGAGCGCAAGGGCGTGTCGATCACGCTCGGCCACTCCAGCGACCGCGGCAACATCATCGTTGGCGCGAATTACAACAAGACCGATCAGGTCGGCGCGGGCGATCGCAAGTTTTCGTCGCCGGCGCTCTACAACTTTGGCGGTACGATCTATACGCTCGGATCGAGCTTCGTCCCGACCGGTCGTTACACGATTCCGCGCACGGTGGCTCAGGCTTCCGGCATCAATTGCCCCGGAACTAGCGCAAACGTCAACGTGTTCCGCCGTCCCGGTACACCGGGATCGAACCCGAATACCGATTACCAGTGCTACAACGGCAATACCGATTCATACGACTACTCGCCGTTCAATCTCGTGCAGACGCCGCAGGAACGCGGCGGCCTCTTCGTCAACGGCAACTACCGCATTACCGACAACATCGAGTTCTACGTCGAGGCGTTCACCAACAAGACGCGTTCGAGCTACGTCATCGCGCCGTTGCCACTGATTTTCGGCCAGGCAGGTGTCGTGCTTTCGAACGACAGCGTCTTCAACCCGTTCGCCAATCCTGTTGATCCGGTAACCGGTTTGCCGTTGATTGACCCCGTTACCGGTCTACCGCGCCGAGTCAACATCAGCGTCGGCGGTATCCGTCTGTCCGCGCTCGGCAATCGTGTCGGCAACTTCACGACCCAGGCCGACCAGATCAGCTCGGGCCTGCGCGGTGGCTTCGGCGATTCGTGGCAGTGGGATGCGGGCATCACGTTCGCACGCACCACGCAGGATGACGCGCGCTCGGGTTACCTGTTCGGACCG
>JBBSOU010000223.1:0-3395 GCA_038259445.1 Lysobacterales bacterium | reverse complement strand
GAGTTGAACCAGCCCGCCTTCTCGACGATCACACCACCCTCGACGCGCGAATCGGCGCCGATCTCGATGTCGCCATTGGACGTGGCGATGCCGCCACCGACATGCGCGGCGACCAGGGTGATCGTGCCGTTGACGTTGGCGACCTTGCCACTGACATCACTGCCCTCGCCGATCTGCAAGCTGCCATTGACCGATTCGACCGACTTCTCGACCCGCACGCGTGCGCCGAGAGACACGCGGCCATTGACCGTATCGGCCGAGCGAAGTTGGGCGCCATCGCCGATCGTGATCGAGCCGTTGACGGTGGAAACCTCATGCGCTCGCGCGTTGTCCTCGAGCGTGATCGAGCCGTTGACCGTATCGACATCGCCGACGGTCTCGCCGGTGTCGATACTGACCGAGCCGTTGACCTTGCTGACATCGTCAAGGGCCAGCGCCGGTTGCACGAACGCCGTGCACAACATGGCAAGCAAGAAAGTACGCAGCATCGGATCGCTCCTGTTTCGTGGGGTATGCCGCTTCGATGCGCCGGCGGCGAAAAACGTTTAGGGACGCCGTTGCTTGCCTCGAGTCGTCATTGCGCCGGTGTACAACGGGCGAGGCCCCGGTCAAGCCGGGATGACGGCCACGTTGCAGTTCCCCCAAGGTTGCCCTGGTCACACTTCTTCGCGCCTGAAGCGATCCTGTGGGAGCGACTTCAGTCGCGACAGGCGGCGCCGCGGTGCCCGCCCCCGCCGAACTCGGCAATCGAATGCACCACGCCTTCCGCTACCATGTCGGCGCCCGCATCCATGGCCGATGAGACAACCGATGTCGCGACCAAAACCCGTTTTGCTGCTGATCCTCGATGGCTGGGGCCATCGTGTCGAACGCGAGCACAACGCGATTGCGCTCGCCACATTGCCGAACTGGCGCGCCCTGCTCGCCGCGTACCCGCATGCGCTGGTCGACACGCACGGGCTCAGCGTCGGCCTGCCGGATGGGCAAATGGGCAATTCCGAAGTCGGCCACATGAACATCGGCGCCGGTCGGGTCGTCTACCAGGACCTCACGCGCATCGACGCGGCGATTGCCGACGGCAGTTTCGCCAGCAATGCGGCGTTGCTCACCGCATGCCATGCGGTCGCTGCCGGCGGCACCCTGCACGTGCTCGGCCTGCTCTCGCCGGGTGGCGTGCACAGTCATGAAGACCACATCCTCGCAATGCTCGATCTGGCCCGACGTGCCGGTGTCGCGCGCGTTGCCGTGCACGCGTTTCTCGATGGCCGCGACACGCCGCCGCGCAGCGCCGGTGCGTCGCTCGATCGCCTTGCCGGACACTGCGCGTCGCTTGGCAATGCACGTATCGCCAGTGTCAGCGGCCGCTACTACGCAATGGATCGCGACCAGCGCTGGGATCGCGTCAAACTGGCCTGGGATGCGATAGTCGAGGCCGAGTCGCCGCTGCACGCACCGAGCGCGCGCGCCGCGCTCGAAGCCGCCTACGCGCGCGACGAGAACGACGAGTTCGTGCTGCCGACCGTGATCGACGGCGGCTCGCGCATTGCCGATGGCGATGCGATCGTGTTCATGAACTTCCGCGCCGACCGTGCGCGACAGCTCACCCACGTGTTCGTCGACGCCTCCTTCAGCGGATTCTTGCGCGCACGCCAGCCGGCGCTGTCGGCGTTCGTCACGCTCACCGAGTACGCCGCCGACCTGCCGGTAACCGCGATCGCCTGGCCGGCACAGTCGATGGACAACAGCATCGGCGAAGTGCTCGCCGATCTCGGCTTGCGTCAACTGCGCATCGCCGAGACCGAGAAATACGCCCACGTGACGTTCTTCTTCTCCGGCGGCCGCGAAGCGCCGTTCGCCGGCGAGGATCGCCTGCTGGTGCCGAGTCCGAAGGTCGCCACCTATGACCTGCAGCCGGAAATGAGTCTGCCGGCGCTGACCGATCGGCTGGTCGAGGCGATCGCCAGCGGCAGCTACGATTTCATCGTCTGCAATGTCGCCAATGCCGACATGGTCGGCCACACCGGCATCGAAGCCGCCGCGATCCGCGCCGCCGAGGCCATCGATATCGCGCTTGGCCGCATCACCGCGGCGATCGCGCAGGCCGGCGGCGAGATGCTGATCACGGCCGATCACGGCAACCTCGAACAGATGGTCGACGAGAACGGCATCGCGCATACGCAGCACACGGTCGGCCCGGTGCCGCTGGTCTATATCGGTCGACCGGCAACGCTCGACAACGGCGCCCTGCGCGACCTCGCGCCGACCGTGCTCGCACTGATGGGTCTCGCCCAGCCGGCGCAGATGACCGGTCGCAACCTGGTTGGATTGATCGCTTGAAGCGAGCGCTTGTCGTCGGCGTGCTGCTGCTCGCGGCGTGCAGTGCCCTCGCGCAGGACGACGACCCGGCCGCGCGCGCCGCGCAGGAACAGCAGACGCGCGCGCAACTCGAACGTGTCCGCGGCGAGATCGCCGCGCTGGCTGACCAGCAACGCACGACCACCGGTGAACATGCCGACGCCATGCGCGCACTGCGCGAGCAGGAGCGCGCGATCGATGCCGCGCTCAAGGGCGTGCGCGAACTCGACGAACGCCTGGTCGGCCAGCAAGCCGAACTCGATGCGCTCGAGGTGCGCCGCGGTGCGCTGGCGAAAACGCTCGAGACGCAACGCGAGTCGCTGGCCGTGCTGCTGCGCTCGGCCTATGCACTCGGTCGCAGTGAAGAACTGAAGCTGTTGCTGCAGCAGGAAGATGTTGGTGCGATCGCGCGCGTGCTCGCCTATCACCGCTATTTCCAGCGCGCGCGCATCGAGCGCATTGACACGCTGCTCGACGACTTGCGCCAGCTTGCCGACGTGCAGCAGGCGATCGTTTCGCAGAACAGCGAACTGACCGCATCACGCGCCGAGCGCGAGGCCGAACTGGCTGCGCTCGAAGTGCAGCGCAGCGAACGCGAGCGCCTGCTCGCCGAGCTCGATGGTGTGCTCAAGGACCAGCAAACGCGTCTGATGACGATGGGCCGCAACGAAAAATCGCTGCTCGAGCTGATCGAGAAGCTGCGCGACGTGTTCGCCGACATTCCCAAACAACTGAGTGGCGCGGAGCCGTTCGCGAGCCTGCGCGGGAAACTGTCATGGCCGGTGACCGGCAAGTTGCGCACCGCCTACGGCGGCAAGGATGAATCCGGCCGTACGTCGAGTGGACTGCAGATCGCCGCCGAGTCCGGCACATCGGTCAAGGCCGTCGCCCGCGGTCGTGTCGCCTGGGCCGACTGGCTGACCGGTTACGGCATGCTGCTGATCGTCGACCACGGCGACGGCTACATGAGCTTGTACGGCTACAACGAATCGCTGCTCAAGGACGTCGGCGACTGGGTCGCACCGAGTGAATCGATCGCG
>JBBSOU010000222.1:0-3434 GCA_038259445.1 Lysobacterales bacterium | reverse complement strand
TTGCGCCGCGGCCGGCACGCGGATCGTCGTGCGTCCGAGTTTCTCGCGCCATTGCGTGGCGACCGCTTCACGCTGCTGGTCGACCCACGCAGGCAACGCGGCGGGCGCAAGGCGCGGTGTCGGTGGCACGCCGCTGAGCGGAATATCGAGCGTGATCGTGTGCGATGCATGCGCGGCGAGTTCGATGGTCCAGGTCATCGCGCCCGAGGCGAGGCCGCTGTCGTCGTCGACCGATTGCGCGCTCGGCCTTCGGCGCTGCTGCAGATGATGCGAGGCCATGTCGGCATCGAACGGCGTGGCGAAGAATGCGGTTGGCGCCTGCATCGGCCACACGCGCGGCTTGCCGTTGACGTTGACCGCGCCACCCTCGAAGGCCAGTGACGTGATCGGGCTGACGCCGCCCGGCGTGGTCAGGAACTGTACGGGCGGGTTGACCTGGTACGGCTGTACGGCGAGGGCGAGCGTCAGTGTGCGCGGCGCATCGCTGTCGTTGGCCAGCGTGTAGCTGGCGAAAATGCGCGACGTGGCGGCAGTGCCTTGTGCGAACGCGTCGATGCGCAGGCGCCAGTCGTCCATCGTCCACGTGACCGATGGCATCGGCAGATGTTCGCCGACGAGCTGCTGCGCTGGCTCGACATCCGCCCACGACACGCGCGTTGCATCCGCCGTGATCACGAACGGTTCGATCGAGAACCCACCGCGCGCAACTTCAATCGCACCGTCCTCGCCGATCAGTCCGCTGTCGTGTCCGCCATCGATGCCAACCAGGGTCCAGTAGGTCTGCTGAGCGGAGAAGCCGCGCGGAAAGGATCCCCTGGGCGAGGCTTTGGCGATTTGCTGAAGGAATGCGTTCTTCGTCGCACCGTAGGCGAGATCCCTGATCTCGATGTCGTCAATGGCAAACGCTATCGACGACGCAACGTCCGGCATCACGATGCGCAGGTAACGCGATTCGGATTCGGGCAGGTCGAGAAAGTCGCTGCCGCCATTGCCGGCGACCACGCGGCGAATCGTCTTCCATTGTTTCGCGTCATCCGACACGTCGATGTCGTAGCGCGCTGCGTGGCGATTGGTAGACCATTGGATCACCAGTCCGCCGTATTCGCGCGCGCGACCGAAATCAGCGATCAGCGCGCGTGCCGGCGTGCCCGCGGTCGAACGTACGCGTACGTCGCGCGTGACCTTCGGTGCCGGCCACGTCTGCGGAGCGACCTCGCGTTCACGAAAGCGCAGTGCATCGACGCACAGCTCGCCGCTGCCGCCGGCGTTCGCGTAGACCGTGAACTCGACGAACTGCGTCTGGCGCAGGGTCTTGTCGGTGAGCGGTCCCCAGGCCGGGGTGATGTGGCGCTGCTTGTAGCGCATCGGCGTCCAAGCCGCCGGCAACTGCATGCTCGGCTTGCTGACCCACCAGACGTTGTCGCCGCTGTCGTCGATCAGCTTGAACTCGAACTGGTTCGGCGGACCGCGGCCACGCACGTTGAAGGTGAATTCATAGTTGGCCGGATACGAGATTGGCAACGTGCGGCGCATCGCGGCGTGACCGGAGACGCCGTTGAAGTTGTAGCGGAGGCAAAGTCCGTTGCCGTCTTCGCCTTTGCGCAGGCTGCTCGACACCTGGTCGGAGGCGAGCGCCGTCCATGCCGACGGGTCGCGAAAGTCGTCGATCGTCCCGGTTGGTGTCGCTGCCTGTGCGATGGATCCGCAACCAAGCACCGCGAGCAGCAGCGCGGGAAGCATGTGGGAAACGGCGCCAGCTGCGATGCCTTTGCTCACCTGCAGGAAAGAGCATTGCGGCTGGCGCCGCTTCCCGCAAAAGTCGTTTGCATCGCGCATCTCGATCATCCTTTCACACTGCCGAGCAACAGGCCCTGCATGTAGTAGCGCTGCAGCACGAGGAACAGCAGCAGCACCGGCGCGATGGTCACGACCGATCCGGCCATCATCAATTCGTTGTCCATCACATGCTCGCGAGACAGCGAGGCGAGGGCGACCGGGAGGGTCTGCCAGGTCTGGTCGCTGAGCACGATCAACGGCCACATGAAATCGTTCCAGCTGGCGAGGAACGTGAAGATCGCCAGCGTGACGATGATCGGCTTGAGCAGCGGCAGCACGATGCGCAGGAAGATGCGCATCTCGCCGGCACCGTCAATGCGCGCGGCTTCGAGCAGTTCATCCGGAATCGAACGCGCGTACTGGCGCACCAGGAAGATGCCGAAGATGCCGGCCAGTCCCGGCACGATCACGCCCCCGTAGGTGTTGACCAGGCCGAGCTGCTTCATGAGCAGGAACAGCGGGATCATCGCCACCTGGCCCGGAATGACGAGCGCGCCGAGCAGCATCTTGAACGTGCGCTCGCGGCCGCGGAACGGCAGCTTGGCGAACGCATAGCCGGCGCTCAGGTTGAACGCGAGCGACAGCAGCGTCATCGACGTCGCGATGAACACGCTGTTGAACAGGTAGTGCCCCATGCCGTCGCGGCCGAACAGCTGGCGGTAGTTGTGCAGGGTCATCGAACTCGGCAGCAGCGGTGGCGGGACTGCGCTGGCTTCACCCGTCGGCATGAACGATACCGACAGCATCCACAGCAGCGGCGCGAGCGCGATCGCGGCGAAGGCGATCAGCAGGCCGTTGACGATCGCGCTGGCGAGTCGCGCATTCATGGGTGTGGGCCTGCTGCCGGTGCCGGCTTGGCTGTGACCTCGTCCGGCACGACATCGTCATCGCTGCGGCCGAGTCGCAGCATCAACGCGGTGACGCCGAGGATCAGCACAAAAAGCAGGAACGCGACGGCCGACGCGCGACCGAGGTTCCACCACTTGAAGCCTTCCTCGAACATGAAATACAGCACGCTCGTCGTGCTTTGCAGCGGGCCGCCGCGGGTCATCACGTAGGGCTCGGCGAACAGCTGGAAGTAACCGGACGTGGTGATGATCGCGACCAGCAGCATGGTCGGCTTGAGCAGCGGCAGGGTGATGTGGCGCAACTGCTTCCAGAACGACGCGCCGTCGATGCGCGCGGCCTCGTAGAGGTCCTGCGGTATTGCCTGCAGGCCGGCCAGCAGGATGATCATGTTGTAGCCGAAGTTCTTCCATACGGCGAACAGGATGATGGTCGGCATCGACCAGTTCGGATCGCCGAGCCAGTCGATCGGTTCGATGCCGACGAAGCCGAGCGTGTAGTTGACGAGTCCGTAGCGGGTGTGGAAAAAATAGCGCCAGATCACTGCCACGGCAACGATCGTCGTCACCACCGGTGCGAACAGTGCGGTGCGGAAAAAGCCCTTGAAGCGCGCCAGTTTCGAATCGAGCAGCAGGGCGGCGGCGAGCGACACGGCAATCGACAGCGGCACGCCGACCAGAACGAAGTAGAACGTGTTGCCGAGCGACTTCCAGAACATCGGCATCTGCAACAGGTCGGTGTAGTTGCCGAAT
>JBBSOU010000221.1:0-3460 GCA_038259445.1 Lysobacterales bacterium | reverse complement strand
GTACAGTTCGCCGCGCGGATTGAGTGCCAGCGCGCCCTTCTCGAGCGCAAGTGCGGCCAGCGGAATGTCTGCGCTGACGATCAGATCACCGCGTTCGAGTCGGCGCACGATCTCGCTGTCGGCCACGTCGAAACCTGCCGCAACCTGGATCGAGCGCACGAAGCGAGAGGGCGGGGTGCGGATCCACTGGTTGGCCACCAGCGTCACATGCACACACGCGCGCTCGGCAGCGCGAAACAGGATGTCCTTGATCACGTTCGGACACGCGTCGGCGTCGACCCAGATCTGGGCATCGCGTGGCGCAGGCGCATCGTCAGCCGCCGACATTCTTCGACTCCGCAGTCGCCAGCGTTTCATCGGCGCGCGCGCGTCGCGCAGGCATCAGCAGCGGATGCACGAACACGGCGGCGAGGATCACGACCACGCCGGCGTAGAACAGCGTGGTCAGTTCGTGCTGTTCGCCGAGCAGAAGGATCGCGAGCACGATCGCGTAGACCGGTTCGAGATTGATTGCCAGTTGCGCGGCGAACGCGGTCATGTGGCGAAGCGCGACGAGCGACAGCGCGAACGGGAGCAAGGTGCAGACCAGTGCGAGAACGAGCAGGTAGAGCAGGTCACGCGGCTCCGGCAAGACGAAAAGGTCGCCGGCCAACGCCGGAAACAGCCATGGCATGAGCGGTGCCAGCAGCGTCAGCGCAAGCGTGCCGGCGCCCAGCTCGATGGCAGTTACGGTCAGCGCATCGCCGTGCTCGATGAGCCGCTTGTTGAGCGAGCTGAAGAACGCCACCAGCAGCGCAGACACGGTGCCGACAGCGATACCGAGGTGCATGTCGGCTGGCACGCCACCGACCACGAGGGCGACACCGGGCAATACGGCAATACCGAGCGCGAGCTCGGCACGCGAGAACGGGCTGCGCGCGAGCCACGGTTCGATCAGCGCGGTGAATACGGTTGCGAGTGCGATGCAGGTCACCGCCACCGAGGCATTGGCGAGCTTGATCGCGCCATAGAACGTGAGCCAGTGCAGGGCAACGATCACGCCGATGCCGGCGTAGGCGAACATGAGCCGACCCGACATCGCGCGCAGCCCGCGCCAGACGCGCGGCACCAGCGCAAGCACGCCGACCACGATCAGCATGCGCCACCACACGAGCGGCAGCGCCGCCAGCGTGATCAACTTGCCGAGGATCGCCGTGAATCCCCACAGAATCACGCAGAAGTGGATCTGCAGCTGGGCCTTGGTCGATGCGGGCAGGGTGTTCAGGGCAGGTCACTCGCGGGGCGGCGCATTATGCCGCAAGGGATACCCTGATCAAGGGATCGCGGGCGGCCTCATGTCCTCGCGCAGGCCGTGGCCTGACGCGGGTGCAGACGTGATCAGAAGGTTGCTGGTGCGGGTTGTCTGGCACGTCGCTGTTTGCGGTGGCGGCGCCGGTTGCGCGCGCTACCATGCGTGATTGCTCCGCAGACCCAACCTCCATGGTCGTATCGCGCACCGAGATCAACGGATCGCCAGCCACGGCCGATGACCTCGCCTTCGTCGCGCAGGTCAATTACGGCCACTACACGACCCTGCGGGTGCTCGATCGTGGCGTGCGTGGACTCGATCTGCATCTGCAGCGGCTCGAGCAGTCGACGCAGGCGCTTTTCGGCAGTGCACTCGACGGTGAGCGTGTGCGCGGCTGGATCGGGCAGATCGTCGATGATGCGCCGGCATCTGTGCGCGTGACCGTGTTCTCGCGCCGCTTCGATCGCAGCCAGCCCGAGCATCGGTTGCCGGTCGATGTGCTGGTTTCGGCGCAGGCCGCACATGCCCGCGTGCCGACGCCACTTCGTGTGAAGTCGGTCGTGCACGCGCGCTACCTGCCGCAGGTCAAGCATGTCGGCAACTTCAGCCTGTTCCATCTGCTGCGTTTGGCGCGACAGTCCGAATGGGACGATGTGCTGTTGACCGATGCCAATGGATTGATTGCCGAAGGCTCGCTCTGGAATATCGGCTTCGGCGACGGCACCCAGGTGGTCTGGCCGAACGCACCCGTGCTGGCCGGGGTTACCGAGCGCCTGCTTGAGCGCGGTCTGCGAGATCGCGGCATCGCCTGCGAACGGCGTCCGGTTCGACTCGATGAAATCGCCTGCTGGCGCTACGCGTTTGCATCAAATGCCGGCAATCCGGTGCGGCTCATCACGGCCATCGACGACATCCGCTTCGTGCTCGATGATGACTTCTCGGCATTGCTGAAGACGTGTTATGAAGCACAGCCGCTGCAGCCGCTCTGAGTGCCGTGCATGGTTCACCGGCGGCGGCCGTTTCCACTTCGGGACAACACCTTGCATTCGCTGATTTTCGTTGCGCGCCTCGTACTCGGCTTCCTCGTGATCGTGGTCAACACGCTCGTGCACGCAACGCCTCTGCTGCTGCTCGCACTGGTCAAGTTCGTCGTGCCCTTGCCGCCGTTTCGGCGCGCCGTGTCGCGCTTGCTGATCGTGCTCGCGGAACGCTGGATCGCGGTCAACAGCGCGCTGATGGGCTCGCTCGCACGCGTCAGCATCGTCGTCACCGGACTCGACGGACTGGCACGCGACGGCAGCTACCTCGTGATCAGCAATCATCAGAGCTGGGTAGACATCCCGGTACTGCAGTCGGTGTTCAATCGGCGCATCCCGTTCCTGAGGTTCTTCCTCAAGCAACAGTTGATC
Organism: Lysobacterales bacterium; assembly: GCA_038259445.1. Taxonomy (GTDB): domain Bacteria; phylum Pseudomonadota; class Gammaproteobacteria; order Xanthomonadales; family Rhodanobacteraceae; genus Dokdonella. Next base: position 763 of record JBBSOU010000221.1, on the reverse strand, counting down.
TGGGTTCCGGTTCTCGGCCTTGCGTGGTGGGCACTCGACTTCCCGTTCATGCGGCGCCACTCGAGGGAATTGCTCGAGCGCAAGCCGCATCTGCGCGGCAAGGACATTGAGGCCACGCGCAGGGCCTGCGAGAAATACCGGGAATTGCCGGTGTCAGTCATGAACTTCGTCGAGGGCACGCGGTTCACGCCGGCCAAGCACGCGCGGCAGAATTCGCCCTTCCGGCACCTGTTGCTGCCGCGCGCCGGCGGCATTGCCTTCGTGCTCGACTCGATGGGTGGGCAGCTCGGCGCGCTGGTTGATGTGACCATTCACTATCCCTGCGGGCGACCGACGGTGATCGATCTGCTCGGCGGGCGTGTGCGCGAGGTTGTCGTGGATGTGCGACACATGCCGATCGATGACGCGCTGCTGACTGGCGACTACATCGGCGATGAGCGGTTCCGCGAACGTTTCCAGACCTGGTTGAATGGTCTCTGGAACGAAAAAGACGATCGGCTCGACGCGGCTTCCGCGCCTTCATCCTGATGAATGGCGCCGGCGAAATGGATCAGTTCCGACGCTGAGAGCTAGCGATTCGTGCCGTTCAGGCACATGACTGCATCTTTCCACACGAGCGCTGCATCCGATCCGCAGGCTGGAGCCGTACGAACAAGGTCAATCCGACGATATGCCGTACCGCCGATCCGGCGGGATACCTCATGGGGAGAATGCCGATGCTTGTCCACCGTTCCAGTTTTGCCCAATTGCGCAATCCGCACCC
>JBBSOU010000220.1:0-3594 GCA_038259445.1 Lysobacterales bacterium | reverse complement strand
TCGTCGCGGTCGACCATCGCGTACTCGGTGTCGTAGATCGTCGAGAACAACACGTTGGCGAGGAACAGCAACCAGGCAAGAACCGGCACCTCGCCGGTGACGGCGGCGAACGCCATCGGGATCGACCAGCCGAACGCGGCACCGAGCACCACCTGGGCGAGATGCGTGACGCGCTTGGTGAACGGATAGATTGCGGCGAGCGCGGCGGCGACGAACGACAGCTGGATCGTCAACGCATTGGTGAACAGCACGAGCATGAAGGCGAACGCGAGCAGCGCCGCGAACAGCAACAGGGCTTCCTTCTTCGACACGCGTCCCGCCGCCATCGGTCGCTCGCGCGTGCGTTCGACATGCGCATCGAGCCAGTTGTGGTCGGCGTAGTCATTGATGACGCAACCGGCTGCACGCATGACGAAAACGCCGAGTGTGAAGATCACGAGCGTAGCGATCGGCGGAAAATCGTTTGCCGCAAACCACAGGCCCCACCAGGTCGGCCACAGCAGCAGCAGCGCACCGACCGGACGATCCATGCGCATCAGCACAAGATACTGGCGGGCACGATCGCGCGCGCGCGGCGGCAGGCCCGAAGTCAGCCATTCGATCGTACGCATCGCATGCGACGAGGCATCGGCCGGACGCGCATCGGTTTTCGACGGGCGCGGCGTTCGCTGGTTTTTGCCTGGCGCTGCCGCTTCGGCCATCGCCGTGGCCGGTTGTGCCCACGGTGGCGGTGCATCGTCGCGCTTGCCAGGACGTGGGGTGGTGGCGTGGTCGCTTGATGGCGTCGGCGTGGTCGCGCGCGCGCCTGCATCCGCGGCGTGTTCGCGTGCAGATGTTGACGGCGCGGCAGGCAGCGGCGTGCGCACGGCGGGCTCGGCTGGCCGCGCATCGCGCGTGGTGGCAGCGGTCGCGCTGGATTGCGAGCGCGGCACCTCTGCGGACGCCCGTGGTTTGGCGCCCGTCGAGGTCGGTGTCACCGGGATCGCCGCGCTCGGCACAGAACGCCGCCGCGGCGCGACCTTGGCCGCGGCGGTCGGCGCCGCATCAGCGGCCGGCGGCTCGACGGTCTTGCGCACCGGCGCCCTGCGTTCACGCGGCGCCGACGATGGCGTATCGGCGGATGCTGGCTTGACCCCATCGGCCGCGGTCTTGTCGCCATCCGTAGTCCTCGGCACGGCCGCGCGTCGTCGTGGCGGTGCCGGATTCGGTGGTTCACTCATGATCGAAGTGTAGCCCGGCCTGCGCGCGCGCCAACGTGCGCCACGACGCGATGCCAGCGTCCCGACTCAGCCACGACCATGACGCACGCACGTGAGCTCAATGGCGCATGCGCCGCGAGATCGATGGCCGCGACACCAGCGCGAAGGTGATGCCGATCAGGAATCCGGCGATATGCGTCCACCAAGCGACCGCGCCGAACGCCGGTCCGACATAGGTGAAGAGGATCTGCAGGACGGCCCAGAAGCCGATCAGCAGCATGGCCGGTATGCGCACGAACTCGAGGAACACGCCGAGCGGGATGACGAGGCCGAGGCGAGCGCGCGGAAACAGCGCAAGGTAGGCGCCGATCACCGCCCACACCGCACCGCTCGAACCGACAATCGGCGCGTGCGTGCCGGCCAGCGTCAGTGCGCCGATCAGGTTGGCCAGCGCGCCGCCGACGACAAACAGCAGCAGGAACCGTGGAAAGCCGAGGGTGCGCTCGGCCGGCACGCCGAAGATGATCAGGAACATCAGGTTGGCGGTCAGATGCAGCCAGTCGGCATGAATGAACAACGCGGTAACGAGACGCGCGAAGCGCAGTTCCGACAGTTGCGTGAGCCATGGCGCAGCGCTGTCGAGCAAGGTTGACGGCACCGTGCCCCAGATGGTCAGAAGGCGTGCGCGCATTTCCGGCGGATCCGTCGCGATCCACAGGAACATCGTCACGCATGTCGCCACCATGAGGATGGTCGCCCATGGCGGTCGGTTGCGGCGACGGCTGTCGAGTTGGACGAACATGCCGGTGCGCCGCGGTGGTCAGCGGCCGCCGCGTGGATACAGGAAACGCTGGCCCTGCGACTCCATGACGACGCCATCCGGCCGGATCTCGATCACCTTGATGCCCTCGATATCGTCACCTTCAACCTGGCGATTGCCGTTGACGATGATGAAGCGCGCCGCCGGCGTCGCATCGAACACATGCATCGTTACCTTGAGGTCGGGAATCTCGCGTCGCTGCGCGTACGGCAGCTCCCACAGCAGCTTGACCACATTGGCAGTGGCCGGCGCCGGAGCGGCAGGCGCAGCCGCGACGGAGGATGGGGCGGCAACCGCCGGTGCAGTCGGTGTGACAACGGGTGCGGTTGCGACGGTTGGCGGAGCCGCCGCCGGTGCCGGCGGCGTGGCAGGTACCGCTGCACGCGCCGCTGCGGTCGGCCAGGATTCGAGTGCCGGCGCGGCGGACTTCGCCGCAGCATCGGGCGCCGCGGGCGTAATCGGCTCCGATTCCTTGATCGTCGAGGGCTGGCCCGGGATCAGCAGGTTCGGGTTGGCGACGACGATCTCGCCACTCTTGACCTTCTCGCGCATGTCCGGCGGCATCGCCGCAGTCGGGTCGACTGCAACCTTGCTTCGCGGCATGCGCGTGTCGGCGGTGCCGCGCACGCGCTCGGGCGGCGCGTCGGTGGTTGCCGGTGGCATCGACGCGGCAGGCGCATTGACTTGCGGCGATTCCTCATCCGCCACCACGCTGGTGGCCGAAGGGCCGGGTGTTTCCGCCGGTGGCTCGCGACGCAGCCACAAGCCGACGGCAAGGGCCGCGACGACGAGGCCGATAAGCCACGGCAACCGACTCGGCGCACGCCGCACTGCCATCACCGGCGAGCCGAGCGAGGGCGTCTCGCCGAGCCGGCGCTCACGTTCGGATTTCTTCAGGGCTTCGAGTATCAGCGACATGCGCGGTTGCTCAATCGATCGTTCGGGTCAGGTGCGGGCCGGATTCATCGAGCGCGGACAGCGCGAACAAGGTTTCCGGACCGATGATGCCATCGGCCTTGATGCCGTAGGCCAGTTGCAGCTTGCGCACGCGCTCTTCGAGTGCGGCATCGAAATAGGCCGGGCCGGTTTCGCCATCGGCGGCATTGTCGAGCCGGCGCAGGCGATCCTTGGCCCAGGCCACGGCCGGTCCGGCATCGCCGCGCTTGAGATTCATGTTGATGTCGACAGGGACGCGCCACACGGCAATGAAATCGCCGTTCCACACCTCAGACAACGCTGTGCGTGGAAGTTCGATGGTCTGTCCGGCGACATCCAGCCTCACACGCTCGCGGCCGGCGCCGAGCAGCAGTGCGTGCAGGCGCGCCTCGCCCTTGCTCAGCACGAGGATCAGCGGTCGGTCAAAGCGCACGATCTGCTCGAGTGAAGCGCGTCCGCGCAGGCAGTTGAGGCCGGAGCCGAACGTGGCCGCACAGCGCGTCGCCTCGCGTACCGACGCTTCACCGGACGCCACCTGCCAGCGTGAGAGCACCTGCGTAAACGCATGCAGTTCGGTTTCCGGCGGTTGCGTGAACAGTGGATCCAGTTGTTCGATGCCGGCGGCAACCGGCAACTCGA
>JBBSOU010000219.1:0-3664 GCA_038259445.1 Lysobacterales bacterium | reverse complement strand
TCATCGGCAAGATTCCGCCAGCGGTATCGCTGAGCGTCACGTTCGGCCTGATTCTCGGCGGCGTGCTCGTTTCGCTGTGGAAGACGCGCGGGCAGAAGGCCACGTGGGGTGACACGTGAATCACGCGTCGCAGGATCGATGTGGCGCATGCGCGACGCGAACATGCTGTTTTCCGCCTTCGGCATCGCCGCACCGAGGCGGACGTCGAACCGGCGATCAACCGCCGCCTTGATCGGTCGCGCGCCGGGCGCCGGCTGTCATCAGAGCAACGACCATGCGACTGGTTGCGTCGCCGGCGCCGAATGGACCAGAGTCTGGGCCGAGGCCGTGGACAAGACGAAGTTCGGCCGCGCTTCACGCAATCGCCACCGCGCAACGGTGTTACGCAGGTTCAGTCGACCGACGCCACCGGAGCAGCCTCGAGTGTGCCGATCGAATGGCCCTGTTCGGCGAGGTATTCGAGCCAGCGGTTGAGGAATGAGTTCATGCGCACGCGGCGCTGGAACACATTGCGCGCAGGCGGCAGCGGGCCGAGCACGTTGGCCAGGCGCTCGTCGGCGTGGTAATGCAGCACTTCGGCCATGTGCGCATCGCGGTACATGCGCAAATGCGCAGACGGCGCCATCTCACCGGTTTCGCCGTCGACGAAGCAATAAGTCAGGCGCAGGTCAAGCGTGTAGCGATGGTGCTCGATGACATCGAGTCGCACATCGAGGTTGTCGTCGACCGACGAGACATAGGCGCCAGCGCTGAGGCGCTGCGGAGCGAACAGCCGCGCGAGGCGCTGATAGTTCTCGCCATACAAACCCATGAGCCAGGCGAAGCGGCTCGGCAGGACCTTGTTGCGATCGGCAAGTAGCGTGGACATGGCCCCGAGCATAGCATCGGGTTTGTTTTGCGCCAGACTGTTACAAACGCACTGGCACGCGTACGATGGAACACCGCCGCGAGCGCTCGCCTCGGCGAACGTCGCGCGCATCAGAACATGTGTTTATCGATGCCGAGCTGGGCCAGGATCTTGCTCGCGATTTCCTCGATCGAGGTGTTCGTGGTGCTCTGCACCGGAATTCCGTCGCGACGGAAGATCTTGTCGGCCAGCTCGAGTTCGCGCCGGCACTGCTCGATCTTCGCGTAACGGCTGCCAGGACGCCGCGCCTCGCGCACCTGCGCGAGTCGCTGCGCATCGATACTGAGGCCATACAACTTCTTGCGATGCGGTACCAATCGCTTCGGCAGCTCGAGCTTGTCCAGATCCTCCTCGGTCAGCGGATAGTTGGCTGCCTTGATGCCGTAGTGCAACGCCATGTACAGGCACGTCGGCGTCTTGCCGACGCGCGACACGCCGACCAGGATCACTTCGGCGTCGTCATAGACAACATCGATGCCATCGTCGTGGCTAAGCGCATAGTTGGTCGCGTTGATGCGCGCCTCGTACTCGGCGAAGTTGGTCAATCCATGCGCCTTGCCGACGCGGGGCGAGCGCGCCGTGCCAAGCTCTTCCTCAAGCGGCACGATGAACGGAGCGAACACATCGAGCATCAACGCACCACCGGTGGCGACGATGTCGCTGAGCGCCTTGTCCATGATCGTGTTGACCACGATCGGACGCACATCCGATTGAGCGAAAGCGATCTTGATGCGCAACGCCGCCTGCTCGGCCTTTTCCATCGAATCGCAGAACGGGATGCGGTACGTATCGAACTCGACCCCTTCGAATTGCGTCAACACGCTGTGGCCAATCGTCTCGGCGGTGATGCCGGTACCGTCAGAGATGTAGAAAACGGTGCGACGCATGGGTTGGCCTGTTCGATGAAGATCGCTGCAGTGTAGGCAATCGCAATGCCGGGCGTCACTCGCCGCGTTCCGCGGAAGAGGTTCTGCCGTTGTGGGTTAGTGGGAGGAACTTCAGTCCCGATGCTCTTCTCCAGGACCCAATCAACATCATCGCGGCTGCGCCGCTTCCCACGACAGCTCGCACCGCTGTGCCTACTGCGGTGGGAGGGACTTCACTCCCGACGAGTCTCTGCTGTCGTGGGAGGGACTTCTGTCCCGATGCGCTTCTTCAGGTCCCAATCAACAGCATCGTGGCTGCGCCGCTTTCCACCCACGCCGCGCCGGCCACCGGTTGAGTGCAGCGACGCTTGCCCGAATCGCCGCGAAGCCCGAAAATCACGGGCTCTGACCGGTACAGTGTCGGAATCCCCTTTCGATTCAACGTGGAGAGTTCCTTGAGCGACCTGATCCTCTGGCTCGACGCCTTGCGCCTGTCCGATCTTGGCAAGGTCGGTGGCAAGAACTCCTCGCTCGGCGAGATGATCGGCAATCTGTCGAACCTCGGTGTATCGGTACCGGGTGGCTTCGCCACGACGGCACATGCATTCCAGATGTTCATCGCGCAGAGCGGCCTGGCCCAGCGCATCCAGGACCGGCTCAGCACGCTCGATGTCGATGACGTCCCTGCCCTCAACGCGGCCGGCACGGAAATCCGCCGCTGGATCGTCGATACCCCGTTGATCCCCGAGTTCGACACCGCCGTGCGCGAAGCCTATGCGCAGCTGTGCGAAAAAGCCGGCAGCACCGATATCGCCGTCGCCGTGCGTTCCTCGGCCACCGCCGAGGACCTGCCCGACGCCTCGTTCGCCGGCCAGCAGGAAACCTTCCTCAACGTGACCGGCGCCGACGACGTCATCCATACGGTCAAGGAAGTGTTCGCCTCGCTCTACAACGATCGCGCGATCGCCTACCGCGTCCATCACGGCTTCAAGCACGAGGATGTGTTCCTCTCGGCCGGCGTGCAGCTGATGGTGCGCTCGGATATCGGCGCCTCCGGTGTGCTGTTCACGCTCGACACCGAATCGGGTTTCCGCAATGCCGTGTTTGTCACCGGCAGCTACGGCCTCGGCGAGATGGTCGTGCAGGGCGCGGTCAATCCCGACGAGTTCTACGTCTACAAGCCGACCCTCAAAGCCGGCAAGCCGGCCATCCTGCGTCGCCAGATCGGCTCCAAGCAGCAGCGCATGGTCTATTCGGAAAAGCCCGGCGAGCGCGTGCGCATCGAGGAAACCCCCGCCGCGGATCGCAACCGCTTCTGCCTCAGTGATGAGGATGTCCACGAACTCTCGCGCCAAGCGCTGATCATCGAGGACCACTATGGCCGCCCGATGGATATCGAGTGGGCGAAGGACGGCAACACCGGCACGCTCTACATCGTGCAGGCGCGCCCGGAAACCGTGAAGTCACGCGGCAACGCCACCCAGATCGAACGCTTCCATCTCAATGCACGCGGCAAGGTCATCGCCGAAGGTCGCTCGGTCGGCCAGAAGATCGGCAGCGGCATCGCCCGCGTGGTGCGCTCGATCAAGGACATGGATCGCGTCAAGGAAGGCGATGTGCTCGTCGCCGACATGACCGATCCCGATTGGGAGCCTGTGATGAAACGCGCCGCCGCCATCGTCACCAATCGCGGCGGTCGCACCTGTCACGCAGCGATCATCGCGCGCGAACTCGGCGTGCCGGCCATCGTCGGCAGCGGCAACGGTCTGGAGCTGATTCCGGATGGCGCCGAAGTGACCATCTCGTGTGCCGAAGGCGATACCGGTTTCATCTACGAAGGCCTGCTGCCGTTCGAGCGCATCACCGCCGATCTCGGCCAGATGCCGCCTGC
>JBBSOU010000218.1:0-3808 GCA_038259445.1 Lysobacterales bacterium | reverse complement strand
TCGCATCGGCCTGCCTGTGTGCCTGCGCGGCACCGGCGACGCGCGTCGATGCGTCGGCTCCGATGGCCGCACTGGCATCCGCGCCATCCACGCCGATTGCGGTCGAGCGCATCGCGCATCCGCACGGGGAATCGCCGCAATGGTGGTTTCGCGCCGGAGCCGCAGCGGCGCAACGCGCGCGTGGCGCAGACGCCGGCATGGCGCGCAACGTGATCGTGTTCCTCGGCGACGGCATGAGCATCGGCACGATTGCTGCGGCGCGCATCCTTGAGGGCCAGCGCAACGGTGCCTCGGGCGAGGAACACCGCCTCAGTTTCGAGGACTTTCCCAATACCGCGCTGAGTCGCACCTATGCGGTCGATGCGCAGACGCCCGATTCGGCAGCGACGATGAGCGCGATCATGACCGGCGTGAAGACGCGCTTCGGCGTGATCAGCGTCGACCAGAACGCGCGACGCGGCAACTGCGCATCATCCAACGGCCGTGCCTCGGTCACCGCACTCGAACTCGCGGCCAGCGCCGGCATGGCCACTGGCATCGTCACGACCACCGAAATCACGCACGCGACGCCGGCGGCAGCGTTCGGCCATTCGCCCGAGCGCGACTGGCAATCCGACGCCGAGATGCCGGCGGCGGCACGCGCCGAAGGCTGCGTCGATCTCGCGCGCCAACTGGTCGAGTTCGATCTCGGCGCGCGCATCGACATCGCTCTCGGCGGCGGCCGCAGCGCGTTCCTGCCGAACAGCACGCGCGACCCCGAGTACGCGCAGCGAAACGGCGACCGCGCCGATGGTCGCAATCTCGTCGATGAATGGCTTGCCCAGGGCGACACGCGGCATGTCTGGAACGCCGAACAGTTCGCCGCGCTCGATCCTGCCGCGCCCGAGCGCGTGCTTGGCCTGTTCGAACCCGGCCACATGCGCTATGCGCATGATCGTGCCAACGATGGTGCTGGCGAGCCGAGCCTCGCCGAGATGACCCGGCTGGCGATCGCCAAGCTTGCCCGCAACACGAAAGGCTATCTGCTCATTGTCGAAAGCGGACGTATCGATCATGGCCATCACGCCAGCAATGCCTTCCGTGCACTCAACGAAACGATCGCGCTGTCCGATGCCGTGCGCGTGGCCGACGAATCTACCTCGGCAGATCACACCCTGATCCTCGTCACCGCCGACCACGGCCACGTCATGACCTTCGCCGGCTATCCGGCGCGCGGAAATCCGATCCTAGGCAAAATGCGCGGCCGCACCGACGAAGGGCCGCCCAGCGACAGACTTGCACGCGATCGCAGCGGGCGTGCCTACACCACGCTCGGCTATGGCAACGGCTCCGGCTACACCGGTGCGTCGAATCTCCAGCCCGAGGGACCGAAGCGCTTCCCGCACGAGCCATCACGGTTCGAACCCGCTACAACGGGACGTCCGATTCTCGATGACGTCGACACCGAACATCCGGACTACCTGCAGGAAACCACCGTTCCGCTGAAATCGGAAACGCACAGTGGCGAGGATGTTGCTGTGTTCGCGCGCGGCCCCGGAGCCGAGGGCGTGCGCGGCTCGCTCGAACAGAACGTGCTGTTCCATCTGATCGTGCAGGCTAGCCCAGGCCTGCGCGAGCGCCTGTGCGCGATGCAGACCTGCGATGCGAACGGCATTCCGGTCGAACTGCCGGTGCTGGAGCGGTTGCGCGCGTTGGCACCGCGCTGATACCTCGTCGCCTCGGCGGAGGTCGGGCGACGTCACGCATGCGCTCAGCGGAGTCGATCGCACGCATGCGTCAGCGATGACGACGGCCTTCAACACAGCGCGCTCTGCACCATTGTCCGAAAGGCCAGATTGAACCGGTCGTCACTGTCGTACTACCCTCGCCGCGGTCCACACTGCGTGTCGCCGCTGCGCGCGCACCGCCCAATCGAAGGAAATGCCCTGTGAAAAAAGTCCACGCGACCGCCGCCGAAGCGCTGGCCGGCCTGCTGCATGACGACATGACCATCGCTGCCGGTGGCTTCGGCCTGTGCGGCATTCCCGAGAACCTGATCCAGGCGTTGCTCGAGTCAGGCGTCAAGAGGTTGACGATTGTCGGTAACAACGCCGGCGTCGACGACTTCGGCATGGGCCCGTTGCTGAAGACGCGCCAGGTCAAGAAGGTGATCGCCTCGTATGTCGGCGAAAACAAGGAGTTCGAGCGTCAGGTGCTGGCTGGCGAGCTCGAACTCGAACTCGTGCCGCAGGGCACGCTGGCCGAACGTCTGCGCGCCGGTGGTGCCGGCATTCCGGGCTTCTACACGCGCACCGGCTACGGCACCAAGCTCGCCGAGGGCAAGGAAACCAAAGCGTTCGACGGCATCGACTACGTGCTTGAGCCGGCAATCAAGGCCGAGGTGTCGATCGTCAAGGCATGGAAAGGTGACCGCTTCGGCAACCTCGTCTATCGCAAGACCGCGCGCAACTTCAATCCGATGATCGCCACCTGCGGCGGCATCTGCATCGCCGAGGTCGAAGAACTCGTCGAAACCGGCACGCTCGAACCGGACCAGGTGCACACGCCGGGCATCTACATCGACCGCATCATCGAGGGCGCCCGCTACGAAAAGCGCATCGAGTTCCGCACGCTCACGGGCGGTGCGCCATCGGGCAAGGAAAACCCGGTGCGCGACCTCATGGCAAAACGCGCGGCCAAGGAACTGCGTGATGGTTTCTGCGTCAACCTCGGCATCGGCATTCCGACGCTGGTCGCCAACCACATTCCCGAGGGCGTCAGCGTCACCCTGCAGTCGGAAAACGGCCTGCTCGGCATCGGCCCGTTCCCGACCGAAGACACCGTCGACGCCGACCTCATCAACGCCGGCAAACAGACCATCACGACCATTCCCGGCTCGAGCTTCTTTTCCAGCGCCGACTCGTTCGCGATGATCCGCGGCGGCCATATCGACCTGTCGATCCTCGGCGGCCTCGAAGTCTCGCAGCACGGCGATCTCGCCAACTGGATGGTCCCCGGCAAGATGGTCAAGGGCCCCGGTGGTGCGATGGATCTCGTCTCCGGCGTCAAGCGCGTGGTCGTGCTGATGGAGCACACCGCCAAAGACGGTTCGCCGAAAATCCTCGACGAGTGCGCGCTGCCGATCACCGGCAAGGCCTGCGTCGACATGATCATCACCGACCTCTGCGTCTTCGAAGTCGCCGAAGGCGGCGGCCTGACCCTGATCGAACTGCACCCTGGTGTCAGCCTCGATGACGTCAAGACGAAGACCGGCTGCGCCTATGCGGTGGCGGCGGGGTTGGGGTGAGGTAAAAACCGGCTCGCGTTGCCAATCGCGCGTCGAGTCCGAGGAAGGAGCCGGTCGGAGCGTTCAAGTGATTCTTGCGCGGACATTGAATGTCCGCGCCATGCACTTTCTGCGTCTACGTCATGGTCGACGCAACGCTCTAAATCACAATCCAGAGCGCCCCCTTCCGCCCTCCGGGCACCTTCCCCCGCTGCGCAGGGGAAGGGGACAGCGGCCCGTCGCGAGGTAGACATACGCCGGGTTCTCTCTCTTTCCCCGCTGCGCAGGGGAAGGGCAAGACGTGGCCGCCATCGGCTGCCGGCGCGCGAGGGCAGTGCTCTTCCCCGGCGGGGCGGGGCAAGGGCGCGCGGAGCGCGGGCAGGGGGCTGCTCGGAGCGTTCAAGTGATTCTTGCGCGGACATCGAATGACCGCGCCATGCACTTTCTGCGTCTACGTCATGGTCGACGCAAGGCTCGAAATCACAATCCAGAGCGCCCCCTTCCGCCCTCCGGGCACCTTCCCCCGCTGCGCAGGGGAAGGGA
>JBBSOU010000217.1:0-3844 GCA_038259445.1 Lysobacterales bacterium | reverse complement strand
GAAATCATCCTTTCGGAGAATGTGGCGGAGCGGCGCAGCGTCTAAGCGCGGCTTCCGCCCATGTTTCCCTGCCGCTCTTCCTCGAAGAGCCGGCTTCCCGGTTGTCAAAATACCATGCCGATAGCCGGCGATCAGCCGGATCAGCCGGATCAGCCGGATCAGCCGAACAGCGTGGCGTGATCCGGCTTGCGCCGCACGTCCGGTATGTATAAAGGTATTGTTCTTGCTGTCACTGGTGCGCTGTCGCCGGGACGCGCCACAACAAGGATTTCCCATGACTCGCATCGCGCCGATTGCCTTGGCCTGCCTGACGACGCTGCCCCTGGTCGCCTCCGCGCATTCGCATGAATGGCTCGGCACGGGACCCGATGGCGGACGCATCGGCGCGATCGTTGCGGGCTCGACGCCCGACGCCTTGCTCGTCAACACGCTGGCGGGCGTGTTCCGCTCGACCGACCGCGGCGCGAACTGGACGCCGGCGCGAGGCGGCCTTCGCCTGCGCAGCGCGGGTGGCAACGAGAACACGCTCGTCGCCGCGGGCGGTGTGATCTATTCGGTCGGCGCAGCGTGTTCGATGTTGTATCGCTCCATCGATGATGGAGCCACATGGTCGCCGACCGGATTCGACGGCACGGCATGCATCGATTCGATTGCGGTGACTGCCGATGCCACGCCGCGCGTCCTGGTTCATCTCGGCAACGGGACATTGCTCGCAAGTGACGATGCCGGCAGCACGTTCGCCAGTGTCGGCAACGGCTTGCCGGCTGGCATCCGTATGGATTCGATCACCGCGAGCCCGAGCACGCCTGGACTCGTCGTCGCGGCGGTCTCGGGTTCCGGAATCAACACCATCTATCGCAGCATTGATTCAGGCAATACCTGAACCGCCGCGACCCTGATCCCGAACAACGGCCTGCTCGCCAACGCCGCCATCAGCTTCGCTGCCGGGGCCGCATCTATCTCGCTGGCACGCAGCTCTACACCAGCGTTGACAATGGACAGACGTGGGGCGCACTCGCGAATTCGCGTCAGGTCGTTGCCGCGCACCCGAGCGAGTTCAACACGGTCTACTTCGTTGGCAGCGACGGCCACCTGAAGTACTCGACCTCGATGGGAAACTTCGCCGTCGATGCGAGCGCCGGGCAAATCATGGTCAACGCAACCGACTCGCCCCGGATCGTCGACCTCGTGATCGTGCCGACCGGCGACGGTGATGATCTGATCGTCACTACCGAGGAGGCCGGCGTATTCCGTCGCGTCGGTGGTACGTGGTCCGCGTCGAACACGGGAATTCGTGCGACCAATGTCCGCGCGGTCGCTGCGCATCCACATGTATCCGGGACAGTTTTCGCTGGCAGTTCGGATGGCGCGTCCCCCTCTCAAGGCGTCTTTCGGTCCGTCGATGCGGGAGCGCAGTGGTCGGTTCCGTCGACGGGCCTGCGTGCAAAATCGGTGCGCTCACTCATGATCGATCCGACCGCAGCCGCATCGCCGACATCGACCGTGATCTATGCGGGCGGACAGGGCGTTTTCGAATCGAACGCCTACGTCAATGCAGGACTGTGGAAAAGTAGCGACGGCGGAATGAGCTGGAGCGACATCAACGCAGGCATTCCCTCGACCTCACCGAGCGCCCCGCTTGGCACCGTGCGCGCAATCGCGCTCGACGTGCGCTCGTGCGTAAACCCGCCGCCGGCACCGATGCCGTGCTCAATCGGCCCGTTGTCGACCGTCTATGCAACGAGCACTGGCGCCTTCGGCGTGGGCAGTTTTCGCATCATCAAGAGTGTGGATGCGGGTGCGCTGTGGAGTGACATCGACGGTCTACCGCCGCGTATGACGTCGAACGGAGGTTTGCAGTTTGTTACGCCACTACCCATCGTGATCGATCCACATGATTCGGCACATCTGTACGTGGGCAGCTATGCGTCGCTCAGTGGCGCCGAAGTCGGCATTGCCAACGGTGTGTTCCGAAGCACCGATGGCGGCGACAACTGGGGCTTGTACAGCAGCGGCCTGCCTCTCCGTTCCGGCTCGACGCAGACGCATTTCGATGTGTATGCACTGGCGATCGATGCGCAGATCGCAGGAACCTTGTGGGCATCAGCGATAGAGACCGGGGCGGCCGGCGCTGTGAGTCGCATATTCAAGACAATCGACGGCGGCGCGCAATGGCTGCCATCAAGTGACGGCATCACTGGCGGCGACATCCGCCAACTCGTGGTCGACCCAACAACACCGGGTACGCTCTACGCCGCCGCGCTGGGCGACACGGCGGCACCGGGCGGCGTCTATCGCTCGCGCGACGGGGCTACTACCTGGCACTCGATCAGCATCGGTCTTGATGGGGCCGGCGCATCGGCGCTGGCCGTCGACACCCTTGAGCCGTCACGTCTCTACGCAGGGACGAGCGCCGGCGTGTTCGTTCTCGAACAACCTGAAGACGGCGATTCCGACGGCATCCCCGACACTGTCGAAACTGCGGGTCCAAACGGCGGCGATGGCAACGCAGACGGCATCGCCGACGCACTTCAGCCACAGGTGGCAACGTTTTCAGCGAAATCTTCCGACGGCCACTGGCAACCCGAAGGTGGGCCGTCGACAACGGGTTCCGCGGATTACATCACGGTCGAAATCGAAGCAACCAATCCAGGCAGTTGCGCACAACTGGTTGATACCCAGGCGGTGGCGGTCGACGATCGGCCATCCGATGGCGTGGCCAGTACGCGATTCGAGCATGTGCTGCCACTGGTGCGCTTCGAAGTGCTCGACTGTCCCGGCGCGGCGGCGCTCGTGACCTTTCACGGCAGCCCGCAAGGCTCCGATGCGCGGTTCCGATTCCATGGTCCATCGCAACCTGGCAGCGACGATCTGCGCTGGCGTAATTTCGACGATCGCGCGACCCGCGTTGATGCACAATCGTGGCGATTGCGGCTCGACGCCGGGGCGTTCGGCAGTTATCGACCGGCAACCGCGGGCTCGATCCTGTTCGAAGGCGGTGTGGGCTCCGATCGGGTGTTCGCGAACGGTTTCGATTGATCGACGCACGATCGATTGCCGTTTCGGCACAACCGGAATCGATCCGTCGCACCTGAACCTCATGCACGAACGAGATGGTTCCACTCAGAACAGACTGCCCTGCGCCGACGCAGCGCGCGGCACGGCGAACTTTGCAGTGTCGAGATCGAGATCGCGCGTGCGGTTGATGCCGAGTTTGCGGCAGGCTAGCGCGAAGCGCTGGCGCAGCAGGTCGGCGAACACGCCTATGCGTGCCGAGGCGCGCGACGTTGTTCCAGACACCGCGCATCTGCTGGGTCAGACTCACGATGTGGTCCACGTGCTCGATCGTGATCGTGCTCGCCGAGGTCGTGCACAGCCATCCGCATACGTTTCGGCACGCGTGCTGGTGCGTTGAATCACGCTGGCAGCGCGACGGCAACACGCGCAAGACATTGGCCGAAAGGCATGGGGTTGCGCCCGTTTCCGGCACCGGCCTTGAAAGCCGCAGAGCGACCCCGACGTATTCTTCAAGGACGGCCTTCGCATGTCTCGATAGCGAGGCGAAGTGCGCAAGCGCTTTGCCTTTTTTTCTGTTTGCCGTTCGCCGCGAGGCGAGCGAAGGAGTACGACGTGACTGCACAACCATCCCCGGCCCTGACGATCACCACGCGCAATGCCGAACGACTGGAAGCGCTGCTGTCGGCGACGAGCAGCACGGAATCGCCGGTCGTGGCACTGCTCGAGGCCGAACTGCTGCGCGCCACACTCGTCGAGCCCGAAAGCATTGCCGCCGATATCGTCACGATGAACTCGCGCGCCGTCTGCGTGGACGAGGATTCTGGCG
>JBBSOU010000216.1:0-3940 GCA_038259445.1 Lysobacterales bacterium | reverse complement strand
CTCGATGTGCGCGTGCTCAAGTTCGATCGCGAGCGCAACCGCGTCAGCCTCGGCCTCAAGCAGCTCGGCGAGGATCCGTGGGTCGCGATCAGCCGTCGCTACCCGAGCGGCACGCGTGCAGTCGGCAAGGTCTCCAACGTCACCGACTACGGATGCTTCGTCGAACTCGAAGCCGGCGTCGAAGGCCTCGTGCACGTTTCCGAGATGGACTGGACCAACAAGAACGTCAACCCGGCCAAGGTCGTGCAGGTCGGTGACGATGTCGAAGTGATGGTGCTCGACGTCGATGAAGAGCGTCGTCGCATCTCGCTCGGCATCAAGCAGACGCGCGCCAATCCGTGGGAAGCATTCGCTGCGATCCACAAGAAGAACGACAAGGTCTCGGGCAGTATCAAGTCGATCACCGACTTCGGCATCTTCATCGGCCTCGACGGCGGTATCGATGGCCTTGTACATCTCTCCGACATTTCGTGGGCAGCGGCCGGCGAAGACCTCGTACGCAACTTCAAGAAGGGCGACGAGATCGAAGCCGTGGTTCTTGCGGTGGATCCGGAGCGCGAGCGCATCTCGCTCGGCATCAAGCAGCTCGAGCAGGATCCGTTCGGCCAGTTCATGGCCTCGAAGCCGCGTGGCAGCATCCTCAACGGCACCGTCCGTGAAGTCGACGCACGCGGTGCGACGATCGATCTCGGCGACGGCGTCGAGGGCTACCTGCGTGCCAACGACATCGCCAAGGAGCGTATCGAAGACGCGACCCAGCACCTCAAGGTCGGCGACGCGGTCGAAGCCAAGTACATCGGCATGGATCGCAAAGGCCGCGTGCTGCAGCTTTCGATCCGCGCCAAGGACGAGGAAGAACTGCAGTCCGTGCTTGAGGATTACCAGGGTGGCTCGGGTGCGACAACGCAGCTTGGTGCATTGCTGAAAGAGAAGTTCAACCGCGAGTAAGCCCGCGGTGTGGCGCGCCTCCGGGCGCGTCACGGAATTGTGGCGCCTATCGCAAGATGGGCGCCTTTCTTCAACGCCAGCAATTGCGTCCAGTAATGACCAAGTCGGAACTCATCGAAGTGCTCTCGGCGCGCCAGCAGCATCTGGCCGCGAATGACGTCGAGTTGGCGGTCAAGAGCCTGCTCGAGCAGATGACCAATGCACTCGCCAACGGCGAGCGCATCGAGATCCGCGGGTTCGGCAGCTTCTCGCTGCACTTCCGTCCGCCGCGCATGGGCCGCAATCCGAAGACCGGCGATGCGGTCGCGTTGCCCGGCAAACATGTGCCACACTTCAAGCCCGGCAAGGAACTGCGCGAACGCGTGAACGCGAGTGCGGCTCCCGGGACCTCCAGCGAAGCCGATTGACGCGGATCGATGCAGTCGCCGGTTCTCGGCGTCCAACGATCGGAGAAAGTGACCCATGCGCCTCGGCCTGGTACTGCTGATCCTCGCGTTCGCGGCATTTGGTGCCGTATTCGGCGCCCTCAATGGCGAGCGTGTCGCCTTTGATTTCTATTTCGTATCGATTCAATTGCCGAAAGGCGCGGCGATGATCGCGGCGCTCGCGCTCGGCTGGATGGCCGGTGGACTGGCGATCTGGCTGCTGCGCGTGCCGCGACTCAAGCGCGAACTGCGCAGCGCGCGTCGACAGCTGAGTGATTCACGCGCCAAGTCCGTCGAGATTCCACGCACCGGAACGCCTGCCGACGGCGCATGAGCGAACTCGCCCTGCTGTTCCTGTTACTGCCGATCGCCGCATTTTCCGGCTGGTATGTCGCGCGCCGCGGCAGCGAAAAATCCTCCGGTGCGCGCGTCAGTGAACTGTCAACGAACTATTTCCGCGGTCTGAACTACCTGCTCAACGAGCAGCAGGACAAGGCCATCGAGGTCTTCCTCAAGCTCGCCGAGTACAACCGCGACACGGTCGAGACGCATCTCGCGCTCGGCAACCTTTTCCGTCGTCGTGGCGAAGTCGATCGTGCCATCCGCGTGCACCAGAACCTCATTGCGCGTCCGAGCCTGAGCGACGAGCACAAGACCATCGCGCTGCTCGAACTCGGCGAAGACTACATGCGTGCAGGTCTGCTCGATCGAGCCGAGACGCTGTTCATCGATCTGGTTGCCATGAACGCGCTCGCGGTGCCTGCGCTCAACCATCTGGTTTCGATCTACCAGCACGAGCGCGACTGGACCAAGGCGATCGAGAATGCGCGCAAGCTCGAGAGTGCCACCGGCGAGCCGCAAGGCGCGACGATTGCCCAGTTCCATTGCGAACTGGCCGAGCAGGCGCGTGCGCGCAGCGACTGGGATGGCGCGCGTGCCGAGCTCGACCTCGCATTCGCCGCAGAACCCGATTGCGTGCGCGCCAACATGGTGCTCGGCCACATCGAATCGGCCTGCAATCGGCTCGATGACGCGATCGCCGCGTTCGAGCAGGTTGCCGAGCACGATGTCGACTACGTGCCGGAGATCCTCTCGCCACTGCTCGACTGCTATGCGCGTGCGCAGCGCATGCAGCGCGCCGAGGAGTTCCTGCTCGGCATCAACGAGCACTACCAGGGCGTGTCGCCGGTGCTGGCGCTGGCCAAGCTGTATGCGCGCACCAAGGGCGAAGCGGTGGCAATCGAGTTTCTCACTCGGCAACTGCGCCAGCGGCCTTCGGTGCGCGCATTGATGGCGCTGATCGACGTCAACCTGCACAACGCCGAGGGCGAAGTGCGCGAGAGTTTCCTGATCCAGCGTGATCTCACGCGCAAGCTGCTCGAAGGGCAGGCGATGTATCGCTGTACGCGCTGTGGCTTCGGCGCCAAGGCGCATCACTGGCAATGCCCGAGCTGCAAGAGCTGGGGGTCGGTACGTCCGATCCACGGCGTGGTCGGCGAGTAGCGTTGCATGGATGCGTTGGGAGGATGGGGCGCGATCGTGGCGAGCGTGCTCGCGGCCGTTCTGGCCGCCTGCCTGACCGCACTCAGTATTGTCTACGCGCACAAGCGACAGTTGCTGGATGCGCCGGGGCGTCGCCGCTCGCATGCGCTGCCGACCCCACGTGGTGGGGGCGTCGGCCCGGTCGTTGCGATCGTCATGTGCGCGCTGTTGCCCGCTACCGTCTCGGGCGGCGGTGGCGTCACTTTCGCGCTCGCGTCGATCGCATTGCTGATGGTCGCCGCAATCGGCTGGATCGACGACCACCGCAGCCTCGGCATCCGCATCCGCCTTGGCGTGCATGCGGTTGCAGCAACGCTGGTCGTCGCTGCCAGCGTCGCCTCGGCGACCTCGTTTACAGCCGAACTGGATGATCTGTTCGCGCTGGCGTTGCCGATCGTCGTGGTGATCGCGATCATCTGGTCGATCAACCTGCACAACTTCATGGACGGCATCAACGGATTGCTCGCTTGCCAGGTCGTTTTCGTTCTTGCGGCCAGCGCCTTGATCATGCAGGCCGACCTGAGTAGTACGCCCGTCAAAGCGCTCGTGCTGGTGATCAGTGCGGTCGCCGTGCTCGCGTTCGTGCCGTTCAATTTCCCGCGTGCGCGTGTGTTCATGGGCGATGTCGGCAGTGGCGCGCTCGGCCTGCTGGTCGCGCTGGCCGTGCTCTGGCAGTTCGAGCGCAGCGTGCTCGGTCTGGCCACTGGCATCGTACTGTGCTCGGCGTTCGTCACCGACGCCACAGCCACCTTGCTGCTGCGCATGGTGCGCGGGCGCCGCTGGTACAGTGCGCATCGGGAACACCTGTATCAGTGGCTCGTGCGGTCGGGCAGGAGTCATGCGCAGGTGGTCATGCTCTACATGGGTTGGAACATTCTGGTTGCATTGCCGGTTGCCTGGGTGATGAACCACCGCATCGGGCTCGGCGTCAATCAGGACTCTGCCCGATGGACGTCGCCTGCTGGCGACGCTTGGATCTATGTCGCCGCACTGTACGGTGCAGCATGGGTGGTCTGGGTCGCGGT
>JBBSOU010000215.1:0-3976 GCA_038259445.1 Lysobacterales bacterium | reverse complement strand
CTGGCTGAGGATGCCCGGCGCCGAAAGTCCGAGGAAGATGTCGGCGCCGTCGATGACCTCGGACAATGTGCGGGCGGTGGTTTCGCGCGCATAGCGTCGCTTGGTGTCGTCGACTTCTTCGATGCGACCGGCATAGACGACACCGATGCGGTCGACCACCCAGATGTTCTCGCGCCGCACGCCGAGATGCACGAGCATGTCGAGGCAGGCGATGCCGGCCGCGCCGGCACCAGTGTGCACGACCTTGACCTCTTCGATCTTCTTGTCGATGACCTTGAGTGCATTGATCACCGCAGCGCCGACGATGATCGCGGTGCCGTGCTGGTCGTCGTGGAATACCGGAATCTTCATGCGCTCGCGCAACTTGCGCTCGACAACGAAGCATTCCGGCGCCTTGATGTCTTCCAGATTGATGCCGCCGAAGCTCGGCTCGAGGCTGGCGATGATGTCAACCAGCTTGTCCGGATCGGTCTCGTCGATCTCGATGTCGAACACGTCGATGCCGGCAAACTTCTGGAACAGCATGCCCTTGCCTTCCATGACCGGCTTGGCCGCGAGCGGGCCAATGTTGCCGAGGCCGAGTACGGCCGTGCCATTGGTGATTACCGCGACCAGATTGCCACGTGCCGTCAGCGTCGCCGCCTCGCCCGGATCGCGCACGATTTCCTCGCAGGCGTAGGCGACGCCCGGCGAGTACGCGAGCGAGAGTTCACGCTGCGTCACCACCGACTTGGTCGGCACGACCTTGATCTTGCCGGCCGGCTCGCGGCGGTGATATTCGAGCGCAGCCTGCTTGAGTTCGTCGGGTTTGCTGGACATGGGCGAGTCGCATGGGGGCAGGTGTGACGCCTAGTCTAGTGCCTCGCGCAACTGACGTGGCGCGACCATGCAATTTCATGACCTCACTTCACCCCATGTCCCACGATAGCGTCGCAGGAAACGCCTGACCAGCTTCGCTGTTGAAAGCCAGACGTGATGCGTTTCGCGACGATGAAACGCCGAATGCACTGTTGAACATCCCGCGAAAAATCACACCGCCAGAAACAAATCCTCTGCCTCCACGTTGTCGAGCCGGATGCGGTTGGCGAACAGCGAGAAAGCGAGCATCGCGGCAAGGCCGTTGGCGTGCTGTACCCAGCGCGGCAACCAGGTCGGCGCGGCGATGTAGCCGGAGGTGAAAGCCGGTTCGAGCGTGATCACGTCGTGCAGGCTCATCTTGCCGGCAAACAGGTTGCGGCACAGGTTCAGGCGCTGGTGCTTGAGCGCCCAGCGGAAGAACGTGTGTATCGAGAGCAGTCCGTGCAGGTACACGGTGTCTTTCGTGAAAGCCGCGCCGCCGGTCAGCGGCGCGCCGCGGAATACCCGCTGCGCGGAAGAGAAACTGTCGTTCTCGGACTGGCCCGCATCGAGGAAAAAGCGGAACACCTCGATGAAATCCGCGCCGTTGAGTGCCTTGTCGATAGCGAGGATGCGCAAGCTGATGCGCTTGATGCGTTCGATGTCGATCGCGCCGGTCATCAATTCGGCAAACACCGCCAAACCTTCCTGGGTCGCCGTGATGCGCGGCGAGTTCAGCGACAGAGAGGTCAGGTTCGGCTGTTGACGTCCGTTCAATGCAGTCAACGTGTGCACGAAGGCTTCATGTTCAAGCAACTGGTTGCGGTCGTACTCGGTGAAGCACGTGCTCGAACGCAGACGAATGCGGGTGGCACCGGCGGCGGCCTTGGCAATCAGGCTGTCATCGATCTCGACGCGCACCACGTTGACGCCGAAGAACGTGTCGAGCTGCTGCTGCAACTCGTCGCGCAGGATAGCCGGCGGAATGCAGTAATCGGTTTCGATGCGCACGATCTCGCTGTCGAGCTCGCTGGCCAGCGAAATGAAATGGCGCGCCGCATCGAGATTGGTCTGCTCGCTGCCGGCGATGCGATGACCCGGCCGTCCGAACAACGCAATCGAATGCGCAGTGACCTCGGGCGTGCCGACCGCGTCGAGCAGCTCGGTGGCGATGCGCCACGATTCCGCACTGCGCCGAAGGTACTCGCCGACCGGATGTCCCGGATCGGCATCGCGATACACCTCGGTAATCGCCTCGCGCGTCGCCGAACGATCAGCGCGCACGTACTCCACCACCGGCAACACCGCGCAGCCGCGATGCCACTGTTCGAGAAACGTCTGCTGCACCGAGGCCGGCCAACTGACCGACCCGAGCAGCCGGATACCCTTGACCGCGGCGACGAGCTTGCGGTCGAGTGTGCTGTGGTGGGTGAGGGCGCAAAGTGAGCCGGACATTCGTCTCTACTCTACGTCACGAAAACGCACGAGACACGCACATAATTCTGAAGCTATCATGGCCATCGTTCGACAGTCTTGCTAATGGATTAGAGGTGCTGAATGAAAACACCAAGTATCGCTGTAGGTTCAATTGTGCAGAATCTCGCCGAACGCATCCGCCGTGCGAGGCGGCTGGCAGGGATCTCTCAAGCTGAGCTTGCCAGAAGGATACGCATCTCGCCGAGCGCAGTCGCACAATGGGAGCAGGCGAAGGCCACTGTTCCAAGTGTCAATCACGTGATAGAAATTTCCAAGGTCGCAAGCGTCTCGCTTGAATGGCTGTTGACGGCAGAAGGCAAGCCACGGAGAACACGAAAAGCAGAGGCTGACGCTGCTCTTGCGTTCGAGCTCTATGCATTCGATTCCCGCGAGGAAGCGCTGCTCAAAGCGTACCGGATGCTGACGCCGCGCCTACGCAAGAACATCCTCGAACTCGTCGAGGAGTTCGCCGCAAAACCAAGCAGGAATCGTTAGCGGTACTGGGGTGGCCCGGCGCTTGAGAAACCCCGTCCAATCGGGGAACGTGCGACTTGTGCCAGCTTACCGATGGGCTGGCGCAGTGCAGGCGAGTAAGCGATAGAACTATTCAACCCTCGCTGGCACTTGGACCATGATGGCGAACGTCGTCCACGGAACCTATGGCATCGAAGTTCGAGCAAGGGAGTGCGTGGGATGACATCGTTATCGAAGCTGGTTCTTCTCGTAGCTGCCGTCTGTATGGGCCCGGTGCAGTCGCATGCGGTGTCGCCGCAAGGTAAGCGTCAGCCCACCCCACCTTGCGCTTATGCAGTGAACTGAGGCAACGGCAACAAACTCTCGATGTCGCGGTCTTTGGTGGTCGGCAATCGGGTGAGCGTGTCGGTGAGCCAGGCGTGAGGTTCGATGCCGGTGGCTTTGGCGGTGGCGAGCAGGCTCATGATGGCGGCGGCGCGACGGCCTGCGGTTTCGGAACCGGCGAAGAGCCAGTTCTTGCGCCCGACAGCGATGGGACGGATGGCGTTCTCGATCGGGTTGTTGTCGATCGGGATGCGGCCATCGTCGACGTAGCGCGTGAGCGCTGCCCAGCGTTTGCGGGTGTAGTTCACGGCTTTGTGCAAGCCGGTGTTGCCGAGCACACTGGGCGCGAGGTCATCGAGCCAGCGCTCGATGTCTTCGAGGATCGGTTTGGCGTGGCGTTGTCGGAGCGTTCTTCGATGCGCGTCATCGAGCTCACGCGCCTTCTCTTCGATCGCATACAGCGCCGCGATACGCCGGATGGCGTCTTTGGCGATCGGACTGGCACTGGCCTTGTGCGCCTCGACGAAGGTCCGCCGCGCATGCGCCCAGCAGCCCAGTTCGGCAATGCCCGTGTCGAACAGTGCCTTGTAGCCGGCGTAGTCGTCGACCATCAGCGAACCTTTCCAATCGCCAAGGAAGCTTCCGGCGTGCTTGCCGGCCCGACTTTGGCAGTAGTCGAAGACAACGATCGGTGCGGTGCCGATACTTCGATAGGCGAACAGGTAGGCGCGTTTGGTTTTGCCCGCGCCCGGATCCAGTTGGGCGACCGGGGTCTCGTCGGCATGCAGGATCGGCGATTGCAGGAGCTTGCTGCGCAGTGCATCGACCAGCGGTTGCAGGCGCAGGCCGACTACGCCGATCCATT
>JBBSOU010000214.1:0-3984 GCA_038259445.1 Lysobacterales bacterium | reverse complement strand
CAGGATCTGCGCGACGTCGTCACGCGTTCGCGCGGCACGCCCGGTACGCTCGCCGACGTGCTCGCCGAAATTCGCGCGGAGATGATCCAGCGGCTCGCCGCCGTTTCGATAGAGGTGGTCTGGGAAGAAGCGGCTGCGATGCCCGATCCGCCGCTCGACCATGAACGCGCATTGCACATGCACCGCATCGTCCGTGAAGCGATCAGCAACGTGATCCGCCACGCACGCGCGCAGCGGCTGCGCATCCGTGTCGGCCACTCCGGCACGCGTCTGCGCATCGAACTGACCGACGATGGTGACGGACCGCCCGCCGCGGCGCGTGGCAGTGGCAGCGGCATGCGCAACATGCGCGACCGTGCGAGTTCGCTCGAGGGCGACATTGCCTGGGTCACGGGCACCGAAGGCGGCACCAAGGTGTTGCTCGAGGTGCCGATCGAAGCGGCCGGGCAGGGCGCATGAGCGCAACGTTCGCGAGCGCGCTGATTGTCGATGACCTCGCGCCGAGCCGCGACTGGCTCGCACGCAGCGTCGCGCGCGCGTTCGCCGGCATCGCCGTGCGTCATGCCGTGGATCTGGCCGATGCGCGCACACAGTGCACTCCGCCGCCCGATCTCGCGCTCGTCGATCTCGGCCTGCCCGACGGTTCCGGTGTCGACCTGATTGCCGAACTCGCGCCGCGTGACACGCTGTGCATCGTCGCCACCGTGTTCGACGACGATGCGCACCTGTTCCCGGCCCTGCGCGCCGGTGCGCAAGGCTACGTGCTCAAGGACCAGGCACAGGATTCGCTCGTTGACCTGCTGCGCGGCATTGCCGCTGGCCAGCCGCCGTTGTCGCCGTCGATCGCGCGTCGATTGCTGCGCGAGTTCCAGCCTGCGCCGTCGTCGGCAAACGAGGTCGCCCTGACGCCGCGTGAGACCGACGTGCTGCGCCTGATCGCCAAGGGCCTCACCGTGCCCGAAGTGTCGACGATGCTCGGCCTCGCGCGCACGACGACCGCCGGCTACGTCAAGGACATCTACCGCAAGCTCTGCGTGACCACGCGCGCCGAGGCCACGCTCGAAGCGACACGGCGCCGGCTCGTCGATCCGCGTTGAGCACGCGGCTCAATCGAGCGCCGGCCAGATTTCCTCGAAGCCGGTGCAGTAGATGGTGTCGAAGCCCTGCAGCGTCGCGCACCTCGCCCACACCGGAATCTCGCGCCATGCGCAGTCGGGCTGGGAAGGATCGTCGACATAGCCGTCGAGCACGGCAGGCGCGCACGGACACCGGTCCGGGACGCTCGGCGGAAAGATCGAGCGCCACACGCATCGACAGCGCGCCGAGCGCACCGCTCGGCAGGCCTGCGCCGCTGCAGGTCACGCGCTGGACCGTCGCGGGCGTCCCTTGCGTCGTGCACGACACTGACGGCGTCGATTGCATCACTTGCCCGAACGCAAATCCGACCGGCAGCGCGAACATCAGCGACGTCGCCGCGGCATTGCCTTCGCCGGTATTGCGGAACGTTGCCAGGAGCGTGTTGGTCGCCGCGCCCACGTCGAACCAGGCCGGCGAATGGGTGAGTCGCTGGTTGCGGAACTGCAGGTCGGCGACCCGCGGCCCGCGCGTCGGGAGCTGCAGGCGACCGCAGCCGGGCTGAGCCGGATCGGCCACACACATGGTCGGAGGCGCGACCACGTTGTGGCCGAGTCGGTGGCATGTCATTCGCACGGTACCCTGCAAACGCGTGGGCCGGCTCACTGCACTCGCACGGGTCGATACGGATTGCGCTCGCCCGGAGGCCGCTTCGAATAGCGCTTGTAGTGCCACTGGTACTGCAGGGGCGCGAGGCGCACACAATCCTCGACGCCCTGATTGAGTGCGCTGCAGGCGATGCGCAGGTCGGCAACGGCGATGCCCTCCGGCGCCGGCACGACGTGGATGCGGAAACCGGCGCCATCGTCGAGGCGCTCGGCAAAGGCGAACAAAACGGTCGCGCCGGTGCGTTCGGCCAGGCGCGGCACCAGCACCATGGTCAGCGCCTCGATGCCGAAGAACGGCGCGAACACGCCTTCGCCCTGGCGTGGTTGCTGATCGGGCAGGATGCCGACCACGCCGCCGGCGTTGAGCCGACGATACAGCGTGCGCACGCCGGCGCCTTCGGCGCGCACCTGTTCGACATCAAGCGCGCCGCGCGCCTTGACCAGCAGCGGTTCGATCGCCGCATTGCGCGGCGGCCGATAGACGATCGCGAGCCGCGTGCGCGCGGCCAGCCAATAGTTGAGCAACTCCCAGCAGCCCAGATGTGGCGCCGCGATGATCACGCCACGGCCGGCGGTGATCGCCTCGTCGAGCAAGCCACCGCCGCGCACCTCGCGCACGAGTTGCAGCGCGCATTCGGGCCGGCCACTCCAGATCTTGGCCACTTCAACCACCGATTTGCCGGTTTCGATCAGCACGCGGCGCGCATCGAATGCGCCAATGCCTGCCGCGACGTGTCCTTTCTGAACGCTGTTTTGCGTATCTAACAAGGACAGGTTGATCTCGGTGACGCGCCGCTCGCGCCCGTTGACGATCCAGAACACGCGCCCGAGCAGCGAACCAACTGCGTGCAGCACGCGCAGCGGCAAGCGGCCTGTCAGCGACAGCAGCGAATGAAGCAACCGGATCGACCAGGTCATTGGAGCCGCGGGAAAGGTCAAGACGAGGATTCTAGCCGGCATTGCCATATCCACCGCGCCGCCGGCGCGCCACGCGCCGTGGCTGCGCTGCGGTCATCGGTCGCGATTGACCGGTGCGACCGATCGCGGAGACGATGCACGCCATTGCCCCGGAGCCCCGCATGATTGCCCTGATCCAGCGCGTCGAGCGCGCGCACGTCGAGGTCGATGGCGAAGTCACCGGCCGCATCGGCCATGGCCTGCTCACGTTTGTTGCAGTCGAGCGCGGCGATGGCGAAGCGCAAGCTCAGCGCCTGCTCGAACGCGTGCTCGGCTATCGCGTGTTCGGCGACAACCAGGGCCGCATGAATCGTTCGCTGCGCGACGCCGGCGGTGGCCTGCTGCTGGTCTCGCAGTTCACGCTCGCCGCCGACACCGGCAGCGGCACGCGACCGGGATTTTCGGGCGCGGCCTCACCCGAAGATGCGGAACATTGGTTCGCGCGATTGGTCGAAGTGGCGCGCGGGGCACACCAGAAGGTGGAAATCGGCCGCTTTCGTGCCCATATGAAGGTACATCTCGTCAACGATGGCCCGGTCACGTTCCACTTGCGCGTGCCGCCGCCGTGAAGCCATCGCGTTGCGCGAAAAGCGCGTTTCGACGAATCCAAACAAAATCAACAAGTTGGGTTGCCCTTGACGCGGCTCCTATACTTCCGTCTCTTTGCATAACGTAACTGCGGACACTTCATGGCCAGCGAGCACATCCAGGAGCAGCAAACCACCGATATCAAGATGCTGATCACCAAAGGCAAGGAACAGGGATACCTGACCTACGCCGAGGTGAACGATCACCTGCCGGACGACATCGTCGATCCCGAACAGATCGAAGACATCATCGGCATGATCAACGACATGGGCATCGAGGTGCATGAAGTCGCACCCGATACCGAAACCTTGCGTGCCGCGGCCACCGCGTCGACCGACGACGAGACCGCCACCGAGGAAGCCGTTGCGGTTCTTTCCGCCGTCGACGCTGAAGTCGGCCGCACCACCGATCCCGTGCGCATGTACATGCGCGAAATGGGCACCGTCGAGCTGCTCACGCGCGAGGGCGAAATCGCCATCGCCAAGCGCATCGAGGAAGGCCTTAATCAGGTGCAGTCGGCGCTGGCCAGCTTCCCGTGGTCGATCCAGCTGCTGGTCGAGGAATACGACCAGTTCAGTGAAGGCAAGAAGCGCATGTCCGAAGTCATCTCGGGCTTTACCGACATCGAAGAGCCGCCGCCGCCGATCGTCGAGCCGGTCGCCGAAGGTGACGAGGCCGAAGTCGAGGAGGAAGTGGT
>JBBSOU010000213.1:0-3989 GCA_038259445.1 Lysobacterales bacterium | reverse complement strand
AGCGGATGGCGCATAACCCAGGGCAACGCGATCAGCAGAACAAAGCCTCGAAGCACCCTGCGCATGCGCATTCACAGACAAGGTCGAAATCATGAAAACGTCGGTAGCGGATGGCGCATAACCCGCGGCAACGCGATCAGCAGAACAAAGCCTCGAAGCACCCTGCGCATCCGCATTCACAGCCAAGGTCGAAATCATGAAAACGTCGGCAGCGGATGGCGCGTAACCCGCGGCAACGCGATCAGCAAAACAAAGTCTCGAAGCACCGTGCGCATCCGCATTCACAGCCAAGGTCGAAATCATGAAAACGTCGGTAGCGGATGGCGCATAACCCGCGGCAACGCGATCAGCAAAACAAAGCCTCGAAGCACCCTGCGCATCCCGAATCCCATCCAGGATTCGCCAATCCCGGCTGGCGCTCAAGGCGCCGCAGGACCGCTACCCGCTTCGATGACGCGGATGCTCAGATCAAGCTCGACCTTGTCCGACAGCGTGCCCTTGCGCGAACGCATGCCGAACACGCTGCGCCGGATCGAGCCGGCGGCGACAACGTCGCAATCGAACGCGGGTCGGTCACAGGTGGCCGGTTGCACGGTGAAGACGATGTCGCCCTTGTACCCACGAAGGCTCAGCGAGCCCGGCAACAGCCCGCCGGCGCGGAGACGCGAAAGTGGGAACGGCGCCGACAGGAAGCGCATCTCAGGATACTTGGCGACATAAAAAAATTCGTCGGACTTGACCCAGTTTTCGGTACCGGATCGGCGCATGGTCACGGCGTTCGCGTCGATCCGCGCATCGACGATTGCCTGCTCGGTGGCGCGATCGATGCGCACGTTGCCGTGCAGGTTGCCGAACTGGCCCTCGACGTCGAGCATCCACAGTACGCGTACGCTGAACTGCGCGTGCGAGCGCGCACTGTCGAGCACAGCCACTTCACTGAAATCGGATGCCGACACCGGCAGGGCTGCCGCCATCAGGCAGGCGCCGAACCACGTTGCACGGCGCGTTTGCTCAAGAAGACGTGCGATCAAGGCCACCAGAAATGACGCAGGTTGGCGGCGCCGGGCTCGAGCGTGGCATCGTGATCGACATGCAGCCATGCGATCGAACCCGGCGGCATGCCGCGGCCGCTGTCGGAGGTACCGTCAGTGAGCAGCGCGACCAGCGTCTCGAAGCCCGGATTGTGGCCGATCATGAGCACGCAGTCGGCCTCGACATGGTCATCGAGTACCTGGATCAAGGTGGCCGGTGTGGCCTCGTAGATGCGCGCATCCTCGATGGTCGGGATGTCGGCGCCGAGCACCGCGGCCACGTGCGCCGCAGTCTGGCGCGTGCGCGTCGACGGCGAGCAGACCACGACATCCGGTTTGGCCATATGGCTCTGCAGCCAGGTCGCGGCGGCGGCGGCTTCAAGTTCGCCATCCGCGGTCAGCGGACGCGATTCGTCGCTTTGGCCAGCGGCGGGAGGTTCCGCATGCGCATGGCGCAGCAGGATGATCTGACGGATGGCCATGGTGACTCCTGCAGGCGGGTGTCCGATCATGCCGCATGGCCGACGCTTTGCCCAATACGCCGTGCAGTATTCAGGAAATCTTCTTGAGCCAGCGCAAAAGTTTTTCCCAGTCCTGCTGGTGCGAGCGCACGATTTCGGAGTTGTAATCGAAGATGCTCTTGCCGAGCCCGGTCATGAGCACGTAGGCCTGCGTGTCGCGCAAGGCCGCCACCAGCGGAAACGGAAAGCCCCGGATTTCCTCGATCGCGTGCTGTGACGCATGCGTCCACGGTTTGGTGCGGTTGGCGACGAGGCCGACCGGTACCTTGCCGCGTTTGACGCGCGGCAGTTTGGCGAGTTCGGCGAGGAATGGTGCGGTCGCCTCGAGATCGATCGTCGATGGCAGCACCGGCACGACAATGGCGTCGATATCATCGATGAACGCGGCGATCTCGCTGGCGCGGATGCCGGCGCCCGAGTCGATGATGACGCGCTCGGCGTCTTGGGGAATACGCTGCAGCCAGCCGTTGCGGGTCGCATCGACCGGCAACACCGCGGTATCGAGCGTGACCCGCTTGGCGCACCAGCGGCTGCTCGAGCCCTGACGGTCGGCGTCGGCGAGTACCGTGGCCTTGCCCTTGAGCGCGTAGTACGCGGCCAGATGCGTGGCGATCGTGCTCTTGCCGCAACCGCCCTTTGAACTTGCCACCAGCACTTTCAGCATCTCGGCCTCCGGTCAGCAAACTGCGCCGAAGCGTACTACAGGCTTCGGCGCCGTGTCGGATCAGCCGGTGGGTTGCTGCGCTGCGGCAGCAAGGCCCCGCGTGCCGGGCTTCTTCCAGTCCGCCGGCGGCAACACCGGCAGGCCTGCCCGCTCAAGCGCGCGTTCGATCACGCCGACCTCGCTGCGTGTTTCGCGCCAGTCACGGATCAGTTGTTGTGACTGCACCGGATCGGCCAACGCCGGTTCCTGCAAGCGCATGCTCTGCCACTGCAAATACTCCCAGTTGCGTTCAGCTGACGCGAAACGCGCGTCTTCGAGCCTGCGCAGGATGCTCAGTCCGATAGCCCGCGAAATAAGCGTGGGCGCTTGCGCGGCCATGCGTGCCGCAGTGCTTGCGCAATCGGCTTGACGGCGCGCGTCGAACGCAGGATCGCCCGCTGCGCAGGCATGGCTGAGATTCTGGTAAGCCGGAATCGCGACCGCGACGCTGATCGAAATGGCCTGGACCAGCGCGCGCGCTGAGGGATCGTATCCATTTCGAATGGCGTCTTCTGGCGCGACAAGAAGCTCGGGATGCCGGTCGAAAAAGTCGAGCCAGACCGCTGTCAGTTCGCCCAGACGTTCGTCGTCGCGCGTTGCCGCGGCAAGACGGGCGAGCGCGTCGGTGACAGCGGCCGCATCATCCCCGCGCTGGGCCTTCTGCAACGCAAGGATCCACACCGCGCCATTGTCGGGCTCAAGACGCTGCATCGCCTGCTGGGCTTCACTCGACACCTCGGCCGGCGCCTCGCGCATGGCCGCAAACCACTGCACGAATGCATCGGCCGGGGCGAGCATGCGAGCGCGTTCGATCAGCGCAACCGTGTCCGCTCGGTCGTCGCTGAACGGCTGCATCATCGAGGCAAGGATCAATGAGCGCGGCGTGTCCTCGGACAGCAACGTCGCGATGATCCTGCGGTTGAACTCTTGCTGCTGCGCGATGGCGACCGATTCGTCTGCCGGCGCCTCAGGCGGCATCGCAGCAAAGGCGTTGCCGGCGAATCCGAGCGCGAAAGACAATGCTGTTGCGGCGACTCCGATCCGGGTTCCGTGCATGGCAGTTCTCCTTGCGCAGGCATCGAGCAAGGGAAAAATATACATGAAATCGGCGCGATGCAACGGACATGGAGCACGGCGCCGCGCAGCGCGTTGGCGATCGCGCCATACTGCGCGCCGCAACCGCGACCGCCGGGGGCTGTCGCACCGTTCTCTGTTCATCAACTCCAGGGGAAATCCACAATGCTGACCTACGCACTGGTGTTCTTCGGCATGGCCGCACTCGGCGGCTTCGTCCTTGCCGGCGGCGTTCTGCGCGGCAAGCTCGCGCCGTGGGTGATCTCGCTTGGCCACGCGGCGATGGCCATGACCGGCATCGTGCTGCTGTCGATGGTCGTGCTGCAGGGATCAGCCCCGGCGCGCGTCACCGCTTCGCTGGCGCTGCTGCTGCTGGCCGGACTCGGCGGCTTCTACCTGGCCACGCTGCACCGCATGGGCGAGGTCGCACCGCGAACGATCATCTACGCGCATGCGGCGCTGGCACTGCTCGGCGTGTTGATATTGTTCAGTGCGGTGCTGGCCTGAGTGCTGGTGTGCTGGTCGTGGACGAGCGAAAGCAGAAGCGCCCACATCCGCCTTCGGCACCTTCCCTCGCTACGCAGGGGAAGGTCACGCATCGCCTGAAGGGATCTGGGGCTAGGTCCCGGAGTTGCCATACCAGGCGCACAGGGCGACCGT
>JBBSOU010000212.1:0-4046 GCA_038259445.1 Lysobacterales bacterium | reverse complement strand
GAACAACTGCCTTTTTCCCTTCCCCTGCGCAGCGGGGGCAGGTGCCCGGAGGGCGGAAGGGGGCGCTTTTGCGGGTGATGAGGACGAATGTTGTGCTGTCGAGCGGACGCGAGGAATTCGCCGGCTATGTGGCATCCGGCTCGGCACTCAAGCATCGCAAGCTGCCCCCATCCGCCCCTGTCGGGGCACCTTGTACTCGCCACATCCCTGTGGCTCGCCCTGCGGGCAGCTGCCGCTGCAAACATCGGCAATCCTGCCGATGTTTCCCCGCTGCGCAGGGGAAGGGATATCCAAAGGCTTCTCCGTTGCGCAAGGAAGGTAATTCCCGGCGCTTCAACTTCCGCGCAGGAAAGGCGGAATGTCGCGGCGCTCGATGGAAATCGAGTCCCGATTTTCCGTGCCGAGACTAGATGGATCGCGCCAGGGAAACTGCGAGGCCTGTGTAGCTCGCTGGGGTCAGGACGCGCAGGCGATGCTTCGCATCGGCAGGAATGTCGAGTGTGTCAATGAAGGCACGCATCGATTCGCGCGTGATGCCCTGGCCGCGCGTAAGGGCTTTCAGTTGTTCGTACGGATTCGGCAGGCCGTGGCGGCGCATGACGGTCTGCACGGCTTCGGCGAGCACTTCCCAGCTGGCGTCAAGATCGGCGTCAATGCAGGAGGCGTCAACCTGAAGTTTGCCGATGCCCTTGGCCAGTGAATCGAGAGCGACCTGGGTGTGGCCGAACGCGGTGCCGAGCGTGCGCAGCACGGTCGAGTCGGTGAGGTCGCGTTGCCAGCGGCTGATCGGCAGCTTGGCGCCGAAGTGCTCGAACAGGGCATTGGCAATGCCGAAATTGCCTTCGGCGTTCTCGAAGTCGATCGGGTTGACCTTGTGCGGCATGGTCGACGAGCCGACTTCGCCCTCCTTCAGAGCCTGACGGAAGTAGCCGAGCGAGATGTAGCCCCAGATGTCGCGCGCGAAGTCGATCAGGATCGTGTTGACGCGTCGCGTCGCGTCGCCGATCTCGGCGATGCAGTCGTGCGGTTCGATCTGCGTCGTGTACGCATTGAAGACGAGGCCGAGGCTTTCGACGAAGTCGCGTGCGCACGCCGGCCAGTCGACATCGGGATAGCTGATCGCATGCGCGTTGTAGTTGCCGACCGCGCCGTTGATCTTGCCGAGCAGTTCGACCGCCGCGATCTGCCGGCGCTGGCGCTCGATGCGCGCGACGACGTTGGCGATCTCCTTGCCGAGCGTGGTCGGCGAGGCGGTCTGGCCGTGCGTGCGCGAGAGCATCGGCTGCGCGGCGTGCGCGTGGGCGAGCCCGCGCAGGGTGTCGATCAGGGCATCGAGACCGGGCAGCAGCACGCGCTCGCGCGCATCGCGCAGCATCAGCGCGTAGGCGAGGTTGTTGATGTCCTCGGACGTGCAGGCGAAATGCACGAATTCGAGCGCTGTGGCGAGTTCGGCGTTGTCGCCGATGCGTTCCTTGATGAAGTATTCGACCGCCTTGACGTCGTGGTTGGTGGCGCGTTCGATGGTCTTGATGCGCTCGGCATCGGCGGTACTGAAATTCTCCGCAAGCGACAGCAGCGTGGCGTGCGCATCGGCCGACAGCGCGCCGACTTCGCTGATGCCGGCGTGCGCCGAAAGCGCGATCAGCCAGCGCACTTCGACCAGTACGCGACGCTGCATCAGGCCGAACTCGCTGAAGATCGGTCGCAACGCTTCGACACGGGTAGCGTAACGGCCATCAAGCGGCGACAAGGCGAGCAGGGTGTGATTCATGGAAGGTGGTTCCGTGCAGGGTTTGCGGAGGGTGCGATCAGGTGGTTTTCGTGTTGATGGTCGGACGCACGGTGATCGCCTGCGCCCTGGCGCCTTTCATCATGCTGACGGTCAGCGTAAAGCCTTCGAAGCCCAGCGTCTCGCCTTCACTTGGCAGACGTTCGAGGCGATGGATGATGAGTCCGCCGACCGAATTGACTTCGCCGGGGGCGTCGATCTCGCGGTCGAGCATGCGTTCGAGGCGATAGATCGGCAGGCTGCCGGAAATCGTGAACGAGCCATCGGCGGCGCGCAGATGGGCTGCGACAGGTGCGTTTCGGTGATCGTCGGCAATATCGCCGACGATGATCTCGACGAGGTCTTCCAGCGTGAAGAAGCCGACCACGCGACCTGATTCTTCGGTGACCAGCGCAAGATGGGTATTGCCTTCGCGGAAGCGCTTGAGCACGTCGAGTACCGGCGTGATCAACGGCACCACGATCGCCGGGCGCAGCAGTTCGCGCACGTCGCCGATCTCGCCGCGTGCGGCGACCGCAAGCAACACATCCTTGACGTGCAGGATGCCGCGCGCGGTATCGCCGCTCTCGTCGAACCACGGATAGCGACTGAACTGCGAACGGCGGATTTCGGCGATGACGGCATCCTGGCCCATGCCGTCACGCAGCGAGGCGAGTTGATCGCGCGTGCGCAGCAGGTCGCCGGCAACGAGTTCGGGCAGGTCGAGGGCGTGGCTCATCATCGCGAACGCTTCACCGGTGTCGCGAGTGGCGCGATTGGCGTGCAGGATCAGCTTGAGTTCGTCGCTCGAATAGTGGTGCTCGTGGCCTTCGGTCTTGTCGAGCCGGAACACGCGCAGCATCCAGTTGGCGCTCGCATTGAGCACCCAGATCGCCGGGTACATGGCCCAGTAGAAGAGATACAGCGGCGTTGCCGTCCACAATGACATTCGCTCGGGACGACGGATAGCCATCGACTTCGGTGCGAGTTCGCCGAGCACGATGTGCAGGTAGGAAATGACCGTGAACGCGAGCACGAACGATATGAAATCGGCAGTCTCGGGGGCGATGCCACCGACGCTGTCGAATACCGGCTTGAGCAGGCTGACGAACGCCGGCTTGCCGATCCAGCCGAGTCCGAGCGAGGACAAGGTGATGCCGAGCTGGCAGGCCGACAGGTAGGCATCGAGGCGTGCATGGACGCTGAGCAGGACCTCGCCGCGCCAGCCGCGGCCTTCGGCGAGCCCGACTGCCTGGGTGTAACGCAGCTTGACCAGTGCAAATTCCGCCGCCACGAAAAAGCCGTTCAAGAGGACCAGCAGGAATGCGGCAGAAACGTAGAGAACGTTGACGAGCATTGCTCGGAGGGGCAGCGGCAGGTCGCGCAGTCTAGCATTCGGCCTGCAGGCGGCCGGTGCGCGCGTTTATACTCATCGGCTGACCCGAACCCCTTTCCGCAGGATCCAGCGCATGAGCACTTTCCGCATCGAACGCGACAGCATGGGCGAACTCAAGGTGCCGGCCGACGCGCTGTACGGCGCGCAGACGCAGCGTGCCGTCGTCAACTTCCCGATCTCTGGCCTGACCATGCCGCGCGAGTTCATCCGCGCACTCGGCCTGATCAAATCGGCCGCGGCGCAGGCCAATGCCGACCTCGGACATCTGAAGAAGACCCATGCGAAGGCAATCCGCAAGGCTGCCGAACGCGTCGCCAGCGGCGAGTTCGATGCGCATTTCCCGATCGACGTTTTCCAGACCGGTTCCGGCACGTCGTCGAACATGAATGCCAACGAGGTCATCGCGCACCTCGCCACGGCGGCCGGCACGAAGGTGCATGCGAATGACGACGTCAACAACGGGCAGTCCTCCAACGACGTCATCCCGACCGCTATCCAGCTCAGCGCGGTGCTCGTGACCACCGAGCAGCTGCTGCCGGCGCTCGTGCATCTGAAGGCCACGCTCGACAAGCGCGCGAAGGAACTTCGCAAGGTCGCCAAGACCGGACGCACGCACCTCATGGATGCGATGCCGCTCACCTTCGGCCAGGAGCTGTCGGGCTGGTCGGCGCAGGTCCGCTCGAACATCGAGCGCCTGACCGACACGCTCAAGCGCGTGCGCAAACTTCCACAAGGCGGCACCGCGGTCGGTACCGGCATCAATGCCGATGCGAAACTCGGCCCGGCGGTCTGCGCCGAACTGACGCGCATGACCAAGGTCAAGTTCGAGTCAGCCGATGACTATTTCGAAGGCATCAGCACGCAGGACGCGGCGGTGGAGCT
>JBBSOU010000211.1:0-4132 GCA_038259445.1 Lysobacterales bacterium | reverse complement strand
GACGCCGCCATCGATGAAATGCGCGATGTTCGGATGATTGAGTCGCGCGAGGATGCGACGTTCGCGCAGGAAGCGCGCGTGTACATCATCGAAATCGAAGCCGCGCCGGATCAGTTTCAGTGCGACCGTCTGTTCGAAGTCGGCGGCATCACGCTCACCACGATAGACCACGCCCATGCCGCCGCGTCCGATGCGGGCAACCACGCGGAATGCACCGAGCTTGCCGCCGATCAACGCATCAGCTGGCAGCTCTTGCGGAGTCGCGTCGGTCTGCGAGCCGGTCAGCGACTCGTATTCGAACTGGCGCGCATGCCGCAGCAACGACTCGACGCGCGCACGCAGTTCTGCGTCATCGCCGCAGCGCGCCTGCAGCAGCGGATCGACCTGCTGCGGTTCGGCATCGAGGAGTTCCCGGACAAGTCCAAGGGCAACGCGTTCACGCTCGAGCATGCCGGCCTGTCCGTGCGCGGCCGCTTTTCACGCAGCGAGCGTCATTCATCGAGCCGCTCGCGCAACCATGCGCGCGCGGTGACCCAGTCGCGATGCGCGGTCCGTTCGGTGATGCCAAGCAGACCCGCGACCTCGGCGGTCTGCAGGCCGACGAAGTAGCGCAACTCGATCGCCTGGGCCATGCGCGCGTCGATCGCCTCAAGATCGTGCAAGGCCTGATCAAGCGCATCGAGATCGGTACCCTCGGGAATCGGCAGCTCGAGCGCCGCGGTGAAATCATCGCGTAGCCAGCCGCCGCCGCGTTTTTCCGTCTGTGCCGCACGCGCTCGATCGACCAGGATCTGCCGCATGATGCGCGCCGACGTGTTGAGCAGGTGTGCGGTGTCCTGGAAATCCGCCGCAGGGCGATCGAGCAGTCGCAGCAGCACGTCGTGCACGAGTGCAGTGGTTTGCAACGTGGCGTGGCCGGAATGCGAGCGCAGCAAGCCGCCCGCCATGCGACGCAGGTCCGCGTAGACAAGTGGCAGCAGCTGATCGAGTGCGCTGCGATCTCCGTCGCGCCATCGCTGCAGCAAACGCGTGACGCTGTCTTCCGTTTCGCGCATCGTGCGCAGACGGTACCGTTGTTGCCAGGCAAATGCCAAGCGCCATTTTCCCGCTCCGGTATCGGCCCGATGCGATGCTGCGTTCCACGCAACAAAGGGATTGTGCGCGAGCGTTGTCCGGGCTGATGCAGGTCATTCGAATCCGTGCATGAAGATGCCATCGCCCGCGAAGCGGATCGTGGCCACGTTCATCTTGCCGCGCAGGTTCGCCGGAACCTCCATGTAGGGCGGCCAGGCGAGGCTTCCGGTCGCAGTGAATGATCTTGCTCCGTCGGACACCACGCCGTACAGAGCCGGCATGCGCGAGCCGAAACCAGCGGTATCTTCCACCGGGTAGCGCACATCGAGCGTGCCGCGGGTCTGCAGATCTGCATCGAGGACGGTCAGCGTCGCGTTGCTCTGCGGTTCGGTGATGAACGACAGGCCGGTGTAGCCTACGATGGCGAGACGCGCGTCGAGGGTCGGCGTATTGGTCGCGTTGGCGACGATCGCCTGTGGCCTGTCGAAGCGACGCGAGAAACCGCCGCATGCAGTGCCGACCGACCCATCGCCACCGAGCAGGCGCGAACCGACGCGCGCGCCATCATGATCGAAGCGGATCACGCCGATGCCGGTCTGACAGGCGCGCGAACTTTCGCTGACCACATAGATCTCGTCGCGGAACGCGCCCTGCGACGGTGGCGTGCGCACCTCGATACCCATTGGCCAGTCGCGGCCGTCGCCGCCGTCGCCGATGCTCCAGCTGACATTGTTCGGGTCCCAGCTGCTGTCACCGGCACCGTTGCTGTCGATGCGCGAGACGACGATGTTCCAGTTCGTCGAAGCCGTGCTCGCGCGATACGCCATCGCCACGTAGAACTTCGGCGAGAACAGCGAATTGGCTTCGATCGCGCGGACATGGCATTCCCACGCCGGGTTCCAGCACGCCGAGGTGTTCAACGGGACCATGGCCGTCGATGGGCCGAGGCCGCCGTCATCGACGATCTCGTAGCGCGTGAATACCCCTCGACCGTGACCACCGGCGAGGAAGCGCGTACCGGTGACGACGAGGTAGCGCTTGTTGGCAATGATGTCGGTGTAGGTGGCGAGCCCGCCGGCAAGGTTCGCGGTATCGGCGACGCCGACGCCATTGGCGCTGAACGGGATCACCGAGCTGATGAAACGACCATCGAGATCAAACACATGCACGCGTGCGATGCTGAGATTGATTGCCGCGGTGTACTGCTCATCGACCAGTACGTAGAGGCGATCGCCGAGTGCGCGAACGTCCTGGATGTTGCGGACCAGACCGTTGGCCGAGTTCGGATAGACCACGTACTGGTCGAGATAATGCGCGTAGGACGGCGACGGATTGTTCCAGGTCAGGCGCTCTGTGCCGCTGGCGTTGTAGCGCACCAAGCCGAGATTCCACATGCCGTTGGTCTGGTTGCCGTTCGGAAACTTGACCATCGCTGCAACGACAACGTCGTTGTTGACACGCAGCACTTTTTTGCCGAGGAAGTACGCATTCGGCTGCGTGCTGCCGCTGGCAAACGCATCGTCGGTGAACGAGCCGCCAGCGTAGTTGCGGTCAACCGTGTACGGTTCGGGCAGCGCAAGTGCGAGTTGCGCGTGCAACGTGAATGCGGCGGCCAGCAACGCGATTCGGGCAGCGTGGCGTCGATTGAAACAAGGCATGCGTGAGACTCCTGCGTGAAAACGATTCGGGTGAATGCGTCGGCCTGGTTGCCGACCGATATCCGGGATACGCGGAAACGCCGCAGGACCAGACATGCGTGATCGCCTCGCATGCAGCGTCTGGCGAAACGCTGCGCAAGCGCTCGCCCTGCGCAGGCGCGGTGGGCATCGCGAAAGCTGCGCCGATCGCATGACGCGATGAGTCCGACGCCGCGCACGGCACCGCGAGACCAACGATTTGCTACAGTCGCGGCATCGGCACACAGCCACGATGCGAAGTGATGACAAGACCCTGGAACAGCATCGGTGCGATGGCTGGCCGCAGCGATCGCTGGTCGGAACGTGCCGCCATGGCTGCGTGTGCGCTGCTGGTGGTCATCATCGTGTGGCTGCTCGCGCGTCTGTTCTGGTCGCTGCTGTCGCCGCTCGACGTGTCGATTGGAGCAGCGACCGGCGGCGCCGCCGTGGTCGCAACGGCGGCACCGGCGGTGTCGTTGTCG
Source organism: Lysobacterales bacterium (assembly GCA_038259445.1). Taxonomy (GTDB): domain Bacteria; phylum Pseudomonadota; class Gammaproteobacteria; order Xanthomonadales; family Rhodanobacteraceae; genus Dokdonella. The sequence continues at coordinate 900 of JBBSOU010000211.1, read as the reverse complement.
AAGTGGCATCTGTTCGGTGGTGCGATCACGACCAGCAGTGGCAACCGCAGCGCGCCAGCCACGACCCTGGCGCTGCGCCTGCGCGGTACGCTGGCTGACGCCGACCCACGCACCGGTATCGCGGTGATCGCTGATGAGGCCGGCAGCGAGCGCGCCTGGCGCGTCGGCGAACAGATCACGACCGGCGTCACGCTGGCCGCCGTGCACGCCGACCGCGTTGTCCTGCTGCACGAAGGCGTCGAGGAGGAGTTGCGCCTGATCCGCGATGAATTGTCGGCGCCCGCCGCCGGTAGTGCACAACCAGGCGCGCCGCTGCGCAACACCGCACCGGGTATGCCGGTTGGCACGACACCGCCGATCACGTTTACGCCACCGCAGGCCGGTGCGGCGGGGTCCAACTGGCAGCAGACGATGGATCGCATCGGCGCGAGCCCGGAGACGCTGGCCAAACGCATACAGGTCGTACCGGTGATCGACGACGGCAAGATCGCCGGTGTTCGCATCGCCACGTCAGGTGACGCGGCGCTGATGGCGCAGCTCGGGCTGCGACCGAGCGACATTGTCACCGCGGTCAACGGCCTGCCAGTCGATTCAGTCGCTCGCGGACAACAGATCCTCGAAAGCCTCAACGACGCCACCGACGTCCGCGTAACCGTCACGCGCGACGGACGACCCACCCAGATAACCGTCAAGCTTCGCTGAGCTCTTCCGTTGCGTGCGCACCAAGCTGCCCCGAGGGCAGAACGGGGTTCGGCGTTCGCCGTGGCGTCTTGCGGCAACGATCGATGGTATACACGAACCGCATCGCGTGACTCGTCAACGGCGATGCAGGAATCAATCGTACGTTTCACCCGTGCCCCCATCCGTCGCTGCGCGCCACCTTCCCCCGCTGCGCAGGGG
>JBBSOU010000210.1:0-4199 GCA_038259445.1 Lysobacterales bacterium | reverse complement strand
GGCGGCATGGGCACGGTGTTTCTCGCCGAACGTGCAGATGGCGGGTTTTCGCAGCAGGTTGCGATCAAGTTGCTGCGCGGGTTCCCGACGCGCGATGGCATTCGTCGCCTGCGCCAGGAACGCCAGATCCTCGCCAGTCTCGATCACGCCAATATCGCGCGCCTGCTCGACGGCGGGGAGAGCAGCGACGGCCAACCGTGGCTCGCCATTGAGTACGTCGACGGCGTCCCGCTGCTTGACTACGTTCGCCAGCATGCGCCGACACTGCGCGATCGGTTCACGCTGTTCTCGACCATACTCGATGCGATCGAGCACGCGCATCAGCGTCTCGTCATCCACCGGGATCTCAAGCCGGCGAATGTCCTGGTCACGCACGTAGGTGTGCTCAAGTTGCTCGATTTCGGCATCGCGCGACTGGTCGAGTCGGATGCCGACGCGCCGCGCGACACCTCCACGCAGGTGTTCAGTCGCGGCTACGCGAGTCCAGAGCAGCGCGCAGGTCTCGCCATCACGACGGCCAGCGACATCTACAGCCTCGGCGTGATCCTGCGCGAGTTGCTGAGCGGTCGTCGCGACGAAGAACAGACGGAATCGCCACGCCTCGCTGCGCTTGAACTCGATGTGGAACTGGCCGGCGTGATCGCCAAGGCAAGCGCCGAGGAGCCAACCAGGCGCTACGGCAGCGTCGGCGAATTCCGCGAGGACATGCAACGCTACCTTGGCGGCAGACCGGTTCGCGCGACACCGCTGACGCGCCGGTACCGGCTTCGCAAGTTCGCGCTTCGGCACCGATTGTCCGTTGTTGCGGGGGTGCTCGCCGCCATCGTGCTTGGCGCATTCGTCTGGAAGCTTGATCTTGAGCGCCAGCGCGCACAGCGCGCCGAGCACCTCGCGCAACGCGCGTTGCACGCGTCCGAACGCGATGCGCAGCGCGCGCGGGCGTCGCTTGATTTTCTGACCGACGCATTCACGGCAGCGGCGCCAGAGGTGGCGATGAGCCGGCAGGTCAGTGTCAGGGATTTGCTCGACACGGCTCGGGCGAAGCTCGACCAGCGCGTCATCGGCAACCCTGATCTTGAGCAGTCGATGCAACGCCTGCTTGCGCGTCTTTATCACCGCCTGGGTGAAGTGACCGTTGCCCGCGACCTCATGCGGGAAGGGTTGGCGGGCGTCTCCACGGATGACGGCCCGACGGCACTGAAACTGGCTGAAGACTATGAGGAATATGCGGGCTTGCTCGGAGCGACGGACGATGGACCTGGTGCCATGGACGCGGCCGAACGGGCGGCGCTCTGGCGCCAGCAGTACGCGCCGGATGATCATCGCGGTCGCATCCAGTCATTGCAAACACTCGCCGTCGCGCACCATCGCAATGGCCGCAACGAGCGGGCCATCGAGCTTCTGCGCGAATCCCTTGCGCTTGCCGGCATGCATTCGGTCGATGATTTCCAGACCATCATCGAGTCGACACAGACGCTTGCCGCCCTGCTCGCGGCGCGCGGAGATTGCGCCGGCGCTCTGCAGGCGGCGGCAGGCGGTCTCGAGCGCGCACGTCGTTCGCTCGATGCCAATTCTCCGGATCAGTTGACCTTGATGCGGGCAAAGGCGTCCGCACTCAGCGCCTGTGGTCGCCCGGCCGATGCGGAGGCGCTGTTGCGAGAGGCGCTCGATCTGCGCGAGCGGACGGTTTCCTCGGGCGGACTGCAGGCCATGATCCTGACCAACGATATCGCCATCGCGCTCAATGACCAGGGTCGCTATCAGGAAGCGGCCGAGATGCTCTCGCTGTCGGAGCGCAGCATGGTCGAAATGCGACTCGGCGGCTCCGATGCCGCGGTCGCGCTGATGAACCGGGCCGGGATTCTCGAGAATGCGGGCGACTATGCGGGCGCGCTGGAAAATCTCGCGCATGCGCGCGAATTTCTCGATGCGCTCCCCGTCGATGCCGATCACCCGGTCCGCCGCAGAATCGAACGAACCGAGGCCAGGACACTCGGCCTGTCGGGACAGGCGGATCGTGCGTATGAGCGCCTCCTCGACCTGCGCGCCCGTTGTGCACGCATCGAGGGAGAGGACTCGGGTGAGTACGCGATGCTGACATGGCAACTCGCGCTCATGGCACGGCGCTCGAGACAGCCGGACATCGGCCGCGTGCTGGTCGAGGAATCGGAGCAACTGTGGGCAGCACTCGTCCCGCCCGAGCATCCGGTCTTCGCGCATGCCCTGCGTTTGCGGGCGGCGTTTGCGATGGAGCGCAAGGATTACACCGAGGCCGAGCGCGCCCTGCAGGCTGCGTTGACGTCGTTCGAGCGTGCCGAGGTCAATCCTGTTGACCTCGCGATTGCGCGCAGCGAGCTTGCCAACGTGCGCATGCGCGAGGGTCGCGTCGACGATGCGCGCCAGATGCTCGGTCTTGCCCTTCCAGTCTTGCGCGGCAGCTTGCTGAGTACCGAGGTGAGTCGTGTCGAGGCCGAGCGACTGGCAACCGAGATTGGCGGCAAGCCTCGATCGGACGGGGCGCGGAACTGATCAGTTGCTGGTCAGAATGTTTGGGTTAATCTGGATGTCCATTGAGGAGACGGTCATGGCTCGTATCGTTGGAACGTTGATCCTGACCTTGGCTGCAGGTTGCGCGCTGGCCCAATCGCCGCCGCCCACCGACACGAAGCGACCCGCGTTGCCGCCGCCTGCGTTCGAGGACAAGGGCGTTGTTACGGCGACGCAGCCCTCCGCCGCAGCGACCATCGAACCTGAGGCGCCGGATACACGCCCAGTTCGCGAAAAGGCCGCCCGTGAGCAGGACATGGAGTCGATCCGCGCGCGCAGCGAACTGACAACGCGTCAGGAAGGTGCCGACACCGTCGAGGAGTACAGGGAAAAGGGCCAGTTGCGGATGATCCGCATCCTGTCCGAGAACGGGCCGGACCGCATCTACATTGACCGCGACAGTGACGGTCGACTTGAGCGCGATCCAGGCGATGGCCCGGTATCGCCGGTCTACTTCACGATCTACGAATGGAATTGATGCGTCACGCGCGGCCGTTTCCTAGAGCCAATCCCGCGGCGTGAGGTAGTCGACGAGCCGAGCTTCCGGCGACCCGGCGTTCGCGGCGTAGGCATATTCGAAGCGGACACGCGGCGGCAGACTCATGAGAATCGACTCGGTGCGTCCGCCCGACTGAAGGCCGAACAGTGTGCCGCGATCGTAGACCAGATTGAACTCGACATAGCGCCCACGCCGGTACAACTGGAACTCACGCTCACGCTCCGTGAATGGAACGTCCATGCGCCGCTGCACGATCGGCAAGTAGGCGTCGAGGAAGCCGTTGCCCACGGACTGCATGATGCCGAAGCAGCGGTCGAATCCGCCTTCACTGAGATCGTCGTAGAACAGCCCGCCGACGCCTCGGGTTTCGTTGCGGTGCTTGAGGAAGAAGTATTCGTCGCACCATGCCTTGTAGCGCGGATACAGGTCCTCGCCGAACGGCGCGAGCGCGTCGCGAGCGACGGTGTGCCAGTGCCTCACATCGTCGTCGAACGGGTAGTACGGCGTCAGGTCGAAGCCGCCACCGAACCACCACACCGGAGGCTCTCCCGGCGCATGCGCCTCGAAGTAACGCACGTTCATGTGCGTCGTCGGGATATAGGGATTCTGCGGGTGGAAGACCAGCGATACGCCGAGCGCCGTCCAGTGACGGCCGGCGATCTCGGGACGATGCGCGGTTGCCGAAGGTGGCAGTTTGGTCCCGGAGACTTGCGAAAACCCCACGCCCGCTTGTTCGAAAATCCTGCCCTCAGCAAGGATTCGCGTGCGGCCACCACCGCCTTCAGCCCTCGCCCAGCGATCCTCGCGAAACCTTGCCCGTCCATCGATCTGCTCGATACCGGAGCAGATGCGGTCCTGCAGGCCGAGCAGGAACTGCTCGACTGCAGTGATATTCGAGGACGACGACGATGCTGTCATGGATGGTCTGCGGGTCTGATCGGTTACCGAAGCATAGCAATGAGCATACGGTCAGCAAGTCTCAATCGGCTCACGTCCGCTGGCGCCATCTTTGGCAAGCGCTCCGTCTGCTGTTCGATTTCCACACAAGCAAACGCCCCGTCGATTGGCGGGGCGTTTGTTTGAAGCATAGATGCTCAGCGATGACCTACTCTTGCATGGCTTAAGCCACACTACCATGGGCGCAACTGCGTTT
>JBBSOU010000209.1:0-4220 GCA_038259445.1 Lysobacterales bacterium | reverse complement strand
ATCTGCTCGATACCTGGCTGTTCGCCGGCAATCGTCCGCTCGTGCGCGATGTCATGGTCAATGGCGATTGGGTCGTGCGCGATTTCCAGCATCGTGACGAACAGCGCATCGCATCGCGCCACAAGGCCGTGGTCGAGCGCCTGATGCGTTGATCCGGCGTCAGGATGATCCGACCCTTCTGTCATCCGCTGGTTTTCTTCGGACCACACCCGCGCATGCCGTCATGCCGACGGTCTTCAATGGGCAACACTGCCTGAACTCGTCATCCCGGCGTTCGCCAGGATGACGGCATTGAAGGGTGTCGCCGGTTGAGGTCCGCGCGTATGCCGCAACGGCATTTTTCAGATCTTCCTCATTGCGTTCGCAACCCCGCGCGCAGCTTGGCGATATCGCCGTCGCTCGGCTCCGCGCGCACGCCGAGCAGTTCGGCCAGCAACGGATACACATCGACCGCGTCGAACGGCGGCAACACCGCGCCCGCACGGAACGCCGGTCCCGATGCGACGAACAGCGAACGCATGTCGGGATGGTCGATGTCGTAGCCATGCTCGCCGAACGAGAAGTGCTTCTTTCTCGCGACGGTTGCGCGATCGAAGATGATCCAGCCATGTTCGGCGATGCACAGCAGCGGCGGAATGCGCGCATTGCGGCCATAGCGCAGGCGCGGCGGTACATCGCCCTTGCGCATGCACTGCATGTGTTCGTGCGGGCGCAGCAGTGCACGCTCCACCTCGCTGCGATGCTCGCGCTTCGGCACAATGCCGGTGAGCACACCCCACATCACCACATGGGCCATGTCGGGCGGCAAGATGTCGTCGAAGTAGATGACACGCTGCGGGGAGGTCGCGGTCATGCCGTGGTCGGAGACGATCACGAGGTTGGTGCGATCACGCATGTCGCGATTTTCGAGGCCAGCCAGCAAGCGAGAGAGGTTCTGGTCGACCGCCTGCAAGGCCGCGTTGAGCTCTGGCGAGTCAGGGCCGTAGCGATGGCCGATCGCATCGACACTGTTGAAATACAGCGTAATGAAACTGGGTCGCTTGTCGTCGTCGAGATCAAGCCATGCCAGCACGGTATCGACGCGCGCTGACTCGCTGATGCCCGCATCGAAGCGTGACCAATAGTCCGGGTGCGCGCCGTGCACGGGCGCCTCGGAACCTGGCCAGAACATCGTCGCCGTGCGCAGTCCGTGGCGTTGTGCAGTGGTCCAGATCGGTATGGCGCCTTCCCACCAGCGTGCATTTTCGACCGCCTCGCGATTGGCCGCGGCGAAGCGCTGCGACGGAATGCGAGCGTCCTCCATGATGTTGCTGACAATGCCGTTGCGGTCCGGGTGAAGACCGGTAACGAGCGTGTAGTGGTTCGGAAAGGTCAGTGTTGGAAACGACGGTCGCAGCCACTGCGCGCGCGCGCCATTCGCGGCGAGTGCCGACAGTGTTGGCGTGAGCGCGCGATCGAGATAATCCGCGCGGAAGCCATCGATCGAGATCAGGATCACCGGCTCTGGTTTGGCGACACGCACGCCGCGCTGTGCGGTCGACGCACACGCGCTCAGCAGGCAAACCAGCAGCAACAGGAAAATTCGAAGGGCAATCATAGTTCGGGCGTTGCAGGGAACCGTGCCGCATTGTCGCCCATCGATGTTGCAGTTCACCATCCGCGCACACGGCCCATCAGCGACGTGCGAGCACCGCCTATAATCGGCGCATCGAATCCCCGGAATCCGCCATGACGTCATCCAATCGCATCGACGCCACTCGCCGCGTGCGCGCACCGCGCGGCAATACGCTGACCTGCCGCAGCTGGTTGACCGAAGCGCCGTTTCGCATGCTGCAGAACAACCTCGATGCAGAAGTGGCCGAGAATCCGGCCGAACTGGTCGTCTACGGCGGCATCGGCCGCGCCGCGCGCGACTGGGACTGCTACGACGCGATCATCGCCGCGCTGACTACGCTCGGCGATGATGAAACGCTTCTCGTGCAGTCGGGCAAGCCGGTCGGCGTGTTCCCGACACATGCCGATGCGCCGCGTGTGCTGATCGCCAATTCCAACCTCGTACCGCACTGGGCCACGTGGGAACACTTCCACGAACTCGATCGCAAGGGACTCATGATGTACGGCCAGATGACTGCCGGATCGTGGATCTACATCGGCTCGCAGGGCATCGTGCAGGGCACTTACGAAACCTTCGTCGAGATGGGGCGCCAGCACTACGACGGCAATCTGCGCGGACGCTGGATCCTGACCGCGGGCCTCGGTGGCATGGGCGGCGCTCAGCCACTTGCGGCATCGCTGGCCGGCGCGAGTTCGCTGAGCATCGAATGCCAGCAGCGCAACATCGATTTCCGCCTGCGCACACGCTATGTCGACGAACAGGCCAGCAGTCTCGACGATGCGCTCGCGCGCATCGCGAAATACACCGCGAGTGGCGAAGCGAAGTCGATCGCGCTGCTCGGCAATGCGGCGGAGATCTTGCCCGAACTCGTGCGCCGCGGCGTGCGCCCGGATGCGGTCACCGACCAGACCAGCGCGCACGATCCGATCCACGGCTATCTGCCGATCGGCTGGAGCGTCGAGCGCTGGCTCGCCGAACAGAAATCCAGACCCGACGCCGTGCGCGACGCGGCGAAGAAATCAATGCGCGTGCATGTCGAGGCGATGCTCGCGTTCGAGGACCAGGGCATCCCGACGTTCGACTACGGCAACAACATCCGCCAGATGGCGCTCGATGAAGGCTGCAGGAACGCGTTCGACTTCCCCGGTTTCGTTCCGGCCTACGTGCGTCCGCTGTTCTGCCGCGGCATCGGCCCGTTCCGCTGGGTTGCACTGAGTGGCGATCCCGAAGACATCTACAAGACCGATGCCAAGGTCAAGGAGCTGATACCCGACGACGCGCACCTGCACCGCTGGCTCGACATGGCCCGCGAACGCATCAGCTTCCAGGGCCTGCCCGCGCGCATCTGCTGGGTCGGCCTCGGCCTGCGCGACAAACTCGGCCTCGCCTTCAACGAGATGGTGAGAAACGGCGAACTCAGCGCGCCGATCGTCATCGGTCGCGATCATCTGGACTCCGGCTCCGTCGCCAGCCCGAACCGCGAAACCGAGGCGATGCAGGATGGCAGCGACGCGGTCAGCGACTGGCCCCTGCTCAACGCGATGCTCAACGTCGCCGGCGGCGCCACCTGGGTCTCGCTGCACCACGGCGGTGGCGTCGGCATGGGCTATTCGCAGCACAGCGGTGTCGTCATCGTCTGCGACGGCACCGAAGCCGCCGACAAACGCATCGCCCGCGTGCTCTGGAACGACCCCGCCACCGGCGTCATGCGCCACGCCGACGCCGGCTACGAGATCGCGAAGCAGTGCGCGCGAGAGCTAGGGCTCAACCTGCCAATGGCGAACCACGAAAACTCGCCGGCGCCGAAGTAGTTTTTTCCCGTCCCCCCGTGCAAGGGCAAATTGAAGCGTGCGACGCCAATGCAAGTTGGAATATCACGTATGACAGACATGCGTAGTACACTGGTTGCATGAAGACGATCAGCAAGCGCGAATTGAACCAGCAGACCGCACACGTACTCGACGCCGTGTCGCCTGGGCAGTCAGTCCTCGTGACCGAGCGCGGCGTGCCGCGTTGGCGCATCGATGCAGTGGAAAGTTCAGGCGACCCCGTCGCCAGAATGCGTGCGGCGGGACGCATCAGTGCTGCCAAACTCGAACCTGCGCCATGGCCCATTGCAAAGCCTCGTTACACGCCGTCGCAAGTGGACGCGCTGTTCGCTGAATCCCGCGGCGAGCGTTGATGCGTTGGTACATCGATGCATCGATTGCGTTGCACGCGCTACTTCCAGGCGGAGACCAACGGGCGCGTCGCTGGCTCGATGCGACGATCCTGGCGGGCGATGAAGTCTATTCGTCGACGCTGCTGCACCTGGAGTTGATCCGCGTCTTGCGACGGGAAGGGTTTGACGTGTCATTGGCCCGCCCGGTACTGGACAGGGTCAACCTGGTCAGCCTCGACGACGGCATTCTTCGCTTTGCCGCAGCCATCGAGCTGCACATCAAATCGCTCGATGCGATCCACCTTGCCACTTGCGGCCTCCTCGGATCGGGCATCGCGTTGGTCACGCACGATGCAAACATGGCGGACGTTGCAGCGAGTCTTGGTCTCGAGTCGATCGATCCAATCGCCGAATGACCGAAGGTATGCGATTGCGTTGCGCTTT
>JBBSOU010000208.1:0-4243 GCA_038259445.1 Lysobacterales bacterium | reverse complement strand
GCGTTCGCGTTCATTTGCGGACAGCGTGTGTCCCCTGATGGACACCGAGGAACGATTCCGCTTCGCCAAGTGCTTGATCATGAGGCCTCAATCGGTGGCATGCGCCTTGCTAACGTTTGCATGATTGTTCGCATCAGCTGATGCGACAGTCGGAATTAAAGCCAGTTCACCGCGGGTGAGCGACGGACGGAGAAGACGCAAAAATGAACCACTGGATCGCCGAACTGCAGCAGGCGACGCGTACGCTGGCGCGCACACCGGTATTCGCGTCGATCGTGGTCGGCATGCTCGGTATCGCAATCAGCGTAACGGTCGGCGCGTTCAGCGTGGTCGACAAGGTGCTGCTCGAACGCCTGCCGCACGCCAATCCCGAACGCCTCGTGTATATCGCCGCGTCGGCGCCCGGCTCGGCCTTGCCGGCCGAGTTCAATGCGGCGCCGGAGTTCTTCATCCAGTACCAGGAACAGTCGAAGCTGCTCGAGGACATTTCGACCTCGAACTCGTTCACGACCACCGTGCGCCTGGGTCAGCGCGTCGAGCGCGCGCGCGTGTCGTGGCCCACCAACTCGCTGTTCTCGACGCTCGGTGCGACGCCGGTGCTCGGTCGGTTGCCGGTCGATGCGGACGAGAACCGCGCGGTCGTCATCAGCGACGCGATGTGGGCCGACTGGTTTGCGCGCGATCCGGCAGTGGTCGGCCGCACACTGTCGGTGTCCGGTCTGGACGAGGTCACGGTGATCGGCGTGATGGGGCCGCAGTTCCGCTTCCCGAACCGCGAAGCGTTGTTGTGGGTATCGAGCACGCTCAAGCCGAGCGACATCACCGAAGTCGGCGACTTCGACTTTCCGATGATCGGACGGATCAAGCCTGGCGTGAGCCTCGACGCAGTTGCCGACGAATTGACGGCGCTGGCGCGCCGCGCGCCGGAGCGGTTCGGCAGCGCGGCCGGGTATGCCGACATCGTCGCCAAGCATCGGGCCGTGGTACGTCCGCTCGCCGATCAGGTCCAGGGCGCTACCGCGCGGCCGCTGTGGGTGCTGCTCGGCGCCACCGCGATCGTGTTGCTGATTGCGTGCGCGAATGTCACCAACCTGTTCCTTGTGCGCACCGACAGCCGCCATCGTGAGCTCGCTGTTCGACGCGCGCTCGGCGCCTCGCGTGTGCAGTTGCTGCGCTTGCAGCTGGCTGAGACGTTGGTTGTCGCACTGCTCGCCGGCGTGCTCGCCGTGGTGCTGGTGGCAGCCTTGCTGCCGCTCGTGATTGCCATTGCGCCCGCCGGCGTGCCGCGACTCGACGAAGTGGTGGTCGGCGCCAACACGCTGCTGATCGCTGCCGCATTGACGGTATTCACGGCGCTGCTTTGTGGCGCGCTGCCGGCGTGGCGCGCCGCTTCGCCCGATCTCACGCGCCTGCACGACGGCGGGCGCAGCATCACGCGTCGGCAGCATGGCGTGCGCAACGGACTCGTGATCGGCCAGACCGCGCTCGCTCTGATTCTGCTGATCGGCGCAGGCTTGCTGCTGCGCAGCGCGTGGGAGATGGGTCGGGCTGATCTCGGCTACGACACCACCGACATCTTCACGTTCCAGATCGCACCGGATCGACCGGAACTGAAGACGGCGGCGGACTATGCGCGCTTCAACCTCGCCTTCCTTGATCGCCTTGCTGCGCTGCCCGGCGTGCAGTCGGTCGGTCTGATCAACAACGTGCCACTCAACGAGCAGACGGCGAACACGCGCGTGCGCACCGAGGCGAGCGGTACCAACTCGGACGCGCTCATTCCAGTCAAGGGCAACATCATCGCCGGCGATACCTTCGGGACCATGGGCATCAGCGTGCAGGGCGGGCGCCCCTTCAATGCGCACGATCACGCCACATCACTCGGCAATGTCATCGTCAGCCGCAGCGCGGCGGAATTGCTGTGGCCCGGCAACGACCCGCTCGGTGAGCGCCTGCAGCGCGGCGAACAGGGTGCGTGGGAAACGGTCGTCGGCGTTGTCGAGGATGTCCTTCAGGACGGCTATCGCGCGAGCCCCGAACCGGTGCTGTACTTTCCAATGGTCAGACTTGCCGAGAATGGCGGTTCGCCGATCTCGTCACCGGCATATGTCATCCGCACGCCGCGGGCGGATTCGATTGCGGCCGACGTGCGCGCGCTGGTTCGCGAGGTCGCGCCGGAAGCGCCGATATACCGCGAGTACACGATCGCCGATCTGGTGAAGGATTCGATGGTGCCCCTCAACGTCACGTTGGTGACACTCGGCATCGCCGCGACGCTCGCGCTGCTGCTGGGCTCTGTCGGGCTGTATGGCGTGCTGTCGTGCATCGTCGCCGAGCGCACCCGCGAGATCGGCGTGCGCATGGCACTCGGTGCGCGCGCGACGGATGTTCGAGCACTGGTGGTCGGTCACGGTGCGCGCGTGCTGGCGGTCGGCGTCGGCATCGGCCTGCTGGTGGCGATGCTGTGCACGCGCGCGCTCGGCAGCCTGCTCTATGGCGTGCATCCGATCGATGCGATGACCTTCATTGCAGTGCCGATCGCGCTCGCCGGGGTCGGTTTGCTCGCCAGCTACCTGCCGGCACGGCGTGCGTCGAACCTTGATCCGATGGTGTCGCTGCGGCGCGATTGACGGCATCGCCCGGCGTTGCCCTCAGATCAGCACCAGAGCAACGGCGAGGCCGACGTTGATGGCGACGATGCCGCCGATCACCGGCCACGCGAAGGCGCGACCCCCACTGATCGCGGCAAGACACTTCATCAGCGAGTTGGCCAGGAACGCGATCGCCAGTGCGAACGATGCGGCGCGCGTGTCGAGACCGCCACTGGCGGTCAGGTCGGCGATTCCGACCGCTGCGGCGTGCACGTCGGCAAGGCCGGTCGCGGCCGCGGCGACAAATGCACCGCTCGGTCCCAGCCATTGGACAAGCCAGGCAGCGGCGGTCAATGCGGTGGCCACGATCAGCACGAACAGCAAGGCGTGCAGTGGTGAGAACGGACGTCCATAGGAGGCACGACCCGATACGACAGTTGTGCCGCGCGACGCCCACAGGGCAAGTGCGCTGGTCACGACGGCGACCGCAGCGGCGGCGACCAGGGCAACCGAAAACGTGCCCAGCAGCGCCAACGAGACCGCTGACAGGATCAACGCCAACTGCGCGACCGTGGCGACGTTCGAGATCAAGGCGGCGCCCGCGCACGCGCCGGCGAGTGCTGGATCTTCGCGTGCACGCTGGGCCATGCCGGCAATCGTCGCCGTGCTCGAGACAAAGCCGCCGAAGAAGCCGGCCAGTGCCAGGCCGTGGCGTGGGCCGAGCACACGCAGCGCGACGTAGCCGGCTGCATTGATCGACATCACCAGTACCGCGTACAGCCACAGCGTGCGCGGATTGAGCACGCCCAGCGGGTCGATCGTGCGGTCGGGCAGCAACGGCAGCACGACCAGCAAGGCGGCCGCGAGCAACAGCATGTCGGTCACTTCCTGCTCGGTCAGGACGCTGCGTGCGATCCGATGCAGCGATTGCTTGCCGGCAAGAACGATCGCCAGCACGACGAACAAGGCTGCCGCGATCGCCGCGCGCGACATCGCCAGTGCACCGAGCAGGAACAGCGCGAGCACGGCGAATTCGGTGGTCAGGCCGGGGTCGTGCTGGCGCGAACGCCGATAGCTCAGCGCGACGAACGCCGCCGTGGCCAGTCCGGCGACGATCATCGCCGCAGTACCCAGTGTTGCCGCGACCGCGCCGAGCAGGGCGACAACGATGCACGTGCGCAGACCGACCGCATCGCGCGTGGGCCCCTCGCCCTTGCGCCGCTCGCGCTCGATCCCCACCAGCAAACCGCCGCCGAGTGCAGCCAGCCAGCCGACCAGGTTCATGCTGTCCCACGCCATCGTCGCACCCTGCTTCGTTTGGTCGCAGCAGCGCCGGATCATCGTCCCCGACCGGGCCCCGCCGCCCGATTCTGGTCGCATTCCACCGGCTTGAGGAATCTTTACGCGCCGCCATGACTCCCAGCATGCAGCGCGAGGACGCGGATCGGGTGATCATAGGGGCTGTGTGGCGCGTCGAGCCTCGCGTCCGGACTCCGGTCCGGGCGTGCGGCTGCGTCGCGCGAGCAAGGCGCCGCCTGGCGCAGTAGCCAAACTCCTGGAACAAGGAACAGCGCATGTCGCGCGGCAAGTGGATCGGTGTTGCAGTGGTGGTGGTTGTGGCCGGCCTGATCGGCTGGCGCTATCTCGGATCG
>JBBSOU010000207.1:0-4405 GCA_038259445.1 Lysobacterales bacterium | reverse complement strand
GCCGTTGAACTCTTCGGCGCCGAACTCGCGCGAGTGGGCGAGGGCATCAGGCTCGAGAACGGAACCGGCCTGCTCAAGGCGATGCACAGCCTCGTCACCGGCGTCGCCGTGAACGACGCCAATGCACAGATGCTCGCAGATGAGCGTTCTGGCCTGGTCGGCACGCAACGCGCGGCGATGTAGTCCGAATCACACGTACACGTTGCGGTGGAAGCAGATCTCCACGACATGTTGTGGGAGCGACTGACCAGCTTCGCTGTTGAAAACCAGCCGCGATGCACTTCTGTACGATGACGAAAAGCATCGCGCCTTCGGCGCTTCCCACGAGAGCAGTTCATCGTGGCCCGAGACGCTCACGCCATCGCTGGCACATGCCGCGGTGTAGGCGAGTCTTCACGATATGTCGTGGGAAGCCGCGCCAGCCGCGATGCTTTTCTGCACGATGACGAAGAGCATCGCGCCTTCGGCGCTTCCCACGAAAGCATGCAGGTGAACCGCAACCTCGGCGCGTGCCGCGTACGGCACTCAAAAATGCGCGTTCTCGAAGCCTTCGTCCATCGGCGTTTCGCCGCCCTCGGCGAGACGGATCTTGAGGGCGAGGCCGTCGCGCGAATCGGCTTTGGCGAGCGCTTCCTCGAGTTCGATGCGGCCGTCCTTGTACAGCGTGTACAAGGCCTGGTCGAAAGTCTGCATGCCTTCCTGCAGGCTGCGGTCCATCGCTTCCTTCATCTCGTGGATCTGGCCACGGCGGATCATGTCGCGGATCAGCGGCGTGTTGAGCAACACTTCGACCGCCGGCATGCGGTGGCCGTCCTTGCCCATGACGAGACGCTGCGAAATGACCGAGCGCAGGTTCAGCGCGAGGTTCATGAGGATGTTGCGATGCGCAGACTCGGGGAAGAAGTTGAGGATGCGCTCAAGGGTCTGGTCGGCGTTGTTCGAGTGCAGCGTGGCAAGGCACAGATGGCCGGTTTCCGAGAACGAGATCGCCGCTTCCATCGTTTCCGCATCGCGGATCTCGCCGATCAGGATCACATCGGGCGCCTCGCGCATCGCGTTCTTCAGGGCCTCGTGATAGCTGTGCGTATCGAGGCCCACTTCACGCTGGTTGACCACCGACTTCTTGTGCCGGTAGAGGAACTCGATCGGATCCTCGACGGTGAGGATGTGACCGGTCGCATTCATGTTGCGGTGATCGATCATTGCCGCGAGCGTGGTCGATTTGCCCGAGCCGGTCGCGCCGACCACGAGGATCAGGCCGCGCGGTTCCATGATCAGTTCCTTGAATAGCTGCGGCAGGCGCAGTTGTTCAATCGTCGGAATCTCGCTCTTGATGGCGCGGATGACCATTCCCACTTCGCCGCGCTGCTTGAACACGTTGATGCGGAAACGCCCGGCGTCCTTGACCGCGATCGCCATGTTGAGCTCGAGGTTGCGCTCGAACTGCGGCACCTGGCCTTCGTCCATCAGCGAATAGGCAATCTTCTTGACCATGCCGCTCGGCAGGCCGGTATTGCCCAGCGGATACAGCTTGCCCTCGACCTTGATGTTCACGGGCGCGCCGGTGGTCAGGAACATGTCCGACGCACCCTTCTCGGTCATCAGCTTGAGGAAGTAGCCGATATCCATGCAGTAATCCCCTTGGATGCGCGAGGTGCGCGCCGTGAACGTTGCCAAATGCGCCGATGCATTCACACAATAGCGGCATGGCCCAACGCAGACCGAGTTTATGACATCAACCCGCCAGAAAATCCATGCTTCAGTACTCGCTTTGGCGACGCTGCTGGTCGCCTGCGGGCCGACCCGCCCGCCACCGGATGTACTTGGCGCCGCGCAGCTGCGTCTGGCGCAGGCACGCAGTGACGGTGCGCCCACCTACGCGCCGCTCGAACTGCGTTTCGCGGAGGAGAAGTTCGATCAGGCGCGCGATGCCGCCGCCGATCGCGACTATCGCCTCGGCGCGCAGCTGGCCGACCAGTCGACCGTCAACAGCGAGCTCGCGATCATCAAGTCGCGCCTCGGCAAATTGCGCGAATCGGTCGATGTGCTGACGCGCGAAAATGCCGCGATCACGCGCAGCTTGCCCGAAGCGGGTGAAGGCGGTGGCCAATGACGATGCGCTGGATGCATGCACTGGGGTTTGCGTTGTTGATTGTGGCCTCTGGCGCGCAAGCGCAGAGCCGCGATGTCGATCACGAGCGCCTGTCGCGCAGCCTCGCGCAACTCGAGGCTGATGCGAAACTGGCGCCTTCTGTTGGCGGCGAAATTGCCGCAGCGCGGGCGGCGCTGCTCGTGTTGCTTGAGGATTCGCGTGGCAAGAAACGCGAGCACGCGTTGTACATCGCCGAGCGACGCGTCGATATCGCCTGGGCCGCCGCGCAGGTGGTCGACTTCAGCAATCGAGAAAGTGAACTCAAGCGCGAGCGCGACCGTCTGCTGCTCGCGTCAGCGCGTTACGAGGCCGAAATGGCGCGGCGCGAACTCGAGCGGCAGCGCATGCTCTCGCAGATCCGTGCCGAGGAAATGGAGCGCGCCGCACTCGATGCCGAACAGGCGCGATTGCTCGGCGAGCAGGACACCGCCGCCGCGCGGCTTGAGGCAGATCAATCGATGCGCGTCGCCGCCGCGCAGGCGCGGGAAGCGGAACTCGCGCGCCAGGAAGCCGAGCTGGCTGGCGCGAGCGTCAGCGCGCTGCGTGCACGTCTCGACACGATGCAGGCGACCCGCGGTGCGTCGGGCATGCAGATGTCGCTGGGCGATGTCGCGTTCGGCTCCGGTCAGTCGGCGTTGCGTGCAGAGGCGGGTGGGGCAGTCGCCAATCTCGTCGATTTCGTCAATCGCAATCCGGGCCAGCCGATCCGTATCGAAGGGCACACCGATGCCAGCGGCAGCGATTCGGCCAACCTCTCGCTGTCTCAGCGGCGTGCCGATGCGGTGCGCGATGCGCTCGTCGCCGCCGGTGTCGAGGCGGCGCGGATCACTGCGGTCGGGCGTGGTTCGGCGAACCCGGTGGATACCAATCAAACCGCGGAAGGACGCGCGCGCAACCGTCGCGTCGACGTGATTATCGAGGATAAACAGTAACTTCCAGTTAACAATTTGCGTTCTTGCCAAGCTCGGGTCGAAGGAGTAGCTTCAATCTCCCATGCGACCCGGCGTTTTTCTGGAACCCGCATGGGAGTAAAGCCTAGCCCATGAGTTCAGCCCACATCGCCGTGGATTCAGCATCCTCCATGCATTGGAAGACGCCGTTCGGGTCGGTACTTGGCAGTGGCGCTCGCGCGACGGGAATCCCCGGATTCCCCGGTCGATCGTGCGCTGATCCTCAAGGCTCAGGCGACCCGTATGGTTCGGGTCACCGCGTTGAAGTTCCATCGTCCTCGCACCACCCCGGCCCGGTCATTGACCGCGCCGGGGTGTCTGCGTTTGTCCAAAACGACAGGAGGTAGCCTGATGTTCGAACAGACCGAACGTGAAGATCTCGAATCGTTGATGCACACCAATACCGAATTCCGTCAGCTCTATCACAAGCACAAGGAGCTCGACAGCAAGGTCCGCAACGCTGAACTCGGCGTCCTGCCGATGGACGCCGTCACCCTGCATACGCTCAAACGCGAGAAGCTGCGCGCCAAGGACAAACTCACGCACATGTGGGCCAGCCGGACCGACGCCGCACACTGATGCTGATCACCTGAACCGTTTGCCCTCGAACGGACCAGAAACGCGTCAGGCGCCCCCTTCCGCCCTCCGGGCACCTTCCCCCGCTGCGCAGGGGAAGGAATGACCCGAGCGCCGCGCTTTCCTGCACCCGCGCAGCGGGGGAAGGTGCCGAAGGCGGAAGGGGGAGCTCTTGATTTGCCTTCTCCTGCGCAGCGGCCCCGACAGGTGCGGATGGGGGCCGGCCAGAGCGGTTGATCGACGCCAGCATCGAAGTCGCTGGACCACCGAATCTGCTTTCGCTATCCGAGATGCACCAACGCACGCAAGCGTCTGCCGAGTGCGTCCGAATCGGTTCCACATCCCGCTGTTCCGAACCGTTTTGCGACCCACCCGGGGCCGCTCGGGTATCATCCCCGAGTTCGACAGTGTCCAGCGCGGAGTCCGCATGTCCATCAACAACAGCGTCCTCGAACTGATCGGCAATACGCCGATGGTGCGGGCGCAGCGACTCGACAGCGGTTGCTGCGAGTTGTATCTCAAGCTTGAATGCGCCAATCCCGGCGGCTCGATCAAGGACCGCATCGGTCTCAGCATGATCGAGGCGGCCGAGCGCGATGGCCGCATCAAGCCCGGTGACACGCTGGTCGAAGGCACCGCCGGCAATACCGGCATTGGTCTCGCCCTGGTCGCGCAGCAGAAAGGTTATCGGCTGGTGCTCGTCGTGCCCGACAAGATGAGCCGCGAG
>JBBSOU010000206.1:0-4496 GCA_038259445.1 Lysobacterales bacterium | reverse complement strand
GGCCGCACCGTCGACGTCGGCGTCGGCGTACCCGGATCGATTGCCGGCGCGCCGCCCGCGCAGGTGATCCTCAATGGCATTGCGGTCGGCACATTTCCAGCGCTGGCGTCGAATCCGCTGCGGCGCTGGCAGCAGCAGGAAATCCTGCTCGCCGATGTCGCTCACGCGGGTGTCCTCGAGATCGAGATCGTTCCCGAGGTAGGCGCAAGCGCTGCGATGCACAGCGAGTCGCAGTGGGCGCTGCGGGGAGCGTGGATCGACAGGATCTTCAGCGATGGTTTTGACGATGGGCAAAGCGCGCGCCGAATGCTCGCGAAGTGAAGCAGCGGGCGAAAAAACCGGCCCGACAAGCGGGCCGGCAGACTGTGCGTCCTTGCCATCACTCTCCGTCGGAGTGTGCGTTGAGCGGGGATTCGTTGATCAGAAGCGCACTTCGGCGCTCGCCGAGACCAGGCTCGGATTCAGATCGAGATTGCTCTTGTCGACCTTGAAGTAGTCGTAGTTGACGCCGATGCTGAAGTTGTTGCTGAAGTCGTAACCGAAGCCAGCACCCGCGTAGAGGGTGTTGCTGGTGTCATCGACGCGCACGGGACCTGTGCTGATCAGGTAGTCGCCCTTCACATCTGCGCGGAACAGGCCGGCGCGACCGCTCAGGTACCAGTTGTCGGTCAGGTTGAAGTGGCCATTCACACCGGCGGTCCAGCCGCTGATGTCGGCCTTGCCAAGGAATGCCCCTTCAGGCAGCAGCACATTGTTTTTCGGATCGAACGAGCCGAGATCGGTATAGCCGCCTTCGACGCCAATCGCGATGTTCGGGCTCAGCGCCCAGCGATAGCCGGCGTTGACGCCGTAGCCGGTGTCGTCGTCATCGTAGACACCGCGGTCGAGCGTGGCCTGGCCGACGTTGCCATTGATGAAGAAGCCGCCCTTGTCCTGGGCGAAGCCTGTGGCGGGGATTGCGGCGATGCCGGCAGCGGCAAGGGCGATGGCACACAGCGAAACTTTCATGCGGTACTGCTCCAGACTTGGGGGAAGAAGCAGGCAGTGGTGATTGCTGCCTGCATCGCGAACTTGGAAAGTGGAAAACTGATTCCGTTCCACGTCCTTCGCTTGCCTCCAAACTGGGGTTCACATCCCCAGTTTCAATACCGATCGGTTTACTAAATGGTCGGATCTCGAATAAGTCAATCCTTTCAATCGGTTGGTGAAGCAGGGCGCCCGGCTGGCACGTGGCGGGCGGGTCAACAAAACGCCGCACGCACGCGGCGTTTCACCGCGCAATGGCGCCAGCCGTGGTCAACGGCGACGCCGACAACCATGAGTCTGTGTGCTCAGTGCGCGCGTGCGCTGCCGACCGGAAAGTTACCACTCTGTCCTTGTGGAATCTCCAGTATGGTGGCCGGAGCGGCACTCGGTCGCACAAGGAATCGCGATTGTCCCGGTGTTGCACTCGGACGCCAGACAGCGTAGTCGTCAAGGCCGTCGCCGTCGTAATCGCCACCAAGTCTGAAGTCAGTCGCACTGACGCCAAGGTTGACGGCAGGCTGGCCGATGCCGGTCGACGTGTCGCGACTGATCCAGTTGATCGATCCAGCGAGCGTCGGGACAACGGTCACGTCGCCAAGTGCATTGCCCACATGGTTCCCGGTCATGATGATGTCGGTGGGAGTGCCGAAGTTGAAGGTCTGAAACAGCGCACCGGTCACGCCGTTGTACAAACGGAAACTGGCGACGTTGGATCCAGCATTCGCCTGGATGGCCATGTCGGCGATGCCATCGCCGGAGTAATCGACGCCGCCGGAGGGGAACGATCCATTCTCGCCGGTCACCAGGTTTCGATCGGGTCCGCCGCCGCTGAGCTTGATCAGCGTGCGCGAGACATCGCCTGCATTCGCGCCGCCACGAAACACGACGAAATCGGAACGACCGTCGCCATCGTAGTCCCCGATATGCAGCGGGTCATCGCCAACGACGCCAAAATCCTGCGTGATCAACCGCGTAGGCTTGCTCGATGGGCGAATGATGAACTGCGAAGGCGTTCCGGGACGCCAGACTGCCGCGTCACCGATACCGTCACCATCCCAGTCGCCGGTGATCAGAGAGTCCGTAGCGAGGCCATGCACGAAGCTCGTGGTCGCGCCGCCGGCGACTGAATCGTTGGTCTTGACCGACCAGGTGAACGCGCCTGACGGGCCGCCGCCGGTGTTCTGCACGGTGACATAGCTGGTGCGTCCGGTGCCGGTCAGGTCGAGCCACGCGAGCTTGCAGCTGCCGCGTACGGGCAAGTCGAAACCCGAATCGAACAAGGCGTCTCCCTGCGCGAATACGCTCAACGTCGCGCCGTTGACACTGCCAATGTCAGTGGCGAAAAAATCGGCAACGTTGAGGGTCCACGTACCATTGACATTGGCCGGGGGCAGGTCGCCGAAGACCTGCTTGAAGGATGTCGCGCACCCCCCTTGGTCAGTCCGCGGAATGCCGGCAAATACGCCACCGCCGGTGCTCGCGCGGTAGCGGCCCACCGGCACCTCGAACGCGGGCGCGGCCACGGCGACCCAGTAATCCTGGCCCCGATCGTCAAACACGTACTCGCCGATCAGGTCGTCTCCGGTCCCCATTGAGCCACTCGCTCGAGCCCCCACACGCGAAAACACGACGAGTCGTGCCACGCCCGCCGGTGAGATCAGCGTCGCGCGCAGGTCATACTGAAACGTGTGCGAGATATCGAGCTTGAGTCGCACATTGTCGATCGGTGCGGCGAATCCGGACACATTGAACGTGATGTCACGTCCGGCGGGATTGTTGTCCGGGATGGCGCCGATGTTGCCGCCTGCGAAGTCCGCCGATCGTGCAGTGCCACCCAGCGCGCATGCGAACAGCGCGAGGAGCGCGAGAGCCGGTTGTTTCATTTTCATCCCCAAATCGAAAGAACGGGTTCTGCAGACACGGGGATGATACTGAACAACGGAGCCTCCAGCGCGGGACAGACAACGCCGGTGCTATCGGCGACAATGCGCGCCCTTCGCGGTTCGCACTTCGTACCGCGTTACCTTGCAGGGTTGAATCCGATGTCGAATCGCCAGCAACGTGCCAATGCCATCCGCGCCCTGGCCATGGACGCGGTCGAGGCCGCCAAGTCGGGCCATCCCGGCATGCCGATGGGCATGGCCGATATCGCCGAAGTGGTCTGGAACGATTTCCTTCGCCACAACCCGAACAATCCGAAGTGGGCCAATCGCGACCGCTTCGTGCTGTCCAATGGCCACGGCTCGATGCTGCTCTATGCATTGCTGCACCTGAGTGGCTACGATTTGCCGATCGAGGAGCTCAAGCGGTTCCGGCAGCTGCATTCGAAAACCGCCGGGCATCCGGAAGCGCATGCGACGCCGGGCGTCGAGACGACCACCGGCCCGCTTGGCCAGGGAATCGCCAATGCGGTCGGTATGGCGCTCGCCGAGAAGGTACTTGCGGCACGCTTCAATCGCGAAACCTTTGACATCGTTGATCACGCCACGTTCGTGTTCCTTGGCGACGGCTGCCTGATGGAAGGCATCTCGCACGAGGCGGCCTCGCTCGCCGGCACCTTCAAACTCGGCAAGCTCACGGCGATCTGGGACGACAACGGCATATCGATCGATGGCGAAGTGCACGGCTGGTTCAACGACGATACGCCGGCACGCTTCGAGGCCTACGGATGGCATGTCCTGCGCGATGTCGATGGCCATGATGCCGATGCCATCACAGAAGCCTTGCGTGCCGCGGCGGCGGTCGTCGACCGTCCGACTCTGATCTGTGCGCGCACGATCATCGGCTTCGGCGCGCCGAACAAGCAGGGCAAGGAGTCCTCGCACGGTGCGCCGCTTGGCAAGGACGAGATTGCCGCCGCACGCCTCCAGCTCGACTGGAATCACGAGCCGTTCGTTGTGCCGGATGACGTGTATTCGGCATGGAGTGCGCGCGACAAGGGCGCCACGCTCGAACAGCAGTGGAACGAATTGTTTGCACGCTATCGTGCGGCGCATGCCGAACTTGCCGACGAGTTCGAGCGCCGCCAGCGCGGTGATCTGCCCGACGAATTCGGCGCGGCAGCCGATGCGTGGATCGGCACATTGCAAGCTGACGCACCGGCGGTCGCGTCGCGCAAGGCCTCGCAGATGGCGCTCGATGCATTCGGCCCGCTGCTGCCCGAACTGATCGGCGGCTCGGCCGATCTGGCCGGTTCGAACCTGACCATCTGGAAAGGTTCGAAGGACGTCAACGGCAATGACGCGAGCGCCAACTACGTCTACTACGGCGTGCGCGAGTTCGCGATGAGTGCGATCAGCAACGGCCTCGCGCTGCACGGCGGTTTCGTGCCGTACGACGCGACCTTCCTCGTGTTCTCCGACTACGCGCGCAACGCTGTGCGCATGAGTGCGCTGATCCCGCCGCGCGCGATCCACGTCTACACGCACGACTCGATCGGCCTCGGCGAAGACGGCCCGACCCATCAACCG
>JBBSOU010000205.1:0-4525 GCA_038259445.1 Lysobacterales bacterium | reverse complement strand
TCGCGCTGATCGAGGTCAATGACAATCCGTCGATCGATGCCGGTGTCGAGGATGCCTATCTCGGCGACGATCTCTATCGCCGCATCATGGCCGAGTTCCTGCGTCGCATGGAACGCAAGCGGCTCGGCGCGCGCGACTGAGCAATCGACGTCTGCGACCGCCTGGAACCAGGATCCAGCTGGATGCGCATTGCGCACTCAGATGAACGATTTTCGCGACTGAACTCGCTCACAACGTCAGATTCGCAGCGGCTGTCTCGTGTGGGAGCGACTTCAGTCGCAATCGCAATCAACGCGACGAGCGGCGGCGACCAGCGATCCAGCCTTGCAGCGGCGTTGACCAGCGCGCGCGACTGAGCCACAGCAGGTTGACCAGTGGCGCGACAACCAGCCAGAACGGCATCGTCCAGCCGGAGAAATTGCCGCCGCGCAACGGCGGAATCGCGAGCAAGCCGAGCGTACCGAGAACGAGCCACGTCACGTTCCAGACCGGTAGCGGCGCGCGCAACGGTCGGCGTGAGGTCGATGAACGGCGAGAGCGCGGACGGAGACGAGAATCGGCGAGGGCGAACGGGGCAAGCAGCATCGGTCAGGTCTCCTGGGCTTTTCGCGAGCATCGCGGCAGCCGGTCTCAGCGCCTGAGAACTGCGCGCGCAGCGGCGAGTCGAACGACCCGGCGTGCGATAATCGGCGCTCGTTCAGGAGCGGGCGTGGAATCGGACATCTTCATCCAGTACGCGGTTGTGCTGCTGCTGGCCGCGGTCATCGCGGTGCCCCTGGCGACGCGCTCGCGGCTCGGTTCGGTGCTCGGATACCTCGTCGCCGGTGCATTGATCGGCCCTTCCGGCTTCAATCTCGTCGGCGATGCCGAGGAAATCGCGCACATCTCCGAACTCGGCATCGTCATGATGCTGTTCGTGATCGGACTCGAGCTGTCGCCGCAGCGGCTTTGGGTCATGCGCCGCCACGTGTTCGGCATCGGCACGCTGCAGGTCGTGATCAGCGCGCTGGCGATCGGCGTGGTCTGCGAACTGCTCGGTCTCGGCTGGAAGGCGGCGACCGTGATCGGCCTCGGGCTTGCGCTGTCGTCGACGGCGATCGGTCTGCAGATCCTCGCCGAACGCAAGGAGCTGCAGGCGCCGCATGGCCGACTCGGCTTCGCGATCCTGCTGCTGCAGGACGTCGCCGCATTGCCGATCATCGCCCTGATCCCGGCGCTCGCCGTGCATCAGGCCAGCGCCAGCGACCTTCCCGAATGGCTGGTCGTGGTGCGTGTGATCGGCACGATCGTCGCCGTCATCATCGGCGGACGCTACTTGCTGCGACCGCTGTTCCGCATTGCCGCACGCACCAACCTGCCGGAGGTTTTCACCGCCAGTACCTTGCTCGTCGTGCTCGGAACGGCGTGGCTGGTCCAGTTCGGCGGTGTATCGATGGCGCTCGGCGCATTTCTCGCCGGCGTGCTGCTGGCCGATTCCGAATACCGCCACGAAATCGAAGCGCGCGTCGATCCGTTCAAGGGTCTGCTGCTTGGCCTGTTCTTCATTGGCGTCGGCATGACCGCGGATGTCCAGGTGATCCTGCGCGAGCCACTGGCGGTGTTCGCCGTGCTGTTCGTCCTGCTTGCGATCAAGGGCATCGTCTTGTTCGCGCTGGCGCGCTACGTGGCCGGCGAATCGTCCGCGAGCGCGCTCAAGCTTGCCGGCGTGCTGGCGCAGGGTGGCGAGTTTGCCTTCGTCGTGTTCACGCTGGCCATGGAAAACCGCCTGTTGACCGCCGAACAGCGCGATCTGCTGATCGTTGTCATCACGCTGTCGATGGCACTGACGCCACTGCTCGTGCTGCTGTTCGATCGCTGGGCACCACGTGGGTCGGTGGCCGCGCGCGAACACGACCCGATTCCCGAAGACGGCGAGCCACAGGTGATCATTGCCGGCTTCGGTCGCGTCGGCCAGATCGTTGCGCGCGTGCTGCGCGCCAACCGCATCGCGTTCACGGCGATCGAGAGCTCGGTCGAACAAGTCGAGTTCTCGCGGCGCTTCGGCAGCAAAATCTACTTCGGCGACCCCTCGCGCAGCGACCTGCTGCGCGCCGCGCACGTACAGAAAGCCAAGGTTTTCGTCGTCGCCACCGACGATCCGGAAATCAGTATCCGCACCGCGCGGCTGGTCAAACGCATGTATCCGCACCTCAAGGTGTTCGCGCGCGCGCGCAATCGCCAGCACGTATTTCGCCTCATGGACCTGGGCGTCGACGTCGTCCGCGAAACGTTTCATTCGAGTCTGGTGTTGTCACGTGGCGTGCTCGAGTCGCTCGGCATGGACCCGGCGCTCGCCGCGCAGCGCATCGAGCGCTTTCGCGAGTTCGACGAAACGCTGCTGGCCGAACAGTACCTGGTCTATGACGACGAGGCCGCGATCATGCAGAACGCGCGCGATGCACAGCGCGACCTTGACCAGCTGTTCGAGGCCGACAGCGCACAAGCCGCCGAGCCGCGACCATGAGCCCGCGCGGACATGCAGTGGCCGAACTTGACCTGCGCAGCTTTGATCGCAGCGTCGTCGCACGATGCCGGGTACAACGGCCTGATCGCTATCGCCTGATCGAATCGGTGCCCGCCGATGCCGAGCGCATCACGCGTGGTGCGGGCGTCTCGTACGTCGCCGCTGGCTTCGGCACCGACAGCATCGTGCAGGACATGTGCGCGTTCGATCGCATCCTCGGATTCGACGGCACGCTGGGCCTTATCACGGTCGAGGCCGGTGCGAGTATCGGCGCTGTCGTGCGATTCGCGCTGTCGCGCGGCTGGCTGGTTGGCGCTGTCCCGGGCCATCCGCGCGCGACTGTGGGTGGCTGCATTGCCGCTGATGTGCACGGCAAGAATCCAGCACGTGAAGGCACGTTTCGCGATCAGGTCGAAGCACTGGAGCTGTTCGATCCGGAACTCGGCTGGATTGCCGCGAGCCGCGACCACAACGGCGAACGTTTCGAGGCCTGCTTCGCCGGTTTCGGTATCCCCGGATTGATCGGCAACGCGACGCTGCGCCTCGCGCCGGCACCGGCCGCCTACACGATCCGACGCATACCGGTCGCCAACCTGGTCGAAGCGGGAGAAGTTCTGGTCGCGCATGCCGGAGCGCCCTTGCTCTACGGTTGGCACGATGGACGCGCCGGCAGTTTCGGTCGCGGCGTCGTCCGCTTCGGACTCGAGGCGCAGACCACCGTGCAGGCCATGGTGCAGGACGACCTGCCCGCATCGATCGCGCCGTCGCCGGTCGCGTTGTGGAATCGCGCCGGCATCGCCGCAATGAACGGCTGGATCCACCAGCGCTGGTGCCGAGCTGGCAACAGCGTGGTCGATGTCGGTTCGGCACTGTTTCCGCTCAACCAGGCGCGCCGCTACTTCGCCGGCTTCGGTGAGGCCGGCTTCGTCGAGGCGCAATGGCTGGTGCCACATCTGCGCTACGCGGCGTTTGCGTCCGCACTCGGCGAACTCGTGTCGCGCACGCGACCGCGCATCAGCCTGATCGCGAGCAAGCTCTTTGATGGCGAGGCGCGCGGTCTGTCGTTCAATGGCAAGGGCATCGCACTGGCGATCCAGTGCCCACAACCGCAGTTGCCGCGCCAGCGTGCATTTCTGGAAGCGCTCACCGAACTGGCCATCACGCACGCCGCGCGTCCGAACCTGATCAAGGACTCGACGCTCGATGTCGCCACCCTGCGCCGCGCGCTGCCCGGTTTCGATGGCGCGCGCGCGGTGCTGCGTGCGTTCGATCCGTTGTCGCGCCAGCAATCGGAACTGACGCGGAGGCTCGAACTGTGACCGCGATCGTGGTAGGCGCATCGAGCGGACTCGGCCGTGCCCTCGCGGAAGAACTGGCGCGAACCGGCCAGCCATTGTTGCTGGTCGCCTCCGATCCGCGCGATCTCGCCGCGCAGGTTGCCGATCTGGGCCTGCGTTTTGGTGTCGAGGTGAGGATGCTCGCGCTCGATCTTGCCGGCGAGCCTGATCCCGGTGCGCGCGTGCTTGGCGCACTGGACGGCATGCCGCCGCTGAAGGCGCTGCTGCTGGCCGTCGGTACCTCACGCAGCGACGACGATCTCACCCTGGGCGTCGCCGCAATCGGCCAACTGCTCGCGATCAACCTGCACGCACCGCTGGCGATTGCACACGCGCTGTTGCCGATGCTGCTGGAGACGCACGCAACGATCGTCGGCTTCGGCAGCATCGCCGCCGTGCGTGGCCGTAGTCGAAATGTCGTCTATGCCGCGGCCAAGCGCGGCCTCGAAACGTTCTTCGAGAGCCTGCGCCATCGTCATCATCCGGCGCAGTTGCGCGTGCAGTTCCATCGTCTCGGTTTCCTGCGCAGCAACCTCACCTTCGGCATGCGCCTGCCACTCGCTGCCGCCGAACCCGAAGCGGTCGCACGAAACGTCATCAGCCGACTCGGCCGCGGATCGTTCCACCGCCACGAACCGCGCAAGTGGGCACTCCTCGCCTTCGTGATCCGGCGCCTGCCGTGGTT
>JBBSOU010000204.1:0-4599 GCA_038259445.1 Lysobacterales bacterium | reverse complement strand
TTTTGACATCTCTCATCTCCCCCCCCCCCGGGGGCGCGGCGCCCCCGACAGGGGCGGTTGAGGGTACGGTGAAACGACGAAGCGCGAAACCGCCGCTGCCCACACGAACGCATGGCAATGCTCGCAACCTGCGGAGCACCATGACCGACGCCGAAAACCTGCTCTGGTACCACCTGCGCGCTCGTCGCCTCGATGGCTTGAAGTTCCGCCGTCAACACCCGATTCCGCCGTACATCACCGATTTCCATTGCCATGAGGCGATGCTCGTCGTCGAGCTCGATGGCTCGCAACATTGCGCCGAAGCCGACGCAATGCGGAGTCAGTTTCTTGAACGCCAAGGCTTCCGGATTCTGCGATTCTGGGACAACGACGTGCTGCAATCGCCCGATCACGTCCTGGACGTTATCCTATGGCACGCAACCTCCCGCCGTGACGCACGCGATGCCGTCCACGTGCTGGATACTCCGACACAGGAATCCCCATGAGCAACACCTTCGACATCATCGTCATCGGCGCCGGTCCGGCCGGGTATCACGCCGCGATCCGTGCCGCGCAGCTTGGCCTCAAGGTTGCGTGTGTCGACGAGTTCACCGGCAAGGACGGCAAGGCCGCGCTCGGTGGCACGTGCCTCAATGTCGGCTGCATTCCGTCCAAGGCGCTGCTCGATTCGTCGCGTCAGTTCTGGAACCTGCAGCACAGCTTCGCCGTCCACGGCATCAGCGCGAAGGACGCGGCGATCGATGTCAAGACAATGATCGGGCGCAAGGAAAAAATCGTCAAACAGTTCACCGGCGGAATCACCGCTTTGTTCAAGGCGAACAAGATCACGCCGTTCTTCGGCCACGGCAAACTGCTCAAGGATCGCCACGTCGAAGTGACCGCGCCGGATGGCGCGAAGCAGACCCTGAGCGCCGCCAACGTGATCATCGCCACCGGCTCGGTTGCGATCGAGCTGCCGTTCGCAAAGTTCGATGGCAAGACCATCGTCGACAATGCCGGCGCGCTCGAATTCGATGCCGTGCCGAAGCGTCTCGGCGTGATCGGTGCCGGCGTGATCGGCCTCGAGCTCGGCAGCGTGTGGAAGCGTCTCGGCGCCGAGGTGACCATCCTAGAAGCGATGCCCGAGTTCCTCGCCCTGGTCGATGCCGATGTGGCGAAAGTCGCCGCCAAGGAATTCGGCAAACAGGGACTCAACATCGAACTCGGCGCCAAGCTCGGCAAGGCCGAGGTCAAGGGCAGCGAAGTGCACCTGACCTACACCGGCAAGGATGGCGAGAAGCAACTGGTCGTCGACAAGCTGCTGGTCGCGGTCGGACGGCGCGCCTATACCGATGGCGTGCTCGGCGACAACACCGGCGTGACGCTCGACGAGCGCGGTCGCGTGGTCGTCGACGAACATTGCTACACCGGCGTCGAGGGCGTGTGGGCGGTTGGCGATTGCGTGCGCGGCCCGATGCTCGCGCACAAGGGATTCGAGGAAGGCATTGCCGTGGCCGAGATCATCGCCGGCAAGCCCGGTCACGTGAATTTCGACACGATCCCGTGGGTCATCTACACCGAGCCGGAAGTCGCCTGGGTCGGCAAGACCGAGAAGCAGCTCAAGGACGAAGGCATTCCGTACAAGACGGGAAGTTTCCCCTTTGCCGCAGTCGGTCGCGCGGTGGCGATGAACGAACCCGCCGGCCTGGTCAAGATGATCGCGCACGCGGAAACCGATCGCATCCTCGGCGTGCACCTGGTCGGCGCGAACGTGTCCGAGCTGGTCGCCGAATGCGTCGTCGCGATGGAGTTCAAAGGCTCTGCCGAAGACATCGCGCGCATCGTCCACGCCCACCCGACCCTCTCCGAAGCCGTCCACGAAGCCGCCCTCGCCGTCGACAAGCGGGCGATTCACAAGGCGAACTGACAGCGTTCGTCAACGCATGCGGCGTGTGGCGTTCGCCTTTTTTTGCGTTTGTGCATCGCAAGCTGCCCCCTTCCGCCCTCCGCGCACCTTCCCCCGCTGCGCAGGGGAAGGGAAAGAATCGCGACCCAAGTGTTCGCGCGATCCGTTGATTGCCCTGCCCCTGCGCAGAGGGGGAAACATCGGCAGGATTGCCGATGCATGCGCTACGAGCAGCGCGTTTTCCCTTCCCCTGCGCAGCGGGGAAACATCGGCAGGATTGCCGAAGTTTGCAGCGTCAGCTGCCCGCAGGGCGAGCCACAGGGATGTGGCGAGTACAAGGTGCCCCGACAGGGGCGGAAGGGGGCGCTTTTGCGCGCGATGACCAATCTTGTCGTGCCGTCGAGTGGACGCATGGAAATCGTCGGCTGCTGCCGGTAACTCTCGGTATTCGAGCATCGCAAGCCGCCCCCTTCCGCCCTCCGGTCACCTTCCCCCGCTGCGCAGGGGAAGGACAAGCATCGGCTTGAGCGAGCAACTCCAGCCGCTACGCAGGGGAAGGACAAGCATGGGCTCGGGCGAGCAACTCCAGCCGCTGCGCAGGGGAAGGACGAGAATCGGCTTGCGCGAGCAACTCCAGCCGCTACGCAGCGGAAGGACGCGAAGCGGCGTCCTCCAATACGCCGGGGAGGGACCCGCAGCGTACCCCGCGGAACGACCTGCAGCGGCTTCCTCCACTACCCAGCGGAAGGGCCCACAACGGCTCCCAGCTTCACCGACCAAGGAAAAAGCGTCGCACTTCAAACCATGCGATCCTCACCCATCACCATGCTTTGCCTTCCCCCGCCGCAAAGACTAACCTTGGCGATGGCGACAGCGCCCACTGATGGATGGCATGAGCAAACAATTCGCATTGGTCATTGACGACGAGCGGGACATCCGCGAGTTGCTGACGTTGACGCTCGGTCGCATGGGCCTGATCGTCGAGACGGCTGCCACGGTCTCCGAGGCCAAGGCACGGCTTGCCGAGACGCGCTACGCGTTGTGTTTCACCGACATGCGCCTGCCTGACGGCACCGGCCACGAGATCATCGAACTGATTGCGGCGAAGTACGCCGAGACGCCGGTGGCGATGATCACGGCTTATGGCAACGTCGACGCCGCGGTGGTCGCGCTCAAGGCCGGCGCGTTCGATTTTGTTTCCAAGCCGGTCGACATCAATGTGCTGCGCCGGCTCGTGCAGACCGCGCTCAAGCTGTCCGATGACAAGCGCAACAGCGCCGATGCCAGCGGTGCCAAGCTGATCGGCGATTCGGCGATCATGGACGAGTTGCGCGCGACGATCGCCAAGGTCGCACGCAGCCAGGCGCCGGTCTACATCGCCGGTGAATCCGGTGTCGGCAAGGAACTGGTCGCACGCCTCATCCACGAACTCGGCCCGCGTGCATCGTCGAACTTCGTGCCGGTCAACTGCGGCGCGATTCCGTCCGAGCTCATGGAAAGCGAGTTCTTCGGCCACAAGAAAGGCAGCTTTACCGGTGCGCATGCGGACAAGGATGGCCTGTTCCAGGCTGCGCAAGGTGGCACCCTGTTCCTCGATGAAGTGGCCGAGCTGCCGGTGCACATGCAGGTGAAACTGCTGCGCGTGATCCAGGAAAAAGCCGTGCGCCCTGTCGGTGCGCGGGCCGAGGTTCCGGTCGACGTACGCATCCTTTCGGCGACCCACAAGAATCTCTCGAAACTCGTTGACCTCGGCGCGTTTCGGCAGGATCTGTTCTACCGCATCAACGTGATCGAATTGCGCGTGCCGCCATTGCGCGAACGCCGCGACGACATTCCCAAACTGGCCGGCAAGATCCTCGAACGTCTCGGTCGCGAAGGCAGTACCACCACAGCGCGGCTCACCCCCGACGCGCTCAAGTCGCTGCTTGCCTACGACTTCCCCGGCAATGTGCGTGAGCTCGAAAACATCCTCGAACGCGCCGTGGCGCTGTGCGAGAACGGCACGATCAGCGCTGATGACATGCGCCTCAGCGCGCGCTCCAAGCCGACCAGCGCAAACGACGATGCGGAGCGCTGGGCCAACACCAGCAGCCTCGCCTCGCAGCAGCCACCTGCCGAATCTTCTGCGCCGCCACAGCACGCCTATACCAGCAACGACAGTCCGGCCGTCGCGCCGTCGATCCTGCCGGACTCGGCCTACATCGGCGACCTCGCCGCCACCGTCGCCGAAACCGAACGCGCCGTCATCATGAAAGCGCTCGAAGTCACGCGCTGGAACCGCACCGCTGCCGCCCGCCACCTTGGCCTGACGTTGCGCCAACTGCGCTACCGGCTGGAAAAACTCGGCATCGAATAGAGTGGCTCGTCCGGAGGGAGAAGGTGCCGCGTTGCCCTCGCCCGGAGGGAGAAGGAACTGCGTTGACCTCGCTCGGAGGGAGAAGGAGCCGCGTTGCCCTCTCCCGGAGTGAGAAGGAGCCGCATTGCCCTCTCTCGGAGGGAGAAGGAACTGCGTTGCCCTCTCCCGCCGGGAGAGGGTGCCCCGACAGGGGCGGGTGAGGGTTCGGGATTACGCGATTTCGATTCTTGTCGCAAGCGTTGAACAAACGCATGGACCGATTGCGGAGCCAAGCAAATCCGGCG
Organism: Lysobacterales bacterium; assembly: GCA_038259445.1. Classification (GTDB taxonomy): domain Bacteria; phylum Pseudomonadota; class Gammaproteobacteria; order Xanthomonadales; family Rhodanobacteraceae; genus Dokdonella. The sequence continues at coordinate 74 of JBBSOU010000204.1, read as the reverse complement.
CAAGTATCACCCACAGGTTCCCGCCGAACCCTCATCCGCCCTGCGGGCACCTTCTCCCGGAGGGAGAAGGAACT
>JBBSOU010000203.1:0-4615 GCA_038259445.1 Lysobacterales bacterium | reverse complement strand
GAACTCGTTCCGCGCGGGTGCATCGACCTTCCACAACCTGCAGTTCGGCTACAACATCGAGCCGGCCAACACGCGCGTGGAACTCGGCGTCGACAATGTCGGCAACAAGCAGCCGCCGCTGCTGTACCAGTACGGCTTCAATGGCAACACCGACGAGCGCACGTACGACACGGTCGGCCGCTTCTACTGGGCTCGTGTTGGCGTGAAGTTCTGATCCATCGTTCCATGTGAACCCCGGAACCCGCGTGGCGCAAGCCACGCGGGTTTCTGCTTTTTGCAGGTTGTGAACCACGGGCCCGGCCCACATACTTGCGCGCTGTCGGGAACATTCGTGGACGAACAAGATGTTGCAAGCGGCCTATGACGCGCTGATCAATGGTGATGCGGTTGGTGCAGAAGCGATTTCCCGCAATGTGCTCGAATCTGCCCCCGATTCCGAAGGTGCCATGTTGATTCTTGCCCTTTCGCTCGACGCGCAATCGAGGGTCGCGGAAGCGCTGCCTTGCTTCGAGGCACTGACTCAGGCATTTCCGAATACGGCGTCGCACTGGAGTAATCTTGGAAACGCGCAGAGATCGCTCGGCAACGCAGAAGTTGCGGGCAACATGTTCGATCGTGCGCTTGCGCTCGACCCCGGCGAATCCGGCGCACTGTTCAACCGAGCGCTTCTGTACCTGGATCACGGTGAGTTCCACAACGCGCGCAGCTTCCTCGAACGCGCCTTGACGGCTGCGCCCGACGATGCAGGTATACGCGCTGAAACGGCCAACACCACGTTTCTGTGCGGCGAAGCGAACAAGGCTTCAGACCTGCTCGACGGATGGGAGCAATGGTCCGGCGGTGAGCCGATGGCCCTCGCCGACATTGGCTGGCTGTATGCCCGGCTTGGCCAGCCGCAACAGGCCGAGCGGTCACTCGATCTTGCCCTGAAGGGCGCGCCGGATCACCCGAAGACCCAGTTACGCCGTGCGGCGTTCCTCGAGCGGTCCAATCGCGTCGACGAGGCCATCGCCGTGCTCGACGGCATCAATGCGCAAGCCGCAGCACAAGAGGGATTGAGCGAAAGCGTGGCGGTCCTGCGTGCGGATATCGCGGCAAGAGGTGACGATCCGAAGGCTGCACTCCAGCTCTATGAAACGCTGGCAGCCGAGCCTGCCGTCACGCGGCGCAACACCGAGATTCTCTCCGCCATCGCGCGCCTCTACGAGAAGCTCGGGGATACCGCTTCCGCAATGGCATGGCTCGCGCAGGCACATCAAGTGCAGATCGACGAGTTGCGCAGTCACGCGCCCGAGTGGTTCGACGACGATGCCGACCCGCTGAAGATCACGCGTCATCGCATTACTCAGGCAGATATCGATTCATGGCAGCCGGTCCAGGCACCGTCAGCCGAAGAATCGCCGATTTTCGTGGTCGGCTTTCCCCGATCAGGCACGACCATGCTCGAGACGATGCTCGATGCGCATCCTCAGCTGCAGGGCATGGATGAGCGCACATTTCTACATGACGTCATTGAGACGATGCGCGCGCTCGACCTCAGCTATCCGGAAGACCTCGGCAAACTCGATGACACAGCGTGCAACCGTCTGCGGGATACCTACTGGAAGCTCGTGCGCACGCGCGCCGGCGTCCCTGAAACGAAGCGCCTGGTCGACAAGAACCCGCTCAACATCCTGCGCCTGCCGCTGATCTCGCGCCTGTTTCCGAATGCCAAGATCATTCTCGCGCTACGTCATCCCTGCGACGTGGTGCTCAGCAACTACATGCAGACATTCCGCACGCCTGCCTACGTTGCGTTGACGGCGACCATCGCGACGACCGCAAAAGGATACGCTGACACGTTCGACTTCTGGGTCGATCAGGCAGCCGTGCTGCATCCTGATGTTCTCGAACTGCGCTACGAAGATGTCGTCGACGATATCGACGCGCAATCGCGTCGCATTGCCGAATTCCTCGAGATTCCGTGGGACCAGCGCATGGTCGACTTCCATGTGCGTGCGAAGGAGCGCGGCTATATCGCCACGCCCAGCTACCAGCAGGTGCTCGAGCCGATCAATCGCAAGGGCGTCGCGCGCTGGGAGCGCTATCGCGAGTATCTCGAGCCCGCAATGACAACACTTCAGCCGTTTCGCGTGCGTTGGGGGTACTAGATCGAATGTGGTACAGGGATCTCAGCATTGAAGATTTAGTCGATCGCGGTATCTAATGCCGGTAGAAAGCCTTCTGGAAGCGTGCATTAAGTCACGCTTTTTTGGACATATGTTTAACTTTGCGTGCGGCCAAGCCGCAGGAAAGTCCATGTTCACGGAAAAGGAGGAACTATGAAGATGCTGCCAGCAGGACTGCTCGGAATCGCTATCGTGCTCTCGTCACCCATTGCGATTGCAGCTACTTACCAAGATACTTGCGACGAAGCGTCGTGCGCGCCCTTTCAGCCAAGTAATTCGTATGTGGTACAAAAAGCAGCAAATCTCGGTGCTGCAAACGGCGCAATCGTTGGTGATACGGTGGACCTCATGCGCGAAGGAACGTGTGGGATGAGATTTATCTGGTGGACCGTTATTGATGCGCCAGTCTATAACTCGTCCGACCTCGAGATAGCAGGAAATCTTTGCTTGACCGACTGGTAACTTTCGATTGGATTGACTGCAAGGTGCAGGACCAGCAGCCTAATTGGTTGGAGGTCCAGAGTCAGGCGCAGCTTTGTTTGCGCCTGACTCACGCCCCGGTTGTAGGCCTAGTTTGCGCTTTCGCTTCCATCGGTCAGCCCAAAGCACCCTCCTAATGGCCGTACCCGAACAGTTCAATATCGCGCGCATACATGCGTGCCACGAGTTCACGCAGCTCGTCGTTGTAGTAGCCGCTGTAATGCTGATGCCGTGACGCGTTGACCTGGCCCAGCGCGTTTGTGGGAATGCCGATCCGCGCGCAGATCGCATCGTAATCGGCTTGCATGTTCTCGACGCGACCGATCATGTCCATCGCGACCTTGCCGTCGGCGTCGCAGAGCATTTCGTGTTGCGGCCGGAACAGGATGTGCTGCAGCGGCGGCTGGTCGCGGATCACGTGGCGCATGAACGCCTGCGGCGAGGCTTCGAACTGTCCGGTCTGTCGACTCATGAACGCGCAGTACGAAATGAAGCGATCGTACGGATTGCGCACGAAGGCGAACTTGAAATAGCTGTCGAAGATCTCCGCTCCGAGCACGGGTCGCACCTGTTGCACGCCGAGATGGCCGTGGCCGAGCGCGCTCAGTTCGGGGAAAGGAAAACTCTTCTTGACGAACAGCCCGACCTGCTCCATGTCGTCGTCGCCAAGATGCGGGCGCAGTGCGTGGCGGATCGAGTGCGTGCCGGTTTTCGGAACCGCAAAAAATATGAACCGGTGTTGTGTCGAGATGATCACGGCGGAGTAAGGCCCAGCGATTGCCAAACCATATTGTTGCATGCGCCGCCGAGGGCCTCTATGCACGCCGTCATCGTGGCTTGACCGCTCTGCCGCCAGAAACCGCCGGGATGACGGCGTGATCCGCGCTTCGTTGATCACCGCTTCCCCTGCCGCGCCGTGCGTCCAGCTGCAAGAAATCCCATGTGCTTGATACCATGGACGCCTCGCGACGCAGGCGCCAGACGCTGCGCCACCCGTTTCCGGATCCCATGCAATGAAACTTCAGGTTCCGTTTCTGCAACTTCCCGTGACCTTCGATGCGGTCGCACTCGCCGCAGAGATCGCCGCGCTCGGTGAACCGGTTTGGCGTGCGCATCCGCAGGGATTTCCGGGCAACTCCGCAGTACCGCTGATATCCCAGGATGGTGATCCGCAGAGCGATGCCGTGCGTGGACAGATGCGGCCGACGCCGCAGTTGATGCAGTGCCCGTATCTGCAGCAGGTGATGTCGACCATTGGCGGCGTCTGGGGTCGCAGCCGGCTGATGCGCCTGTCTGGTCAGGCAGAAGTCACGCCGCATGTCGACATCGACTATTACTGGCGCGATCACATGCGCGTGCATGTGCCGATCGTGACGCAAGCCGACGTGACGTTTCACTGCGGCAACGACACCGTACACATGGCGGCCGGCGAGTGCTGGTTGTTCGATACATGGCGTCTGCACCGTGTCGTGAACAGCACGAACCAGGCACGTATTCACCTGGTCGCCGACTCGGTCGGTGGCCCGGGTTTGTGGAGTCTGATCTCGCGTGGACGTCCGCACTCCGTACACAACCCGCAGTGGCAGGCGCAGCACGTTGCTCCGGATTCGAAAGCCGATCGCTCATTGCGGCTCGAGTCGGTCAACGTACCGGCAGTGATGTCGCCGTGGGAAATTCAGGACCAGATCTCCTTCATTCTCAGCGCAGCGCTGCCGCACCCGAATCTCGGCGCGATCCATCAGTTGTCAGGGCACTTCCATCGTCACTGGCGATCGTTGTGGGCAATGTATGGCGAGAATCCGCAAGGTATCCCCGAGTACCGCGAGGCCGTTGAACTCTTCGGCGCCGAACTCGCGCGAGTGGGCGAGGGCATCAGGCTCGAGAACGGAACCGGCCTGCTCAAGGCGATGCACAGCCTCGTCACCGGCGTCGCCGTGAACGACGCCAATGCACAGATGCTCGCAGAT
>JBBSOU010000202.1:0-4642 GCA_038259445.1 Lysobacterales bacterium | reverse complement strand
TACGTTCAACACGGTTGCCGCTCGAGCTGGAAAGTTCCTGCGTGGCGCCAACGTGCAGAACTCGCCGTTGTCGAACGTTTTCCACGCATTCCATTTCGACGCCGGTCTGTACGCACGCTATCTGCGTCGCCATGCCGAACCGCGCGGCGTGCGTCGCACCGAAGGCAAGGTTCTCGACACGCAACTGCGCAGGTCCGACGGCTTCATCGAGGCGATCGTGCTCGACAGCGGCGAGCGCATCGAAGGCGATCTTTTCATCGATTGCTCGGGCTTTCGCGGTGTGCTCATCGAGCAGGCCCTGCACACCGGCTATGACGACTGGAGTCACTGGTTGCCATGCAACCGCGCGCTCGCGGTACCGTGCACATCAGTATCGCCGTTGACGCCCTACACGCGCTCCACCGCACGCAGTGCCGGCTGGCAGTGGCGCATCCCATTGCAGCATCGCATCGGCAACGGCTATGTCTATTGCAGCGATGCGATCAGTGATGACGAGGCACAAGCGACATTGCTCGCCAACCTCGATGGCGAAGCGCTCGCCGAGCCTCGTCCGCTGCGCTTCGTCACCGGCATGCGACGCAGATTCTGGAATCGCAATTGCATCGCGATCGGACTCTCGAGCGGCTTCATGGAGCCACTGGAGTCAACCAGCATCCATTTCATCCAGTCGAGCATCGCCAAGCTCATCGCATTGTTCCCCGATACCGGTTTCGACACGGCTGCGATCGATGAATACAACCGGCAGACGCAGTTCGAGTTCGAACGCAGTCGCGATTTCCTTGTGCTGCATTATCTTGCGACCGAGCGCACCGAGCCGTTCTGGCAACGCCTGCGCGAGATGCCGATACCGGAAACGCTGGCGCACAAGATCGAACTGTTCCGCAGCAGCGCGCGGATCTTCCGCGAGCACGAAGAGTTGTTCACCGAGTCGAGCTGGCTGCAGGTACTGATTGGGCAGAACATCATCCCGCGCAATGAACATCCGATGGTCGACCGCCTGAGTGCACAGGAGATCGCGCAATTGGTTGACGGTGTCCACGGCGTACTCGCGCGCTCGGCCGCGGTCATGCCGACGCATGAGGCGTTCATTGCCCGACATTGCGCAGCGCCATCGTCATCACCGTTGTCCGCGCCATCAACGCCTGTGGAGGCTGCATGAGCATGTTCGCCCTGCTGTCGCGATCCTTGCTGTTGATGTGGGCGATGCCGTTGTTCGCTGCCGAGCCGGAGACGGTGGCCGTGATCGATTCGCCGGGGCGTGTGTTGCGTGTGGAAGTGAGCCTTGATGAAGGACGCATCGCCTATCGCGTGTTGCGCTTCGGCGAGGTGGTGGTAGCGCCTTCGAGGCTCGGCTTCCTGCTGCGCGATACCGAGAAGCTCGAGCGCAATTTCGAGCTCGCAACACAGGCAACCAGCCGTCGTGATGAAAGCTGGGAGCAGCCGTGGGGCGAAAACCGGCGCGTGCGTGATCACCACAACGAGCTGCGCCTGCGCTTTACCGAAAGCGTGAAGCTCAAGCGCAGCGTCGATATCGTTTTCCGCGTGTTCGACGATGGCATCGGTTTTCGCTACGGATTCCCGGTGCAGCCGATGCTTGAAGAAGTGGTCATCGAAGAGGAATTGACCGAGTTCAACCTGGCCACGGCCGCGACCGCATGGTGGATTCCTGGTGGCGAGTGGAACCGCTACGAGTATCTCTACACCCGCAGCCCGATCGAGGCGGTTGGGCAGGCCCACACACCGATGACGCTGCGCACCGAGGATGGCTTGCACATCGCCATTCACGAGGCAGCGCTGGTCGACTATTCAGCGATGTGGCTGCGACGAGTCGAGGGCCGCCGCTTCAAGGCGCAACTCGCGCCCGCGTCGGAGGGCTGGAAAGTCAAACGGCGTGCGCCGTTCGAAACGCCATGGCGCACGCTGCGCATTGCCGACAGCGCGGCGGCACTGTACGAATCGAACCTCGAGCTGAATCTCAACGCGCCGAACGCGCTCGGTGACGTCAGCTGGTTCACGCCGGCCAAGTACGTCGGCGTGTGGTGGGAGTTGCATCTCGAGAACACCACCTGGGCGACTGGCCCGACGCACGGCGCGACGACGGCGAACACCCGCCGACACATCGACTTCGCAGCACGCCACGGCTTTCGCGGGGTGCTGGTCGAAGGCTGGAACGTGGGCTGGGACGGGCAGTGGTTCGGCAATGGCAACGATTTCGATTTCGTCCGCGCCACCGCCGATTTCGATATCGACGCGTTGGCGGCGTATGCGCGCGAACGCGGCGTGCACCTGGTCGGTCATCACGAGACCGGGGGTGCCGTCAGTCACTACGAGAAGCAGCTCGGGCCCGCGCTCGATCGATACGCCCGGCTGGGTATCGATGTGGTCAAGACCGGTTACGTCGCCGATGCCGGCCAGCTCGAGCGCAACGATGGCGACGGAAGAGTGCGTCGCGAGTGGCACGATGGGCAATGGATGTCGCGGCATCATGAACGCGTCGTGCGTGACGCCGCGCGACGCAAGATCGCCATCAACGCACACGAGCCGATCAAGGACACCGGCCTGCGCCGCACGTGGCCAAACTGGATTTCGCGCGAGGGCGCCCGTGGCATGGAGTACGCAGCATGGGGCAATCCGCCGAATCCGCCGGAGCACGAGGCAAATCTCGTGTTCACGCGCATGCTCTCGGGTCCGATGGACTACACGCCCGGTATCGTCAGCCTGCAAGGACGCAAGCAGGCGGTGCAAACCACACTGGCCAAGCAACTGGCGCTGTATGTCGTGATCTACAGCCCGATCCAGATGGTTCCCGACTTGCCTGAGCACTACGAGCAGCGCGCCGACGCATTCCAGTTCATCAAGGATGTTGCGGTCGATTGGGAATACACCCGCGTGCTCAATGGCGAGATCGGTGATTTCGTCACGATCGTGCGCAGGGATCGCGCCAGCGACACGTGGTATCTCGGCAGTGTGACCGACGAACACGGGCGATTGCTGCGTGTGCCGTTGTCGTTTCTCGATCCGAAACGGCGCTATGTTGCCGAAATCTATCGCGACGGCGACAGCGCGCACTGGCAGCATGCCCCGTTCGATTTCGTGCGCGAGACGCGCGAGGTCGGCAGTGCCGATGTGCTTGATGTGCGTCTCGCGGCTGGCGGTGGCCAGGCAATACGTTTCGTGCCGAAGCGCTGATTCCGCAACCGCCCTGCGCACGCATGTTCAATGCACATCCACGCATCGATCGGATCGCGATCACGCCCACCTGCGATGCATTCGTCATTGACGATGCACTGAATGATCCGCAGCGCATGGTCGAACTGGCCGCCGAACATCGCGCGGCATTCGCCGAGTCGTCGCACAATGCGTATCCAGGGCCGGAATTGCGTTTGCCCGATTCGCTTTCGGCGCAGCTCGATGGGTTTTTCGCGCAGCACGTGCGCGCCAGGCTCGGTGCCCGCCGCACGCTGCGCATGTACAGCCGTCTGGCGCTGGCGACGCGCGGTGTCGATGCACTCGCGCCGCGCCAGTGGATCTGTCATCGCGATCGCCTCGACGACGCACCCGATCGGCTGGTCGCGGCGTGCGTGCTTTACCTGTTCCGTGACATCGCACTCGGTGGCACCGCGTTCTTCGTGCCGACCCGTGATCCGCAGGCAACGGCCGTATTGATTCACGAATCGGGCACGTTGTCCGCTGCGGCGTTCACGCAGAAGTACGGCATCGAACGCGACTACCCGCATGCATCGAACGCGTGGTTCGAAAAGTCCGCCGAAATCGCACCGAAATGGAACCGCCTGATTTTCTACGAAGGCGGCGCGGCCTTTCACGCCAGTGCCATCGCGCATGCCAGTCGATTGACCGACGACCCGCGCAACGGTCGGCTCACCCTCAATGGCTTTTTCGTCTGTCGTCGCGCGATCGGACCCGGCGCTGCCTGTCTCTGATGACGATCTGCGCGGCGTTGAGGTGACGCGTGTGCGTGACGATGACGCGGAGAATCGCGGTGCGAGACTCCGAAGCTTCAATCGCCACTGTCGGCGTACCTGCGGCCATCGTCTGTGCGGGCAAGGGCAGGGGACAACGCGCGCAGGCTTTGCTCCTGTGTGGCAGAAATCACCGGGATCAGCGCAGTGTGATCACCGCGCTGTCGTCCATCACCAGCGGATCCTGCGTTCCATCGCCACCGCTGAAGGCGAGACCGCCACGCTTGGGCGTCAGTGGTCGATAGGCACCGTCGTAATCCCACGTCGTCACGTACAGCCGCGCGCCGGCCAGTGTCGACGGTCGGCCGAGTGCTGCCGCTGGCAAGGTCAAGGTAATGGTGCGCCGTTCGCGATCGACGACGACCTCGCCACTCGGGGCCAACGGTGTACCTTCGTGCTTTGCGCCCGCACCGTCGGCGGCGAACAATGCCTGATTCCAGCCGCCGACGCGTAACCGATGGGTCCAGCGCATGTCACCGGGAACGTCGGTGTTCTGCATCGGCATCACGGCGACGCCGTTTTCGCGTCCCGGCACCTGCACGAACAGCGTCAGTGCTACATGATCGAAACCGTTGGCCGGTTTCCAGGCGGCGACGATATCGCGCATGCGAACTTCAATGCGCAGCGCACCACCCGAGCGCCACGCGCGCAGGCCGCTCAGG
>JBBSOU010000201.1:0-4683 GCA_038259445.1 Lysobacterales bacterium | reverse complement strand
TCATCCAGACCGACGCGTCGATCAATCCGGGCAACTCGGGCGGTGCGCTGGTCAACCTGCGCGGGGAGCTGGTCGGCATAAACTCGATGATCTTCTCGCCATCGGGTGCCAGCGTCGGCATCGGCTTCGCGATCCCGAGCGATCTGGCCGCCGACGTGATGCGCCAGCTGGTCGCCTACGGCGAGGTACGCCGCGGCGCGCTCGGCGTCGACACGCAGGACGTCACGCCCGAGCTCGCTCGCCTGCTCTCGCTCGACACGCGCAAGGGCGCCGTCATCACGCGCGTGCGCAACGGCACGCCGGCAGCCGAGGCCGGTTTGCGTCCCGGCGATGTGGTCACGCGCGTCAACGGCAAGGCAATCGTCTCGCGTCAGGACCTGCACAACATCGAAGGCCTGAGCGCGGTCGGTTCGGCGATGGCGCTGGAGATCCTGCGCGAAGGCAAACCGGTGATCGTCAACATGACCCTCAAGGCCAACGAGGAGCGCGTTGCCAGCGGCGGCGATCTCGACGTTCGCCTGCAGGGCGTGACCTTGTCCGACTCGACCGACACCCAGCGCCGGCGTGGCGTGCTGGTCAAGGCGATTGAACCTGACAGCCGCGCGTTCGCCAGTGGCCTGCGCGGCGGCGATCTCGTCATCGGCGTCAACCAGCGCGAGATCGAGAGCACGAGCGATCTTGCCGACGCGCTGAGCCGGCGTCCGCGTCAGTTGCTGTTGACGATCGTGCGTGGACAAAGCGCGTTCTACCTGATCGTGCAATAAGCACACCGCGACGTTGCGCACGCGGACCGGTGGACGACGGCGAACCGACTGCGATCGGAGCCGCATGGTAATCTTGCGGCCCCGCTTTCCAGCGTTTTTCCAGACCTTTTTGCCCATGTCGCTACGTTCCCGCTTGATCGTTGCCACGCTTGCATTGGCGTGCGCAAGTTTCGCCCTCCACGCCGTCGCGCAGACGGCACCCGCGGCATCGCCGGCCGCGCCCGTGGCCGCGCCGAAGCCGGCCGCAAAGCCGGCGGCGAAACCTGCTGCGAAACCCGCACCGAAGGCCGCGGCGAAACCGTCGACGCGCAAGCCGAGTGGCCCCGCATTCGTGCCGGAGACGACCATCAACTGGCGTGGCGACATCGTTTCCGCGCGCGGCTTCACCAATGATCTGGTCAAGGAGTTCCAGAAGGAGAAGAAGGGCCTGCTCAACATCCAGACCTTCAGCACGATCTCCGGCATCGATGCGGTGGTCGATGGCACGGCCGATGTGGCCGGCGTCGCGCGCTCGATGCATGAGTCGCGCGAGGTCGAGAAGACACTCGTGTTTCAGCCGGTTGCGCTCGATGCGATCGTGCCGGTCGTGCATCCGCGCAATCCGGTCACCAGCATCTCGCTGGCGCACCTGCGCCAGATCTATCTCGGTCGCATCAAGAACTGGAAGGAAATCGGCGGCAACGATGTGCCGATCAACCTGTACTCGGTGGCCGCGCCGCTCGACGGTGTCGAATACAGCTTTCGCCAGCTGCTGTACAAGCGCGGCGACCAGAAGGTCGGCGTGCCGCGGCTGTATCTCAACACGAGCAAGCTCGAGGAAGGCATCACGCTCGACCCGGCCGGTCTCGGCCTGTCGACGTTGTCGAGCAGCTACGCCAACAAAGGCATGAAGATGCTCAGCGTCGAGGGCATCCAGGCATCGACATCGAGCATTTCCAGCGGCAGCTATCCGTTGTTCACGACGCTCTACATCGTGCATCGCTCGGAGGCGCCGAACCAGGCACGCATCAACGAGTTCGTGCTGTTCCTCGATTCGCCAACCGCGCATGCGGCGATGCGTCGCCACCAACTGGTGCCGTATGCCGAGGCCGGCGATGTGTACGCGCGCGATGGCGAGCGCCTCGCCTTTATCGACACGCGCATCGCCGAGGTCGTGCCGCTCGACATTGCCGGCCTGCCGCGCGCGCGCGCGCCGATCATGTCGGCTCCACGGGCCACACTCGAGGCACGCCTGCGCGTCGCGCCAACCGCGGAGACGACCCAGGCTGCACGCGAGAACCTGCAGGAAGCCGAGGCGCAGAAAGTCGAAAAGAAGGGCGACGCCGCGCCGGTCGGATCGCGCTGAGCGCGCTGCCACGGCATGGAAATCCGCGCCATATCGCTCGATCTCGACGACACGCTGTGGCCGATCGGCCCGATCCTGGAGCGTGTCGAACGCAGTGTCGATGACTGGCTGCAGCAGAATTGTCCGGAGGTCGCGCGTGCGTGGCCGATTGACGCCCTGCGTTCCCTGCGCGAAGACATCGCGCGTGAGCATCCCGAGCATGCGCACGATTTCCGCATGCAGCGACGGCTGACCCTGCGGCGCGCATTCGCCTCGTTTGGACTCGGCGAAGACTGGGTCGATCGAACCTACGCGGTCTACGTGCGCGTGCGCAACGAGGTCGAGTGCTATGCCGACACGGCACCGGCGCTTGCCGCCATGGCCGCGCGCGTGCCCTTGATCAGCATCAGCAACGGCACGGCCGAGCTCGACCGCGTCGGTTTGCACGAACACTTCCGCTTCAGCATTTCGGCCTGCGACATCGGCGTAGCCAAACCGTCGCCGGCGATCTTCGCGCATGCCTGCGAGCGACTCGGCATCGCCGCCGAGAACGTGCTGCACGTCGGTGACGATCCGCACGCCGACATTGGCGGTGCGCGCGCCGCCGGCATGCGCACGGCGTGGATCAATCGCGGCGGCGTACGCTGGGTCGACGGTGCAGCGCCGGATCTCGAGATCCGCGATCTCGGCGAACTGGCCGAGTGGCTCAGCCGGCAGCCGGCGAGAAACCAATCCCTGTCCCCCAGCGTTTGAGAGAATGCCCCATGCAAGGATGGATACGTCCGGTCGACTTCATCGCGGTGACGCCGTTGATCGCACTCGACACGGAGTCGTTCGAATCGGTCGTCGCAGGAATCGATGAATTCGCGCGCCGCTGGTGCCTGAGCAACGGATTCCGCGGCCAGGCCGGCCGGATACTCGCCATTCCGGACAGCGAAGGCGGCACACGGCTCCTGCTCGCAGGCTGCAACCGTCACGACGGCATCTATCTGCTGTCGTCGCTGCCGCACCGGCTGCCGCCCGGCAACTACGCGCTCGATCCACGCAGCCTGCCGATCGATCCGGCCGATGCCGCGCTCGGCTGGGCGCTCGGCGCGTACCGCTTCGAGCGTTACCGCACGCCACAACGACCGCCGGCCAATCTGGCGGTTGACGACCACGCATGGGACGCCGCGCATCCGATCGCCACGGCAAGCGCGCTGGTGCGCGACATGGTCAGCACGCCGGCCGACGCGATGGGTCCGGCCGAGGTCGCGGCTACCGTGCAGCAGGTAGCGCAGGCGCATGGCGCGATCTATCGGGAATGGGTCGGCGAGGCACTGCTCACCGACGGTTTCCCGACCATCCACGCCGTCGGGCGCGCGGCATCGCAGGATCGCCAGCCGCGTCTGGTCATGCTCACGCACGGCGACGCCGACGCGCCACACGTGGTCATCATCGGCAAGGGCGTGTGTTTCGATACCGGCGGTCTCGATATCAAGACCTCAGACGGCATGCGCTGGATGAAGAAGGACATGGGCGGCGCCGCGCACGCGATCGCGCTCGCCGAACTTGTGCTGACGACGAAGCTGCCGATCCGCGTGACCCTGCTCGTGCCGGCAGTCGAGAACGCCATTTCCGCCGACGCATTCCGACCGGGCGACGTGATCCGCACACGCGCCGGGTACACGGTCGAGATCGACAACACCGATGCCGAAGGGCGCCTCGTCCTGTGCGACGCCCTGGCCTATGCGACCGAGCAGAAACCCGACCTGATCATTGATTTCGCCACCCTGACCGGTGCGGCGCGCGTCGCCCTCGGCCCCAGTCTGCCCGCGCTGTTCTGCAATCGCGACGACGTCGCCGATGCGCTGCTCACGGCCGGTCGCGACACCTGCGATCCGCTCTGGCGCATGCCATTGTGGCGACCGTATCTGAGCATGCTCGAATCGCACGTCGCCGACATCAGCAACTCCGGCGCGTCGCGTCACGCCGGCGCAGTCACTGCAGCGCTGTTCCTCGAACGCTTCGTCGGCGAGTCGATTGCGTGGACGCATCTGGACGTCTATGCATGGAACGATGCCGACCGCCCCGGCCATCCGCGCGGCGGCGAGGCACAAGGATTGCGCGCGCATCTCGAGTTCCTGCGACGGCGCTACGCCGCATAGCGGAGCGAATGGCCGGCGCAAGAAAACCGGCGGAATGTTCGGGCTCGCGAGCGCGCTCTTGCCCTTCCCGTGCGAAGCCGGGGAAGGAAGAAACTCCGGCGGAATGTTTGGGGTCGCGAGCGCGCTCTTGCCCTTCCCCTGCGAAGCGGGGGAAGGTGGCGCGAAGCGACGGATGGGGGCTGGGCGGAGCGCGATGCTGGCTCTTGCCGGGAGCTTGAACAAACGCATCATTCGATCCCGCGCCCGAGCATCGCAAGCGCCCCCTTCCGCCCTCCGGGCACCTTCCCCCGCTGCGCAGGGGAAGGAAAAAACCGTCGGAATGTTTGGGGTCGCGAGCGATCTCTTGTCCTTCCCCTGCGAAGCGGGGGAAGGTGGCGCGAAGCGACAGATCGGACGAGCGACGTGAACGGAAAGAGGGTACGAGAGGAGGTGTAGATCACGGTGGTCG
>JBBSOU010000200.1:0-4685 GCA_038259445.1 Lysobacterales bacterium | reverse complement strand
TTGTGGGCATTGCGGGCTTCCGCATGGTGGGTCGTCTGACATGACGCGCAACGGCAGCCAAACTTACGCAGTTCCTGCAGGTAAGTTTTCGCGCACCGGTGCGTCAAGTCGGACGATCCTATTCCGGAGTCCGTCATGTCCCTGTTCCCAGCACGTCGTTTTCCCTCCCTCCCCGGCCGTCATCCGCACATGCAGTCCGCAGCCGATGGCCCGGCCGGGACATCACGCATGAAGCACTTCGCGTTGGCCACAGCGCTCGCTCTGCTTGCCTCGTGCGCGAGTTGGCGTGCCGACGCCACGCGTGCCATCACATCGCGAAATGATTCGCTTGATGCCGAAGTCCGGAGCCTGATGGCTGCCGAGGACGTGAAGGGACTCGCCATCGCAATCATCGAGCGTGACCGCATCACGCATCTTCGCGCGTACGGCATGCGCAATGTCGAGAAGGCACTGCCGCTCGAAACGGACACGGTGATGTACGGCGCTTCACTGACCAAGGCCGCGTTTGCCTACATGGTCCTGCAACTGGTCGACGAAGGCCTCATCGATCTCGACCGACCGATCGCACTCGATCTAGCCAAGCCCCTGCCGTCCTACCCGGAATGGACTTCACTCGCCGGTGACGAGCAATGGCGCCTGCTGACGCCGCGCATCATTCTCAGCCACTCCACCGGACTCGCCAATCTGCGCTCACTCGAAGCCAACCAGGATCTGCAGTTCCACTTTGAACCGGGCACACGTGTCGCCTATTCGGGCGAAGGATTCAGGATCCTGCAGCTCGTACTCGAGGAAGGACTCGGGCTCGACGTGAAGAAGGAGATGCAGATGCGCGTGTTCGATCGTTTCGGCATGACTCGAACCGATATGCAATGGCGCGCGGACTTCGCCACGAACCTTGCCGACGGCTATGCGATGGATGGATCGTTCGAGCCGCATGACGAACGCAGCTGGGTCAGCGCATCGGGTTCGATGGATACGACGATCGGTGATCAGGCGCGCATGTGGCGCGGCATGCTGGCCGGCGAAGGCTTGTCGAAGGCGATGCGTGCGGAGTGGGTACGCCTGCAGGTTCCGATCCACTCTGCGCGAAAGTTTCCGACCATCGAGTTCCATGCCACGACCGATCGGCGCGGTGCGAGCATCACGCTCGGAGAGGGCCTCGGTGTGGAAACCTGGCAAGGACCAAAAGGACTCAGCTTCGCGAAAGGCGGACACAACGACTGGACCGGCAATCTCGTCATCTGCCAGGAAGTCGAACAACGCTGCCTCGTGATGCTCGCCAACAGCGTGCGCGCAGAGATCATCTTTCCGGCGATCACCAGGCTCGTGCTTGGCGAGACGAACTATCCATGGTGGTGGACGTATCCACAATTGCACGATCGATGAGCCAGACCGTATGGCATGATCATGCTGATCGGGCGGGATGGACCCCTCGCCCGCGTCGGGGAGGGGCGAAACATTCCCGCTACTTCTTCGCGAACAGATGCTCAACCGCGGCACGCTCTTCGCGCAGTTCGGTTTCGGTGGCCGCGATGCGCGCCTTGGAGAACGCGTTGAGCTCGAGGCCCTGCACGATGTCGTACTTGCCATTCGCGACGGTCACCGGATAACCGAAGATCACGCCGGGCTCGACGCCATATGAGCCATCCGACGGGATCGCCATCGAGACCCAGTCGCCGTTCGCCGTGCCGAGCGTCCAGTCACGCATGTGGTCGATCGCGGCGGAGGCGGCGGAAGCGGCGGACGATGCGCCACGAGCCTTGATGATGGCCGCTCCGCGCTGCTGAACGGTCGGGATGAACTCACTTTCGTACCAGGCCTGGTCGACCAGCGACAACGCCGCCTTGCCCTTGACCGTGGTTTCGTGGATGTCCGGATACTGGGTCGAACTGTGGTTGCCCCAGATCGTGACCTTGCCGATATCGGTGTTGAGCGCGCCGGTTTTCTCCGCGAGCTGGCTGATCGCGCGGTTGTGGTCGAGGCGAACCATCGCGGTGAAGCGGCCAGCATCGAGATCCGGCGCGTTCTGCTGCGCAATCAAAGCGTTCGTATTGGCCGGGTTGCCGACCACAAGCACGCGCACATCGCGCTTCGCATGGTCGTTGATGGCCTTGCCCTGCGGGGCGAAAATCGCGCCATTCGCTTCGAGCAGATCCTTGCGCTCCATGCCCGGGCCGCGCGGACGCGCGCCAACCAGCAAGGCGTAGTCGACGTCCTTGAATGCAACGTTGACGTCATCGGTGGCAACCACACCGTGCAGCGTCGGAAACGCGCAGTCATTGAGCTCCATGACCACGCCGTTGAGCGCCGGCAGCGCGGGTGTGATCTCGAGCAAATGCAGGATCACCGGCTGATCCGGACCGAGCATGTCGCCGGCGGCAATGCGGAACAACAAGGCATAACCGATCTGGCCGGCAGCGCCGGTGACGGCAACACGGACGGGAGCTTTCATTGCATCAACCTCGCAAGGGAATCATTGGGAAACAGTGGAAGTTCGGTTCACTCGATGTCGGCAATCGCAATGCCGGCCTTGCCGAGCAAGGTGCGGGCACGCTGCGGTGCGTAGCCGTGCACGACCTGGTCGGCAATCAGCAGGATCGGCACGCCGCGGCCATTGACCATCTGGTAGGCACGCTGCCCTTCTTCCGATTGCTCGACATCGAGTTCGGTGTAGGCAACGTTCCAGTTCTCGAGGTCCGCACGCAGCTTGCGGCAGTAACCACACCATGCCGTCGACAGCAACACCACAGGCTCGCTGCCGACCTGTGCGCGCAAGGCAGACTGGTCGACACCACCACAGCCAGCGACCGCCGCAAACAAGGCAGCGAGCAGCACCACACGGAACGGGAGTCGCCGCACGATCATGTCAGTTCGGCGAAAAATTCCTGGATACGCGCGAGGCCTGGCGCCAGCTGTGCGGTCGGACAGGTGTAGGAAATGCGCAACGCCCGCGGCTCGCCGAACGCGCTGCCGGGAACGCAGGCCACGCCTTTCGCCTCGAGCAGGGCATTGCAGAAATCGACATCGTTGCCGATCGATTTTCCGCCGTGCGACTTGCCGAATGCGCATGAGATGTCGGGGAATGCGTAGAACGCGCCTTGCGGACGCGGGCAGATAACGCCCGCAATCGCATCAAGCGCGGCCATGACCTGATCGCGCTTGGCCGAGAACTCCGCGTTCTTCGCAACCGTCACGTCTTGCGGACCGCTGAGTGCCGCGACCGCCGCTGCGTTGACGACTTCGGGCACGTTGGTGATGTGATTCGAGTTCAACGTCACCATTGCCTGCGCGACGACTTCCGGGCCGGCGACGAAGCCGACTCGCCAGCCCGGCATGCCATAGGTTTTCGAGATCGAATCGACGTGGATGACGCGATCGCGCAACTCGGGCCGTGAGTTGACGAAGTTGTGGTAGCCGATGCCATCGAAGACCATGCGGTTGTAGATGTCGTCGCAGATGATCCAGACATCGGGATGCCTGACCAGCACATCGGCGAGGGCGGCGACCTCGTCCTTCGTGTAGACCATGCCGGTCGGGTTCGATGGATTGTTGAACAGGAACACCTTGGCACCGGGCAGCGCGGCATCGAGCTGCGCAGGCGTGAGCTTGTAGTTCTGCGCAGCCGGGCACGGCAACGTGCGCGCGGTCGCCTCGAGGATCTCGGCGATGTCGAGGTAGGTGGTCCAGTACGGCGCCGGGAACACGATCACGTCGCCCGGATCGAGCAGGGCCTCGGCGAGATTGTAGAGGACATGCTTGGCGCCGATGCCGGTGGCGATGTGCTTTCGCGTGTAACCCGGCAGGCCGCTGCCTTCGAGGTGCTTGATGAATGCATCGAGCAGCGCGTCGGGGCCGCGATTGGAGCCGTACTGGCCACTGTCCTTGCCAAGTGCGTCTCGCGCCGCCGCGTAGACATGCTCGCCCGGAAGGAAATTCGGCACGCCGATCGAGAAGCTGATGATGTCGCGCCCGGCAGCCTTGAGCTGCTTGGCTTTTTCAGCAACCAGCATGATCGCGCTCGGCTTGGCGCGACTCATGCGCGCGGCAAGATGCGGCATGGATGAACCTCTCTTTCGGGACGGGAAAACACGGCGACGAAACCCGCAAACCTTACCACAGGATGCCCACCATGCTGCGCCGCAACGCGGGGCGCACACCAGCGCGCAATGGCAGCGAGAAGGGTGTCAGCGTGTCGCCAATGAGGGGTATGCTTGGTCAAGTGAAATCGTGTGGCTGCTTTCGCCGTCACTTCCTGGCTACAGCACGTTGGAGATCAAGAAAATGGGTGATCGCGGCATTATCATGACCATCGTCATCGGCCTGCTCATCGGCATCGTGGCGAAGTTCCTCAAGCCCGGGAAAGATCCCGGCGGCATCATCGTCACGATCCTGATCGGCATCGCCGGTTCATTCACCGCGACCTATCTCGGCCAGGCGCTCGGCTGGTACACGGTCGGCCAGACGGCAGGCTTCATCGCCTCGGTGGTCGGCGCGATCATCCTTCTGATCCTCTACAGCCTCATCACGCGCAGGCGTTGAGCTGAGGACTTGGGCGGGATCGCAGGCGCAGTTTCCCACTCCCGCCGGGAGAGGGTGCCAAAGGCGACGATTCTGACTCTTGCGCAAGTTTCGCAAGATCGCGCATCTCCCCTCTCCCTCCGGGAGCGGGTGCCGACTGCGAAGGC
>JBBSOU010000199.1:0-4724 GCA_038259445.1 Lysobacterales bacterium | reverse complement strand
TCGCGTCCCGGCACCTGCACGAACAGCGTCAGTGCTACATGATCGAAACCGTTGGCCGGTTTCCAGGCGGCGACGATATCGCGCATGCGAACTTCAATGCGCAGCGCACCACCCGAGCGCCACGCGCGCAGGCCGCTCAGGTCGAGCGGGTGCTGCGTGCGCCAGAACGCATCGTCCGGAGCGCGATAGCGCCCGCGTGGTCCGCGGTCGTCACCGACTGGATCGTCAACGTCGGCGGCCAGCGTCCAGTCGGGCTCGACCCGAAAGCGTTGCGTCGGGGAGATCACGCCAGTGTCGGCCGACCAGGCGACGATGCGATGTTCGATCGACGGATCGGTCAAGTCGGCAGTGTCGATGCGCGCGTGCCATTGACCTGACGGATCTGGAATCACGTTGAGCGATCGCTCGAGATCGCCATCGACGACGATACGCAACGCATCGACGCCACGCGCGCGGCCGCGCACCACAAGATCACCGCGCACTGGCACGCGCGCAAGCGCCTCGATGTGAAGTTCGCCAGCATCGCTCGCCATCGGCGCAGTGTCCGTGCTGCCGAACCAGACCGTGCCGCTGCGTGGGGCGAGACGCAGGGTCAGCCGACCATCGCTGTCGATTCGCGCGGGTGGCGCCTGGCCATCGATCGAGAATTGCGCTCGCAAGGTAGTGCCCGCGGCGAGGCCGCTGTCGACGCCGGCCAGCAGTACCTCATGCTCGGCACTGTTGAACACGATCAGAGCGTCGTCACCGTCGTAGTGCATGCGGTAAGCGAGCACGCCCGCGCCAGCCTTGCTCGAATCGATGATGTGCGGCGTGCCGCGCGACAGTACCGGATGGGTCCGGCGCAAACCGGTCACGCGTTGGATGTAGCGATACAACGGCGAGTCGACATCGAAGTGATCACGCCCATTGGCGCCATGACCACGTGCGAACATAGAGGCACGTTGTTCGGTGAAGCCCTGCTCGGTGCCGTAATAGATCACAGGAATTCCGGGCAACGTCATGATCGCCAGCAGGCTCTGCTTCAGTGCGGCGACGCTTGCGCTGGCGAGAAAGCGGTCGACATCGTGGTTGTCGATGAAACTCGGCATGCGGTGGGGATCGGCATGCAGCTGCATCATGCTGTCGATGCGGTGTGCGAGCACCGCGGTCGGACGGCCGCGTGCAAATACATCGAGCGTGCTGCCATACAGCGGAAAGTTGAGCATGCCAGGCAACAGCGCCTTGCCGTTGCCATCGCGCATGTAGGTATCGATGCGGCGCGCCTGCTCGTCTGCATAGGGCCGATCGATGCCGAAGCCCTCGCCGAACACGTGGAATGCGTCGCGGCCGGTGTTGCGCGCAACCTCAAGCACGCCGGGTGCGTCGGTATCCTCGGCGGAGAGGAAATCAGCAAAGTAGTCCGGCGTCACATAGAACGCGGTATCGACACGGAATGCATCGACACCGACTTCGCGAATCCAGTAGGCATAGCTTTGTCGCAAGGCCTTGCGCACGAGGGGATTGCCGCTGTTGAGATCGTCGAGATCGGCGAGTTGCCACGTACTCTGCTGTTCGCTGTCGTCGAAGTCGCGGATGGCAGGCGTCCAGTGATAGATGGCCGCATCGCGATCACGCTGACGGCGTGGATTGTTGAGCGAGAACGGATACTGGGTGGGTGCGGCATTCGGCTTTGCATCCCGATTGAGGCGCACATGCCGTTGCGGTTTGCCCGGATCGAAGGTGTCCGGATAGCTGAAGAAGTTGCCGACGTGGTTGACGACGATGTCCTGCACCAGCTGCATGCCTGCGCCATGCAGCGTACGTGACAGACGTCGATAGTCTTCGAGGGTGCCGTAGTGTGCATCGATCTCGACAAAGTTTTCAGCCCAGTAGCCGTGATAGCCGCTGAAGCGTGCGCGCGCATCCCACCATTGGTTGGCGACTGGTGGCGTGATCCACAGCGCGGTCGCGCCGAGTCCGCGGATGTAGTCGATGCGGCGCTCGAGCCCGACCAGATCACCACCACTGAAATGCGATCCCTCGGCCGGATCGTACTCGCCGGCACCCTGGTCGTTGTTGCCCGGGTTGCCGTCGTCGAAGCGGTCGATCATTGCAAAGTAGATGATCGCGTCGCGCCAGTCGGGAGAAGGCACGTGCAAGCCGGTCGAATCGGTTGCCGAGGCTTGCGAACCGAGGGCGACGAGGGTCGCGCATGCGACCCGGCGGAGAATGCTGTGACACCGGTTTCCCACCGCTGATACTCCATAGTCGATGCTCGCGTTCGAGGCGCGCGCAGGCTCTGCCATCGGTTCGTTCGGCAGCATTGGCGGCTACCTGGCCGAACGCTTGCGGACCCGCCCTGGCGGCAACTATCCCACCGTTCCACCGCCAGGCAGCAGCACCGGCGCGGATGAATACGTATGCAACATCCACGCGGCTGGATGGGCAGCAGATACCATCGATGCACGTTGCGGGTGGATGCTTCCACCGCTGACGCAGAAGGGTCGGGATACGCGTTTCGAAGGCGCGGCCACGGTCTACGTGAATTGCCAAGGTGGGGAGGACGGATAGTGATTCTCAAGCGAAATCTATTGAGTGTCGCATTGGTGTCGGCGCTGATGACGATGGCCGCAGGGGCGCAAGCACAGAGTGCGGTTTCTGCCGATGATCAGGCCGCTGGTGATGTTGAAACGCCGAGTGATGCGGCCGACGACGAGCTCGAGACGAGCACCCTCGAAGAGATCACGGTCAGCGGTATCCGCGCCGGCATCGAGAAGGCGCTCGAGGTCAAGAAGGAGTCGTCCTCGATTGTCGATGTGATTTCTTCCGAGGACCTCGGCAAGCTGCCGGATGTGTCGATCGCCGACTCACTGTCGCGACTGCCTGGGCTCGCCGCCCAGCGCGTGGCCGGTCGCTCATCGACGATCAGCATCCGTGGCCTCGCCGGCGACTACGGCACCACGTTGCTCAACGGTCGCGAACAGGTCAGCGTCGGTGACAACCGCACGGTTGAATTCGACCAGTTTCCATCCGAACTGATCAACCAGGTGATCGTCTACAAGACGCCTGATGCAGCGCTGGTCGGTCAGGGCCTGTCCGGCACCGTGGACCTGCGTACCGTGCGACCGCTGTCGTTCCGCGATCGCGCAGTCTCGTTCAACGTGCGCGGCGAACAGAACTCACTCGGCAAGCTCAACGCCGATTCCGATGACATCGGCAGTCGCGTCAGCGCGTTCTATGTCGACCAGTTTCTCGACGATACGCTCGGTATCGCACTCGGCTACGCGCGCCTTGACTCACCGGGACAGGCCGAGCGCTTCGAGGCATGGGGATATCCCGACAACATCGCGCCGGCGGAAGGCAATTTCGCCCTCGGCGGCGCCAAGCTCATCGCTTCCTCGACCGACAACGTGCGCCAGGGCCTGATGGGTGTGCTCGAGTACAAGTCCGGCGAAACCTATTCGTCAATGCTGGATGTCTACTACTCGAAATTCGAAAAATCGGAAACCACACGCTTCATGGAAACCGGCCTCGGCTGGGGTGGTGGCGTGACCTTGAGCAATCCGGTCATCGACAATGGCGTGGTTACCGGTGGCACATACAACAACGTGCGGCCGGTACTGCGCAACGATCTCAATGAAGGCAACGACAAGCTGTTCGCGATCGGATGGAACAACCGCTGGCAGCTGTCGGAGGCATGGTCGGCACAGCTCGACATCAGCCATTCGCGTGCGGACCGTCAGGAATCGATCCTCGAGTCGTATGCGGGCACGCGCGCGGGAGTCACCGATTCGGTCGATTTCCTGCTCGGCCGCGAGGGTGCGCCGGAGTTCAGTTACGGTTTCGATTACAGCGATCCGGGTCTCATTGTGCTGACCGATCCGGGCGGCTGGGGTCAGGACGGCTATATCAAGAAACCCGAAATCAACGACGAGCTGACCTCGTTCCGGGCGAGTGCAGAGCGTGCATTCAATGGCCAGTTCTTCACGAGCCTGCAGTTCGGCATCAATCACGCCGACCGCGAGAAGTCGCGCAAGGTGCCGGAGGCGTTCCTCGATCTCATCAGTGACGAAACCGTACTGCCGGGCAACTATCTGCTCAACCCGGTCGATCTGTCGTTCGCCGGTGTGCCAGGCAGCTACAGCTACAACATCAATGCCGTGATCCGTGATTTCTACCAGCTGCGCGACAACATCAATGCCGATATCGCCAACAAGCAATGGACCGTCAACGAGAAGACCACCACCGGGTTCGTGCAACTGAACTTCGACGCCGAAGTCGGCTCGCTGCCGTTGCGCGGCAACGTCGGCGTGCAGGCGGTATCGAGTGACCAGAGCTCGAATGGTTTCCTGGTCGTGCAGGGCGACGCCGCCAACGCATTGGCGTTCAACGGTGGTGATGACTACATCGACTACCTGCCAAGCCTCAACCTCGCGCTGACGCTGCCGGCCGAGAACGTGCTGCGCTTCGGGCTCGGTCGCCAGCTGGCCAAGCCACGCATCGACCAGATGCGCGCCAACAACAACACCAGTCTCGAGTTCTCCGGCGTAAACCAGGGTCTGTGGGTACGCAATGGCGGCAATCCGTCGTTGCAGCCCTGGGTAGCCAATGCCCTTGACGTATCGTGGGAAAAGTACTTCGGTGAGCGTGCGTACTTCAGCCTCGCCTACTTCTTCAAGGATCTGCGTACCTACATCTATGACCAGACCAGTGTCTTCGACACCGCTGGTTTGACGATACCCGAT
>JBBSOU010000198.1:0-4823 GCA_038259445.1 Lysobacterales bacterium | reverse complement strand
CGGGTTGATCTCGTCAATGGTCTGCCGTCGCTGCGTGCTGGCTGGATCGACGAACGCGACGACACCGAACGACTCGCCGATTTCACCTCGCCATACACGCGGCGACATGCGAGTGCCCATCAACTCGACCACGTGCGTTTTCCGCACGTGCCGAAGCCGCGTGTCGCGCGCAGCGGCGCCAACGTCAGCCAGATGCACTACGCGCGCAAGGGCATCATCACGCCCGAGATGGAGTTCGTTGCGATCCGCGAGAACCAGAAAATCGATGCGATACGCGAGATGCACCTGCTCAAGCAGCACGCCGGACACAGTTTCGACGCGGCGATCCCGAAGATCATCACGCCGGAGTTCGTGCGTTCGGAAATCGCACGCGGCCGCGCGATCATCCCCAACAACATCAACCATCCCGAAAGCGAGCCGATGATCATCGGGCGCAACTTCCTCGTGAAGATCAACGCGAACATCGGCAATTCCGCGGTCTCCAGTTCGATCGCCGAGGAAGTGGAGAAGATGGTCTGGGCGATCCGCTGGGGTGCCGATACGGTGATGGACCTGTCCACCGGCAAGCACATCCACGAGACGCGCGAGTGGATCATCCGCAATTCGCCGGTGCCGATCGGCACGGTGCCGATCTATCAGGCACTCGAGAAGGTTGGTGGCGTCGCCGAAGACCTGACCTGGGAGCTGTTCCGCGACACGCTCATCGAGCAGGCCGAGCAGGGCGTCGACTACTTCACGATCCACGCCGGCGTGCGCCTGCCGTTCATTCCGATGACGGCCAAGCGCGTGACCGGAATCGTCTCGCGCGGCGGTTCGATCATGGCCAAGTGGTGCCTCGCGCACCACCGCGAAAGTTTTCTTTACGAGCGCTTCGAGGAAATCTGCGAACTGATGAAGGCCTACGACGTCGCCTTCTCGCTCGGCGACGGCCTGCGTCCCGGCTCGATCGCCGATGCCAATGACGAGGCGCAGTTTGCCGAGCTCGACACGCTCGGCGAGTTGACGACCACGGCCTGGAAGCACGACGTGCAGGTCATGATCGAAGGGCCGGGTCACGTGCCGATGCACCTGATCAAGGAGAACATGGACCGCCAGCTCGAGAAATGCCACGAGGCGCCGTTCTATACATTGGGACCATTGACCACCGACATCGCGCCGGGATACGACCACATCACCAGCGCGATCGGCGCGGCGATGATCGGCTGGTACGGTACCGCGATGCTCTGCTACGTGACGCCGAAGGAGCATCTTGGCCTGCCCGACAAGCAGGACGTGCGCGACGGCATCATCACCTACAAGATCGCCGCGCACGCGGCCGATCTCGGCAAGGGTCATCCGGGCGCTCAGGCGCGCGACAACGCGCTGAGCAAGTCGCGCTTCGAGTTCCGCTGGCAGGACCAGTTCAATCTTGGCCTCGATCCGGAAAAGGCCAAGGAGTTCCATGACGAAACCCTGCCCAAGGACGCGCACAAGACCGCGCACTTCTGTTCGATGTGCGGGCCGAAGTTCTGTTCGATGAAGATCACCCAGGACGTGCGCGACTACGCGGCCGGACTCGGCGTGCCGGCAACGGTGGCCCTCGAGGAAGGCATGGCCGAAAAATCCGCCGAGTTCCGAGCGCAGGGCAGCGAGATCTATCGGCCGGAGTAGGGCGCGTTCGTCATTGCGCTGCGCAGCGCACGCACATGGCGACAACTCCGTGCGTGGAGGCTTGCAGCTTCAGTTGCGCGCAGAGCCGGTCCCCTGCCTGATACGGCGTCGAGCCACAGGGATGTGGCGACTACACGATACCTGCAGGGCGAAAGCGGCGCTCGCGAGGGACGCGCCTGGCGCTACTTCGCGGCTTCCGGCGGTTTCGCAGGCGTTTCCGGCGTCTCCGCGGGCGGCGTGCGCGACTGCTGCTTCTTCAGGCGCTTCTCTTCCTGCTCCTTGCTCTTCTTGATCTCGCGCTGACGCTTGTCGAATCCGTAGTTGGGCTTGGCCATGCTGACCTCGTTGTCTGTCAGCGTGCAGTTTAGGCGCAAATGGTGGCGGACCCAAATCGGAGGGTGGGGACGGCAGTCGCGGCGCGGCTCATCCTTTCTGGTGATGGCATCAGCATTGAGCCGGGCAGTGTCCGTGCCTATTCGAAGTTGCTGGCAAAAACGCGTTCCGGGCGGAATCGAAGCACACCGCGATCGCTCAGGCCATTGCCGTTGGCGCTGCCGTTGTCCTGGATTTCTTCGACTCGCAACCATTGCCACTGCTCGACATCGGGTTGCGCGAGTGCAGGAGCGGCCCAGCCGAACTCGACTCTGGACATGCGTGTTTCGCGTGCGTAGTCAAAGCCATCCCCGGACAGCATGAGCCATGGTGCGACAACAAGCTCCGGCGCTGCGCCGCGCCGCTCCCAGATCAGCCCGGTGCTCGAGCCTACAAACGAATAGAGGGCAGCTTCGGGCGCCGACAAACGCGCAAGACGTGCGCGCGCTTCCGTGCCAATGGTGGTGAAGGCGCCGCCGAGCAACAGCTTGCCATCGTTCTGGATGCGTATCGACAGCACAGCGCCGTCAATCGCGGGAGTGGCGAGGTTCGACAGGTTGCCGTCAGGCAAGAGCATCGCGAAATTCGCTCTCGGCTCGCCGTTCACGGTAGAGAATTCGCCACCGATAGCCAGCATGCCGTCGGTACGCAAAGCCATTGCTGCCACGCTGCCGTCGAGTGTGGCGCCGAAGCTCGCATCGAGCTCGCCATTCGCGTGCCGTCGCTCGAGAATGTAATCGGAGCCTTCGCGCTCGACGCAGAAGACGATTCTCCCGTCGGCCTGCACCAGGAGTTTGCGTACGAACGCCTCGTCGTCGTATGCCGCATCGAACGCCGGATCGAGTTCGCCGTCCGGCATGACTCGAAATATGCCACGGCGCACTATCGAGCCGTCGGTGTCCACCAGATCTCCGCCAACCAGGATTTTCCCTGATGGCAGTTCGAAGATCTGTTGAACGTTGGCCGCGCGTTCCACCCGAAAGGCTGGATCGACGCTACCGTCTTCAAACAATCGGGCAACACCAGGTCGAGGGATGCTGTCGACCCTGTCGAAACGCCCGCCGATGAGGATTCCACCGTCTTCCCGCTCGATGATCGAGGTCACGTCGCTGCTCACGTTAGCGGAGAAGGTCGGATCGTTTGCGCCGTTCGGCAACAGTCGTACCAGCTCGTCGCCGCCCGATTCGCCGAGTCTTCCGGCGAGCAGGATTCGATCTTCGGAGTCGATGGTTATCGTCCCCACTTCGACATGCGGACCTGGGGTGAACGTGCCATCAACCCGCCCATCTGCAAATAGTCGGGCGAGCCCCGCGCGCGGCACGCCGGCGAGCTGGGTGAACAGGCCGCCAGCAATGATCCGACCATCGCGCTGGGCGGGGGTCGTCACGACCAGCTCGTTGGCGCCGGGGTTGAAGTGCCAATCCACGCTCGTATCCGAATCGATTCGGACAATGTGCCCGCCGGGGAAGCCGACTGGCGAGTTGAAGCCGCCACCGATGAGCACGCTGCCATCGGACTGCTCGGCAATCGCGAGCACGCTATCGGTTATGCCGACTCTGAACGTCGGATCCGCGTCGCGATCGGCGTCGAGCCGCGCGAGCCCGGCGGTGGCCACGCCGCCGACCGACGTGAATTCGCCGCCGATCAGTATCCGGCCGTCTCGCAACCGCTCGATGCCGAGAACGCGCGCATTCGCGTTGGCAAGTCCGTAGATGAAGCTGCCATCCGGAACCATGCGAGCCAGCCTTTGACGTGCGCCTGCCAATTGGGTGAATGCGCCGCCGATCATGATGGTGCCATCGATGTCGCGCGTCAGCGCATGAATCGCTCCGTTCGCAGCCAGCGACGCGGCATTTTCGAGCGCTCCGCTGCGTGTCAGCCTGACCAGGTTCTGTGCCGGTTGTCCGCTCGCGCTCGTGAACAAGCCGCCGGCGAGCACACGGCCGTCATCGAGCTCGGCCAACGCGAGCACGACGCCATTGAGCAGCGCGAAGTAACCCGGGTCGACGCTGCCGTCGGCGCGCAGTCGCGCAACGCGCTGTGATCCTGAGCTTCCGCCGGTTCCTCCAAGTCCGCTGAACGCACCGCCGATCAGCACACCGCGATTGGCCTGCTCGATGATCGCGTTGACCGGCCCGTCGAAATTGACCGTGAATCCCGCGTCGAAGCTGCCATCGGCGGAAAGCCGCGCGAGACGAAATCGTGGTTGTCCGAAAAGACTCGTGAACCGGCCGCCGACCATGATGCGACCATCGGCGAGGCGACGCAGCACATTGACGCTGTCATTGGCGCCAAGCGGGCTCTGGCCGACTGCAACCTTGCCGTCGATCGTGACCCGGCACAGATTCGGACACGGCTGGTTGTTGACCGTCGTGAAACTGCCGCCGAGGAGACTCGAGCCGTCTGCCAGTACGACGATCGCGCGGACATCGCCATCGGTACGTGCGTCATAACCATCGTTAGGGTCTTGTGCCTGCGCGCTCGTGCAGACGGCGGCCACGAGTATGGCCACGGCTGCGCATCGAAGCGCACTGGCAACCCGTGCCTCTCGGTTCCAGCGGTAAACCTGCGTGGCACGGTCGAAGCGGACCTGCTGGGCGCAGGCGGAGGAAGGGCTCATGAGCATTCCTGATCCATGTCTGGCATCGGCCGCGGCGGTCGCGCGCAGCCGCCATCACGGCAGATGGCTGCATCAGCGTATTCGCGCACGAGCGTCAGGTCCCGAAGGAATTCGGAAGGTTTGCCGAAGATGCGATGTCGCCGAGGTTCAGTTCACTCGAGCCGGGATGGCGAATGGCCCG
>JBBSOU010000197.1:0-4892 GCA_038259445.1 Lysobacterales bacterium | reverse complement strand
GACGAGTTCCGCCGCGTGCTCGCCGCCGAAGGGCTCGTGCTGTTCAGCACGTTCGGGCCGCAGACGCTGCATGAACTGCGCGCCGCGTTCGAGCGTGTCGATGCGCTTCCGCATGTCAGTCGCTTCCTCGACATCGGCCAGGTCGGTGATGCGATGCTGGCCGCCGGCTTTCGTGATCCGGTGCTCGAGCGCGACGTGTTCACGCTGACCTACGCCGATGCGATGACACTGATGCGCGAACTGCGCGCGATCGGCGCAACCAATGCCGATCCCGCACGCACCCGCGGCCTGACCGGCCGACGCCGCATCGCCGCCGCGGTCGACGCCTACGAAGCGTTTCGCGTCGACGGGCGCCTGCCGGCGACGTACGAAGTCATCTACGCGCTCGCGTGGGCGCCGGCGGCCGGGCAGCCGCGACGCTCGGGTGCCGGTGCGATTGCGAGTTTTCCGATCGATCGCCTGCGCGGCTCACGGCGGCGCGCGACGTGAGTCGTCGCGATCAGTGCGCGGCGACCTCGGCGTTGTCCGCAGGCAACCCGTAGCGCGTCAGTACTTCGACGATTTCCGTGCGTGCGACCGTCCCGCCGTTGGCGACGCGTTCGGCCTGCGCAAACAGTTCCTTGATGCGCGGTTCGCCGTTCGGGCGCGGCGACAGGTCGAAGCCCGGCTTGCGTGCGAATCCGGCCTGCCACGCGTTGCGCACATCGGCCCAGTACGCGCTGGTCTTGCGCCAGTAGTCACGGCCCGCCGTGAAATCGAAATCGGAGATGCGCGTGTAGCTGTTGATGCCGCGTTCGCGCGCAATCGCGCGCTGCCTGCCGTCGGCATCGATCGCGATCTTGGTGTTGTCCTGTTCGTGCACCCAGCCGGCCGGCGTCAGCGTGTGCCGGTTGATCGCCTCGATCGCCTGATAGTCGCTGCGCTTGGTGTACTCGCGGCGCGGCAATGGCCGCAGCGAAGGGTCGGATGTCCACGCATCGACACCGCCGTTGTGCTGCCAGCGGCCGATGCCCGAATAGCGCGGCGCGTCGTCGACTTCGTAGACCACCTGCACCCACGCACCGCGAGCCGCGTCGGCATCGACCGCTTCGGTTTCGAAGCGCCCGTTGCCGCGGTAGCGCAAGCGCTTTGTCGGTTCGAAGTGCCAGTCCTGTCGCCAGTGCTTGATGACGTGGACGTCGTCGTCCATCTTCATGACGAGGATGTGCTGCAGCATGATCGAGCTGCCGGTGTCCTCGACCACGGCGACGAGCTCGGTGGCGCCGGAACGCTGTGCCGCATGCGGCTCGTAGGCGGGTGCCAGCGACGCGGTTTCGTCGAACGCGAAGCGCACGCGAAACTCGCCGGCCATGGCGAGGATGCTCTTTCGATCGCACGCGAACGACTGCTCGCGCGTGACCGGAGGTTGCGCGCATGGCGCGGCGTACTGCGCAGGTGCTGTCTCGGCGAGCGGTTTCGCTGGGGCTGCGGGCGGCGTGTCGCGTACGCCGTTGCCGGCGCAGCCGGCCAGAGCAAGCGTGAAGACGATGGGGATCGAGCGGATTGTCGTGAGTGTCATCGGGTCAGCCTGCATGCAGCGGTGAGATCCATTCGGCACCTTCGTCGCTGACGATGCCGCGGGCGAGGTCGAGACCGAGCAGCGAGATGCGCAGTGGCGCACTCGCGCCGAGCGTGCGCTGCCACTGTCGGCATTTCAGATCGAACGTGAGCAGGCGCGCCTGCCGGCGTTGGCCGAAGTGCGCCAATGCGCGACCGAGCAGGGTCGCATGCGTCGGTGGCTCGTGCGCCACCGGCGCGCCAGAAGCGAGACGCAGCGTCACGCTCATCTGGTCCCACGCGAGATAATCGGAATCGGGCAGCAGGAACATTTTCGCCAGCGCCTCGCCGTGATCGCCGGTGAAGCACAGCCATTCGCGCGGACCCTGCGAGGTGACCGCGCTGTGCGCACTCGCCATCGTGCAGCGCGACAGCAGCGCGCACGCAGGGTGTTCGGACCCCAGAACATCGGTCCATGTGTTGGCGCGATCGCGCGAGGCGGTTGCGTTCTCGCTGCGCTCGAGCCACAGGACGGTACCGATTCGCGGCAGCCAGTTGGCGAGCACATCGAACGCGATCGGCGAAGCTGCGGCCACGGTGGCGCTTGCGTTGGGTGTCGCGAACGCGATCGACGATGGCGGCGATGACGGTGGCTCGGCGTTGTCGTCCATTGCATGCGGAAAAAAGTTGTCGCTCATCGTCATCTCCGTGGCGTGCCCGTTGGCATTTCAGAAGGTCGCGCGCAGGCCGACGCTGGCGCCACGGCCAGGCGCGGTGAAGCGGTCGAGCGTGGTCGACGAGGCACTGAGGCCGCTGGCGAAACCCCAGTTCCAGTAGGTGCGATCGGTCAGGTTGGTGACGGCGGCGAACAGCTCGAGGCGCTCGAGCGGTTGCCAGTGCGTGAACAGATCGAGTGTCGAGTAGCCTGGTGCGGCGAACGGCTCGGGCACGCCATTGGCCGGATCAGCAGCCGGCAGACGATCCTTGCGCTCGACGAAACTGCCGATCAGTTCGGCGCCCCAGTTCGCGCGTTCATAGCCGAGTCCGAGCACGGCTTTGCGTGGATCGATCGTGCGCAGCGGTTGATTGGCGGTGTCGTCGTCGCCCCTCGCCGCTGCCAGGCTGCCCTTGAGCATGAAGCCGTCGAATGCTGCGGAGAATGCGCCGAGGTTGAGGCCGTAGCGCGCCTCGGCGCCGCGGATCGTCACCTGGTTGAGGTTGCGTGACTGGAACACGAGCAGGCCATCGTCATTGATGCCGACGGCTGCCAGGGACTCGATGAAGTCGTCGTAGCGGTTGTGATACGCAGACACGCTGAAGTAGCCGATCGCGCCGCTGCCGCGCAATCCGACTTCGAGACCCTTGCTGGTCTCGGGCTTCAGATCGGGATTCGGAATCGCCGTGTAGCCGAACGCGATGTTGGTGAAGCCGATGTTGGCGTCGTCGAATGGCGGTGCGCGGAAGCCCTGCGCGTACTGCGCGAACGCGCTGAGATGATCGTTGAATCGCCAGATCGCGCCGAGCTTCGGCGACCAGCGCGAGGTCTCCAGACCGGTTGGCACGACACCCGGATTGTCGCCGGCAAAGATCGCATCGTTGTCGGGATCGAGACGGTAATCATCGAAGCGCACCGCCGGGATCAGGCTCAGGCGGCCGTTGGCCAGCGTGATCTCGTCCTGCACGAACAGTGCGGTGGTGGTTGTTTCGGTAATCGGAAAATCACGCACCGGAAATGCATCGGGCGGCACGTTCGGCGTGCTCACGCCGGTGGTCAGATTGCGCTGGAAGCCGTCGCGCTGCTCCTCGGTGCGCGTGCGCGACAGATCAAGGCCCAAGGTCAGGGCGTGCTCGACACTGCCTTGCGTCCATTGCTTGCGTGCGCTCAATTCCACGCCGACCACGCGCTGTTCGTAGTCGAATCGGCGATAGCGCTGCAGCGGATTCGAAAGCACGCCGGCAGTCGCCGTGGCGCGGTCTTCGAGCGTGTCCTGCCGGGTTTCGCTCGATTGCGCATAGGCCTTCCAGTCGAGCCGATCGATCCACGAAACGGTCAGCGGGATGTCCTGCGCAAACGCGACGCGCGCGCGCTGGCGCTCGTCGTCGCCGGCCAGCGCTGTCGTGCGCGTGCCGTTGGCGACGGTCGTGCGCGCACTCAAGGCGTCGGTGGAAACGTCGCCTTTTTCGCCGTCGAAGGTCAGGCGATCGGTGCGACCGCTGTCAGCGTTGTGCACGTATTTCGCCAGCAGCGCATCGCTGCGCGTCTGCTGCGGATTCGGTCGCGTGCGCGTGGCGTCGGCGCTGTCGACGCTGCCCTGGTTGCTGGTCGCATGACCGTCGCGATGGGTGGCGACTAGCACGGCACCGTGGCGTTCGTTGCCGCCGGCCCAGGTTCCGGTGATCGCCGCTTCGCGATCGATGGTCGCGAACTGCAGTTTGCCGGCAACGTACTGGCCGCCGTCGTCGGCTAGATAATCCGACGGGTCCTTGGTGATGAAACTGACCACGCCGCCGAGCGCATCCGAGCCATACAGTGACGATGCCGCGCCGCGCACGATCTCGACGCGCTTGAGCGCATCGACATCGACGAAATCGCGACCGGCGTTGGCGAAGCTGCCGATCGAAAATTCCTCGCTGAGCGGAATGCCGTCGACCTCGATGCGCACGCGATCGCCGCCGAGTCCGCGGATGCGGAAACCGCCGAGTCCGAAACGGGCTGGGTTGCCGGTGACGGTTACGCCCGGCTCATAGCGCACGAGGTCGCCGATGTCGTGCACCTGGCGCCGGTCGATCTCGAGCGCATCGATGATGCTGACGTCGCTGGCGACATCTTTCGTCGCGCGCGGATTGAGCGTCGCCGTGACGGTGATGCGCTCGATTTCGTAGAGGATGCTGGTGGGCGCATCGGGCGCTTCAGCATGCGCATGCGGGCATCCCAGTGCGAACGCACTGGCGAAAACAGGGCAGGCAAATCGGGTCATGACAGTCCAGTAGTCCGCGAAGCGGAACGCTGGCTGGCAGGGCAACCGGGGGAGAGGGACCGGTGGACGCGCTGGCTGCGATGATCTTGTACAACATGCTGCGGACGAAGCCCGCAGGTCGGAAAGCGTCGCAAGCGACGCCGCTGTGCAGCACTATTTGGTCAGGATCAGCTTGTCGTTGCGCGTCACGCGCAGGCGGTATTCCTGGCCGGCGTGCTCGATGACGAGCTCGCGCGCGCCACTCATCAGTCGATTGCTCTCGACCCGCTGCGCCGATGCCGGGCGCTGGTGACTCGCTGCAGACGATGCCGGCACCGAATCGTGCAAGACCGCGGACGCACTGTGGGTGGACTGGAACATGACCGGACTCCTGACGGG
>JBBSOU010000196.1:0-4957 GCA_038259445.1 Lysobacterales bacterium | reverse complement strand
TGCCGATGGCCTCAACCTGCTGCTCATGCGTGCGATCGGCTTATTCACCGACAGTCCGTTCCTCGTATTCAACACCTACATCCTGCTGAGCTTTGCCTTGTGCGCATTGATCGGGTATGCGGTGTATCGCCGGCTGGGGCTAGGATCGCTCTGGGCACTCGCCGCTGCAATCGCATTCACATTGTTGCCGTTCCATTTTCAACGCGCTGAACATGTGTTTCTGCTCGCCTATTTCGTGGCTGCGATCGCGGGCTGGCTGGCCCTCGAGGTAGTCCACGAGTCCGCTCCCGGATACAGATCCAGCCCAGCCCGCTGGTTGATCGTCGCGGCGGCATTGGCGTGCTCGATGTCCGGTGTGTACTACGCGTTTTTCTCTTGCCTGATCATCGCAGTGGCCGGACTTCACGCGTCTGCGCTGACGACTTCATGGCGTCCGTTTGCGCGCGCCTCGATGATCGTGGCGATCGTCGTTTCCGGCACGATGACGAATCTTGCGCCAAACTTCTGGCATCAGATTCATCACGGAAAAAATCCCGAAGTGGCGATGCGGCAGGCCGGGGATTCCGAAACCTATGGGCTCAAAATGACCCAACTCATGCTGCCGCGCGAGCATCATCGTATCGACGCGCTAGCGTCACTGCGCGATAGTTACGAAGCGGGCTCTCCCTACTCGAACGAGAGCAAGACCGCGGCACTTGGAGCGATTGGTACCCTTGGCTTTCTGCTGTTGCTGGCTATTCCGTTCGTCTCGCCAATGCGCCACTCGATACCTGCAATCCTGGTGCGGGCGAGCGCGCCGACCTACGCTGCCGTTCTGTTTGCCACAGTTGGAGGGCTCGGTTCATTGTTTGCCTTCTTGCTGACACCGCAGTTGAGAGGACTGAACCGAATAAGTCCGTTCATCGCATTTTTCTCGATCCTCGCTGCGGTCAGCTTGCTCGGCTTGCTGGTAAGCAAGTGGAAGTCCGGCCATCGCCCACTTGCTCTCATCATCGCTCCAGTGGCGCTGGTCGGCGTGGTCTTGTTCGATCAGCTTTCGCCCGCCGGTGACGTCGTTGCACCGATTGTGCTCGAGCAAGCGACGAAACGCGCGGTAGACCGCGAGTTCTTTTCAGCGGTCGAGAAGTCACTTGGGCCATCCGCCATGGTCGCGCAGTTTCCGTTGCTGCCGTATCCGGAAGGCTTCTCGACAACGGGACTCGGCAGCTACGAATCCTTGAGTGGCTTTCTGAGCACGCGAAACACCCACTGGACATTCGGCGCCATGCGTGGTCGACCAGAAGACACGTGGCAGCGCATCGTCGAGACATTCAGTCCAGTCGAGCAAGTCGCCGCAATCGATGCGCTCGGTTTTTCCGGAATCGTCGTTGATCGGCGCGGCTATGCGGACAACGGTGCCGGCGTCGAGGCGGGGTTGACCGCTGCCGGGTTGCAGGCCGTCGTCGAGAGTGCTGATACGTTTCGTGTGTTCCTGGCCCTGCCTGCCGCCAAGAACCCTCGCTATCGCGCACTCGCCGTAGCGCCCGAGCATGGCTGGTCGGTGGTTGAACACGCGCCGCCGCAAACGTGGCTATGGAGCAGCGGCGATGCATCGCTGGTGATGGACAACACCACGGGCTTGCCGCGCGCGTGTTATCTGGAGCTGACCCTCGAGTCGTACGTGGTCGAGCGAACCGTCTCGATGTGGGAGGGCGGAAGGAAGCTTGCCGAGCAGCACCTCGAGGCAGGCGTTCCGGCGAGGCTGGCCGCCTACCTCGATGCCGCGCCCGGACGTCGCACGATCGACTTGCGTACCGATGCACCCGCCAACACTCCGCCCAACGATCCCCGGCAACTCGCGTTCAGATTGGTCATGACAAAGATTCCAATGTGCCGATGAACTGCGTGCGACTTGCAACCATCGGTGACATGGCAGCACTCTACTTGCGCATGACTTCATCGCACGCGTGAGACAGCCGCCATGAACGAAATTCCACGCGTCCTCGTACTCGGTTCCGCGGGGTTCATTGGCTCAGCGATCGTGCGCGGCCTGCTCGCCGCAGGACATAGTGTGTGCGCGCTGGGACGTTCCGAAGCGATGAGCGAAGACGATCGCATCGTTCGAATCCGTGGCTCGATCGAGAATGCCGAGGTGCTTGGCGAGGCTCTCGAGCATTGCACGCGAATCGTCTACTGCGCCGGACTCACCACGCCGGGAACCTCTGCGAGTGACCCTGCCCTCGAGGTCATCGGCAACCTTCTTCCGCTGTCGCGCCTGCTCGAATGTGCAAAGCGGTTTCCAGCGAGGCACCTCGTCTACATGTCCTCTGGTGGCACGGTGTTCGGCGATCTTGCGCGCGATGCGGATGAGTCGACCCCGCTTCGACCGCGCTCTTATTACGGTGCGGGCAAGGTTGCCGCGGAGGCGTTGATCCACGCCTGCATCTGCAGTTCGGACTGGCGCGCGACCGTGCTCCGTCCCACCAATCCGTATGGGCCCGGACAGGAAATCGCGAAGGCCTTCGCGATCGTGCCGACATTGTTCGAGCGCGCACTCGATCAGAAGCCTTTCCAGGTGTGGGGCGATGGCAGTGCGGTGCGCGATTATTGCTACATCGACGATCTGGTCTCGGCAACACTGGCGGCACTGGATGGAGAATCGGATGATCGATTCAGGCTCTACAACGTTGCCAGTGGCGACGCGATCTCGGTCACCGAGCTGATCACCGCATGCGAGCGCGCCAGCGGCCGGTCGATCCCTGTAGCCTACGCGCCATCGCGCGGGGTCGATGTCGCGCACGTCTCGCCGAACAGTCGAGCCATCGCCGATGCGCTGGGTTGGAGGGCGCAGACCCGACTGGCTGACGGACTCGGCAAGACATGGACCTGGATAACGAGTAGCGCGGCATCGCCATCGTGACCAGCGCACGGAAGGAATCTGCACTCATGAATCCGACAGAACACGGGGAAGCAAGGATCGACGTGTCGATCGTGGTGCCGGTGTATGGCGGTGCCAGTGCACTTTCCGAGTTGCGCGAGCGCCTCGCCGCCGCCATGCAAGATGCAGGGCTTGTACACGAACTGATCCTCGTCGACGACCGTGGTCAGGCCGAGGCGTGGCCACGAATCAGCGAGCTTGCCGAATGCTTTCCGGAAGTCATCGGCCTCAGGCTGAGCCGCAATTTCGGCCAGCATGCGGCGACGATCTGCGGAATCGAACAAGCGCGCGGTGCGTGGATCATCACGATGGATGACGATCTCGAGCATCCACCCGAGGCCATCGTGTCGTTGCTCGACGCAACCAGCCCCGAACACCCGCTGGTTTACGGCGTGTTCGCGCGCCGCACGCACGCCGGATACCGCAACCTGAGCTCCGAAGTCATGCGGCGCACACTCAAACGCGCGTTTCCGGATCTCAACGAAGACTATTCGTCGTTCCGTGCGATCCACGCGCCGCTGGCAAGGCGACTTCCCGAGTTCGGCCTCAGCCGTCCGTACATCGACGGCATGCTGTCGTGGCTGACATCGAGCGTACGCACGGTCGAAGTGGCGCATGGTGCACGGACGCATGGTGAAAGCACCTACACGATGCGCAAGCTGATCTCGCACGCCGTCAACATCTTCGTCACGTTCTCGCACTTGCCATTGCGCATCGCAAGCTACAGTGGTGCGGCACTCGCGCTGGCCAGTTTTCTCTACCTCGCCTACGTACTGGTTGCCTACCTGACCGGCAGCGTGACCAATCCCGGCTATACCTCGCTGATGTCGGTGATCCTGTTCGCTTGCGGCATCCAGTTGCTGATACTCGGCGTGCTCGGTGAATACGTCGGGCGCCTGATGGGCGCTGCCTATCGCAAGCCCGTGTACCTTGTCGAAGCGCGCACGCCGGCATTGCCCGCTGCGGACCACGCGTAGTGCCGATACCCGAGGATCCCGGCCCGACCGAGCCGCGCACAGCGCGCGATCAATCGACACTGCGAAAATTGATCGGAGAGTTCGCACGCTTCCTCGTCATGGGCGGCGCCAACACGGTCGTCGCCTATGCGGTTTACCTGCTGCTGCTGAACTGGATGCGCTACGAAGTCGCCTACACGATCGGCTATGCGGTCGGCATCGCAATGGCCTTCGTGCTCAGCGCCAGTTTCGTGTTTCGTCAGCCGCTGCGGCGCCGCTCGGCAATCCGTTTCCCGCTGATCTACGTGGTGCAGTTTCTGGTCAGCTTCGCGCTGCTGCGCGTTGCCGTGGAGTGGCTGCACGTGCCGGAATGGCTGGCGCTCGGATTCGCGGTCATCGCCACGATACCGGTCACGTTCGTGCTGTCGCGCTTGGTGATCCGCGCCGGTTGAACTCAGCCCGGCTTGCGTCCACAGACCACGTACTGCGCGCCAAGTGGGAGCCAGCGCAGCAATCGATCGACCTTGCGCGCCCACGGCGCATCGGCAGGCACAAAGAACAGATAGTCCTGCTTGACGATGTCGAAGCCGGCATCGCGCATCAGCGCCTTGACTTTGCCAGGACGCAACAGCACCGCATCGTGATCGAACGGGCAACGCCACACCGCCACGCGCGTCAGCGGATTCGCCGGATTGTGTTCGTACACCGCGAACAATCCGCCCGGGCGCGTGACGCGAAACGCTTCTTCGACGAATCCCTGCCATTGCGATGGCGGAACGTGGTGCATGACGCATACGGTCGTCGCGAAATCGAAAGCCCCATCAGCATAGGGGAGATGCTCGCCGTCGTACGCCTGATAGTCGACGCCCGGATTCGTTGACTTCGCCCGGTCGATCGCTTCGGCCGAGACGTCGGTGCCCGAAAGGCTGCCGACCGATGGTCCGAGCATCGCGTGCATCGCGCCGATGCCGCAACCGATGTCGAGACACGTCGCGTTCTCCACCTCCGGTGCCGACTGCTCCCGGAGTATGTCGAGCATGTTCTCTACCTTGCCGCGAGCGAACATGTCCATGTCGACACCGGC
>JBBSOU010000195.1:0-4959 GCA_038259445.1 Lysobacterales bacterium | reverse complement strand
TGAAGCGGCCGGACAGTCCGAGCGTCGGCACATCGAGTGCATGCACACGGAAATGGTAGTGATGCAGGCGCTCGTCGTTCCACGGCGGGCACGGACCGTCGTAGCCGGTGTAGTCGCCGGCCATGTCGGCGTCACCGGCAAACCAGCCGGTGAAGTCGTTGATGCCCTGCAGCGAGCCGGGCGGCCCGTGCGGTTCGCGCTTGCCGCGCGCGACGATGCCTTCGCTGCAGCTGCCGGCGCCGAACTCGCGGAACTCGGTGGCGATGTCGATCATGAGCCAGTGCACGAACTCCACACGCGGCAGATCGTGCGGTACGCGGCGATCATCCTTGTTGACGTCGTCGCCGACACTCGGCACGTCCGGGTCGATGCACGTCAGTACGAACGAACGCGTGCCGTCGGGTACCTCGCTCCAGGCCAGATGCGGATTGCGGTTGCCGGCGAGCACGCACGGCTCGCCGGCGTCACCGGGACGGCCGAAGGCGAACTCGGCCGGAATCGGCTGCATCGACTGGAAGCTCGAACTGCGGATCAGCATGGCGTACTCCGGTGATTCAGCTCTGCGCGTAGGGATCGCGCGTGACCGTGGTGAATGCGTCGGCGAGCGTCTCGGCGTAGACATTCCAGCGTCCGTCGACGAAACAGGTCGGCATGCCGCCGAGCGCCTGTCGCGCCGTTGCCGCACCCTTGCCTTCAACCAGCGTGTCGACGCCGACGAAGCGCGCGAGTTCGGCACCGGCGCCGGCCGGATCGGCCAGCACCTGCTCCGCATTGATGACCAGATGGTCGAGTCCGCCATGCTCGACGCCGAAGTGCAGATGGGCGCGCGCACGCGCAAGCCACTTTGCGGACATGTCGAGATCGCTCATCGCCGCGCCCGGCAGCCAGCCGAAGGCGAGCCAGTCGAGCAGGCTGTCACGCGCATCACGATCGACGATGATGATCCTGCTGCCCGGCAGAAAACGCCGTGCAAAGATCAGGTGTCGCGCATCCCAGCGCGGGATCCAGTCGACCAGCGTGCGCTCGAAGGGCACATTCATTGCACGCAGCGGTGCGAGATATTCCTCGCGCAGGGTGTCGACGCGCAGGCTGTCGAGCTCGCTGTGGGTGTGGTCGAACGAGCGCGTATCGAAGCCGTCGTTGCGCGGCCGTTGCGCGCGATCGCGCAGCACCGCCAGTTGCGGCTGGTCGGCCAGCAGGGCAGCAATGCGTTCGACCCCACTGCCGGGCGCGCCGAGCAGCAGGATCGGCGCGTGCTGCCATGGTGCATCGAGCGGGCCTGCAAGCACCGCGTCGTATTCGGCGGGCACCGATTCGAGTGACGGCAACAAGGTCTGCATGCCGCGCTGTGCTGCGCTGAAGTCGCGCACGGCCTCGTCGTATTCGCCCGCGCGGTCGTGCAACAGCCCGAGG
Source organism: Lysobacterales bacterium (assembly GCA_038259445.1). GTDB lineage: Bacteria > Pseudomonadota > Gammaproteobacteria > Xanthomonadales > Rhodanobacteraceae > Dokdonella. The sequence continues at coordinate 3,546 of JBBSOU010000195.1, read as the reverse complement.
TAGTTGAGCGCGTGTCGTGCATTGTGCTCGCTGGTCGGCTTCGACTGCAGGGTCGCCAGCACCTTGCGCGCGGTCGCATCGTCACCGTGGCGAAACGCGGCGCGCGCACGCACGAGTGCCAGCGTCGCGTCCTGCGGGAAATGCACGGCCGCACGATCGGCGATCGCCGCCGCAGTTTCGAGCTCGCCGTTGCGCTCACGCGCGCTGGCCAGTTCCGCCGCCGCCTGCTGGCTGGTCGGATGGCGATCATGCAGGACTTGCCAGTCGGTACTCGCATCGCCGTGCCTGCCGAGCCGCGAATGGATCGTGGCGCGTTCGGCGCGCCAGCGCTCCTGCGCCGGAAACTGCATGATGCGGCGGTCGAGCAGCTCGAGCACCTCTGCGGTGCGTCCGAGTTGCTGCAGGCACCATAGCAGCGCCTCGAAACCGGCCTCGTGATCCGGCTGCAGCTCCAGCGCACGGCGGTACTGGGCGATCGCCGCATCGAACTGGCCGAGCGCGCGATGGACATCACCGAGACCGAGGGTGCCGGGCAAGTCGAAATTGCGCACGCCAATCAACGCGCGCATGTGCGGTTCGGCCTCGGCCGCACGCTCGGCAGTCAGCAGCAACTGGCCGAGCGCGTTGTGCGCCTGCGGCAGACCGGGGCGCAACTGCAGCGCCTTGCGGAAGGCCTGCTCGGCGAACGCGATCATGCCGCGCCTGGAAAATCCGCGTCCGAGCGAGAATGCGATCGCCGCGTCGTTCGGCGACAGATCGGCGGCGCGCGTGAGGTGCTTCATGGCGACGTCGTTGTCTTCGCGCTCGAGCGCGAGCATGCCGAGGCCCGAGTAGGCCTGGGCATCTTCCTTGACCCGCAGTGCCGTGCGGAAGTACTGCTCGGCGAGCGTGTTGTTGCCGCTCATCATGGCGATGTGGCCGAGCGTGGTGTGCGCGCCGGACAGGTTCGGGTCGAGCGCCAGCGCACGCTCGTAGGCGTCGCGGGCGAGTTCGTAGTCGCCGCCCTGGTAGCGCACCGCGCCGAGCATCAGCAGCAGGTTCGGCTGCTCGGGCGCGAGTGCATGCGCGCGCGCGAACAGTTGCTCGCTTTCGGCGAGATCACCGCGATCACGGCGCAAGATGCCGAGCAGGCGGATCGCCTCGCCATCATTCGGTTGGGTGGCGAGCACGCTGCGGTAGCCGTCTTCGGCTTCGGCAAGACGGCCCTGGCGATGCAGTTCTATCGATTCTCTGAGCATGGTTTTCGACGTTGAGGCGCACCATACGGCGCGCGGGAGAACCGCAATTATGCCGCACCCGGCGCATTTCATCGCCGTAGCCGCGGGCGTCGTCTGGCGTCACAGGCAAACGACGGCTGCCGCGGACATAATGGCGCAGCATTTTTCCGGACCACGCGATCGATGGGCGCCAACCAGGACCTGACCACGCTGCTGCGCGCGCGTACGCCCTTGCTGGTCATCGAATCGGCCGAGGAAGGCCGCGTGATCGACGCCTTCCGCCACGCCATCGCGCAATCGTTGCGGCCGCTGTTCAGCTGGAGCATCACCGATGGGCTGCGCCGCCTCGACATGGACGACGATGCGGTCGAGTCGATTCCCGACGCCACGCTGACACTGACCTCGATCAAGCAGCGCGCACAGCCCGGTGTGTTCCTGCTGCTCGATTTCCAGCCCTACCTGCGCTATCCAATGACCCTTCGCCTGCTGCGCGAGATCGCACTGCGCCAGGGCTCCGTCGAACACACGCTGGTGCTGGTCGGTTCACGCATCGAGCTGCCGGATGACCTGATCGGCCACGCGACCCGTTTTGACCTGGCCCTGCCTGACGCCCAGGCGCTGGCCGCGCTGGTCCGCGAGGAGGCGTTCAACTATTCGCGCGAACATGCCGGACGCCGCGTAGAGGTCGACGCCGAAGCGGCGCGCGCGGTCGTGCGCAACCTGCGCGGCCTGACCCTGGCCGACGCTCGGCGCATCGTGCGCAAGCTCATCTACGGCGACGGTGCACTGTGTGCAGCCGATCTGCCCGAACTGGCCAAGGCGCGTTTTGCCCTGCTCGACCGCGAAAACCTGCTGCACTTCGAATACGAAACCGCACGCTTCGCCGACGTCGCCGGCCTCAAGCGACTGAAGCGCTGGATCGAACAACGCGAACCGGCATTCAACGGCCGCAAGTTGCCGGTCAAGCTCGACCCACCGAAGGGCATCCTGCTGCTCGGCGTGCAGGGTTGCGGCAAGAGCCTCGCCGCCAAGGCGGTTGCCGGCGGTTTCGGCGTGCCCTTGCTGAGGCTCGACATCGGCACGCTGTACAACAAGTACCATGGTGAAACCGAACGCAACCTGCGCGCCGCGCTGAAGAACGCCGAGATGCTCGCGCCGTGCGTGCTGTGGCTCGACGAGATCGAGAAGGCGCTGGCGACTACCAGTACCGACGACGGCGTCTCGCGTCGCGTGCTCGGCTACCTGCTCACCTGGATGGCCGAGCGCAAGGCCGCCGTGTTCCTCGTCGCCACTGCCAACGACGTGCAGGCGTTGCCGGCCGAACTGCTGCGCAAGGGCCGCTTCGACGAGATCTTCTTCGTCGACCTTCCCGACGCCGAGGCGCGCGCCGAGGTACTGCGCATCCATCTGAAGCGGCGCGAACTCGACTGGGCCACGCTCGATCTCGACGCCGTGGTCGCCGCCAGTGACGGTTTCTCCGGTGCCGAGATCGAGCAGCTCGTGGTTGCCGCGATGTACGCGGCCGCCGGCGACAAGACCGCACTCGACACACGCCATCTGGTCGAGGAAGCACGCGCGACGCGTCCGTTGTCGGTGATGATGTCCGACCGCGTCGAAGCCCTGCGCGCGTGGGCGCACGAACGCACCGTGCCGGCCGACTAGTCGATCCCTGTCATCGAGGGAAGGTGGCGGACGCAGGCGGTCGCGATCGCAGGATGCGCGCCGCACGCTCGAACCCTCACGGGCCGACTTCTCCCCCACTTTCGCGTAGCTCTCGTGGGTAGCGCCGCCAGGCGCGATGCTCTTCGGCACGATGCCGTGCGCCACACTCTCGAATCTTCACGTGCAGCAATGCATCACACTTCGCAGCGCTGCCCACGACAGCACCAATGGCAGGATGGCGACGTCAGGCGACGCCCGCGTCGGTTTTGGCGCCGACGTGCCTGAGCATGCGATCGGCGATGTAGTCTTCAGTCCAGCTCTTCAGTGACAGCGTGCTGATGAAACCGCAATGGCCACCGCCGGGCGCGATGTCGAGTTCGACTGCCGGCGACAGCGTCAGCGCACGAAAATCGGCGACCGGGATGATCGGGTCGTCAGCGGCCGTGAGGATGGTCGTCGGCACCTGCAGAGAAGCCAGCCGATCACCGGCGATTGAATAGCCGTCGAAGTATTCCTCGAGTGTCGCGAAGCCGGTGTGGCGAAGCACGAGCGCACGTGTCAGCTGGCGCAGGTTGCCGCGCATGTCGTCGGGTTCGAACAAGGCCGTGTCGGGAAACGCGCGCTGCTTGAGCGCGAGCGATCGACGCCATTTGCGCAGGAAATACGC
>JBBSOU010000194.1:0-4979 GCA_038259445.1 Lysobacterales bacterium | reverse complement strand
CGAGCCATCCGCCGGAGAAATCCGTCTCAACGGCGAAGCATTGACCCTTGCGCGGCTGTCACACCAGGTGGCACTGCTCGGCCATCAGCCGGGGCTCAAGGGCGACCTGACGCCACTCGAGAACCTGCGCTTCGCGGTCGGTGTGTTCGGACTGCGCGTGGGCATCACCCTGCACATGGCGCTGGCCAGCGTCGGGCTCGAAGGCTTCGAGGACGTGCCGACGCGGCAGCTTTCGGCCGGACAGAAGAAGCGTGTTGCCCTGGCGCGGCTGCTGCTCGTGCCGGCCGCGTTATGGCTGCTCGACGAGCCGTACGCGAACCTCGACCGCGAGGGCATCGATCTGGTCAACCGCCTGCTCGACGCACACGCGCGGCGCCACGGCACTGCGCTGGTCACCTCACACGGTGCGTATGCGTTCACCTCTGGCGCACCGCGTCGACTGCCGTTGCGGGCGGCCGCATGAAGTACGGCACCACCGGCAGCGCCTGTGCGGCCGTGCTTCGTCGTGATCTGTTGCTGACCTGGCGACGCCGCGGCGACGCGCTCAACCCGGTCCTGTTCGCGCTGATCGTGGTCATGCTGTTTCCGCTGGCGCTCGGGCCGGAACCGAATCAGCTCGCGCGAATCGCCGCAGGCATCGTCTTCGTCGCGATCCTGATCGCCGGTCTGCTTGCGCTCGATACCCTTTTCCGGGCCGACTACGATGACGGCGCGCTCGAGCAACTCGTGCTTTCGCCGCACCCGCTGCCATTGTTGCTGGCGTGCAAGATCGGCGTGCACTGGCTGACGACGGCACTGCCGCTGATCGTGTTTGCGCCGGTGCTGGCAGGCATGCTGCACCTGCCCAGCCAGGTGTTGCCGGTACTGCTCGCCGCACTCGCGCTGGCGACGCCACTGCTGAGCCTGCTCGGCGCGGTCTGCGTGGCGCTGACGGTGGGCATGCGACGCTCTGGTATGCTGCTCGCGTTGTTGGTTCTGCCGCTGTACGTGCCGGTGCTGATCTTCGCTGCCGGCGCCTGCGACGCCGCTCAGGCGGGCTTGCCGTTCATGGCCCCTCTGCTCTGGCTTGGTGCGGCTCTGGCTTTGGCATTGGTGCTGGCACCGCTGGCGTGTGCTGCAGCGCTGCGGATATCGATTTCGTGATGAACAGGCTGACTCTCTGGTTCCACAAGTTTGGATCGCCGCCGACCTTCTACTGGCTCGCCGGCCTGCTCGGGCCGTGGTTCTTCGGTGCGTCACTGATCCTGTTCGCGATCGGCCTGTATGGCGGACTCGTTCTCGCCCCGCCCGACTACCAGCAAAGTGATGCGTATCGCATCATCTTCATCCACGTGCCAGCCGCATGGATGAGCCTGTTCATCTATTTCTTCATGGCCGTCAACGCGTTCATCGCGCTGGTCTGGCGCATCAAGATTTCGGAAACGCTGGCCATGGCGAGTGCGCCGATCGGTGCCGCGTTCACCGCCATCACGCTCGCCACCGGCTCAATCTGGGGCAAGCCGATGTGGGGCACGTGGTGGACCTGGGATGCACGCCTGACCTCAGAACTCGTGCTGCTGTTCCTCTATCTGGGCGTGATCGGCCTCTACAACGCGATCGAGGATCGACGGCAGGCTGCGCGCGCCGCGGCGTTCCTGGCGCTGGTCGGCGTGGTCAATGTGCCGATCGTGCACTTCTCGGTAAAATGGTGGAACACGCTGCATCAGGGCTCGACGGTACGCCTGATCGGACCTTCGGCGATCGATGGCAGCATGCTGTGGCCGTTGCTCGTGATGGCGCTGGCGACCAAGTTGTGGTTCTTCGGCAGCTTGTTTGCGCGCGCGCGGGTCAGCGTGCTCGAGCTGGAAGGCGGCAAGGACTGGGCACGCGCAGAAGCGCTTCGAAGTGGAGACATGGCATGAACGATTTCTTCGTCATGGGCGGCTACGGCGCGTATGTGTGGTCGTCGTTCGCGATCTTCTTCATCGTGTTGATCATTGACTTCATTGCTCCGCTGCTGCGACGCCGTCGCGTGCTGGCGGAGTTGCGCGGTCGCATCAAGCGCCAGCAGAAACGCCCGGAGGCACTCGCATGACACCGGTACGCAAACGTCGCCTGACCGTCGTCGCCTTGATCCTGCTCGCGGTCGGCGTCGCCACCACGCTGACGGTATTCGCGCTGCAGCAGAACATGACCTACCTGTTTACGCCGAGCGAAATCCTCGCCGGCAAGGTGCCGTCCGATGCGCGCTTCCGCATCGGCGGCATGGTCAAGGACCAGTCAATCGAGCGCGGCCAGTCGCTGACCGTGGCGTTCGTCGTCACCGACGGCGACGGTGACATGCGCGTCGAGTACGAAGGCATCCTGCCGGACCTGTTTCGCGAAAAGCAGTCGGTGATCGCCACGGGCACGATGCAGGGTGATCGCTTCGTCGCCACCGAGGTGCTGGCCAAGCATGATGAAAACTACATCCCGCGTGATGTCGCCGATGCAATGGCAAACGCGCACGAGAAGCACAAGGTCAAGGACGCCGAAGCGAAGGCAACACCGACTTCTGCCAACTACTAGCCGATGGCTTGCGCCCGTGCTGGTCAGCGTCGTCGCGCCCCGGCGCAAGGTCGCTCGCCAGCCTCACCGTTTCGCCAACGATTGAACGCGGCTCCCACGCAGTGCATCCCGAACATCGGGCCGGCACCATTCCCGCAACCCAGGAACTGACGCCATGCTTCCAGAGCTCGGCCAATTCGCACTGATCCTCGCACTGCTGCTCGCCGTCGTGCAGTTTGTCGTGCCGCTGCTCGGCGCTCAGATCGGCAATCGCGCGCTGATGGCGGTCGGGCGGCCCGCGGCGCTCGGCCAGTTCGTGTTTCTCGCCATTGCCTACGCGTTGCTCACGCACGCATTCATCACGCAGGACTTTTCCGTCGCCTACGTCGCCACACATTCCAATCTGGCATTGCCGTGGTACTACCGCTTCTCTGCCGTCTGGGGTGGGCACGAAGGGTCGTTGTTGCTGTGGGTGCTGATCTTGAGTGTGTGGACGATCGCCGTGGTGATTTTCAGCCGACGCCTGCCCGAGGATTTCATGGCGCGCGTGATCGGCGTCCTCGGCTTCGTCAGCGTCGGCTTCCTGCTGTTCACGGCGCTGACGTCAAACCCGTTCGCACGCCACATTCCGGGACTTGCCGACGGTGCCGACCTCAATCCGGTGCTGCAGGACTTCGGTCTGATCGTGCACCCGCCGATGCTCTACATGGGTTATGTCGGGTTCGCCGTGGCGTTTGCCTTCGCGCTGGCCGCACTGATCGGCGGCAAGCACGACGATCAATGGGTACGCTGGTCGCGCCCGTGGACCAACGTCGCATGGTCGTTCCTCACGCTCGGCATCGCGCTCGGCAGCTGGTGGGCCTACTACGAACTCGGCTGGGGCGGCTGGTGGTTCTGGGATCCTGTCGAGAATGCCTCGTTCATGCCGTGGCTGATCGGGTCGGCGCTGATCCATTCCCAGGCTGTCACCGAAAAGCGCGGCAGTTTTCGCGCCTGGACATTGCTGCTGGCGATCTTCGCGTTTTCGCTGTCGCTGCTCGGTACCTTCCTTGTGCGCTCAGGCGTGCTCACTTCGGTGCACTCGTTTGCGAGCGATCCGGAGCGCGGCCTGTACATCCTGGCCTTCCTCACCGTGACGGTCGGCGGTTCGCTGCTCATCTATGCGCTGCGCGCGCCGAAGGTCGCTGCCGGCCAGCCGTTTGCCGGTGTCTCACGCGAGACCGCGCTGCTGCTCAACAATCTGCTGTTCACCTGTGCTGCCGCAATGGTGTTGCTCGGCACGCTCTACCCGCTGATCGGCGAGGTCCTCAATCTCGGCAAGATTTCGGTCGGGCCTCCGTACTTCGGCTTCATGTTCATTTTGCTGATGGCGCCGATCGCACTGCTGATCCCGTTCGGCCCGTTCCTGAAGTGGCGACAGGCAGATGGCCGTGTCGCGCTGCGTTCCCTGCGTCCGGCCTGGATCCTGGCGATTGTCGCCGCGGCCACCGCCTGGCTGGTCGCCGACAATCTTCCGCTCAAGGGCGTGCTCGGCATCGCCGCGGCGATCTGGGTGGGGACGGGCATCGTGCTGTTTGCCGTCAAACGTTGGCGTCAGGCGCAACCCGGCCGGCGCTTCACGCCGGAGATGCTCGGCATGATCTGCGCACATTTCGGCTTCGCCTTGTTCATTGCCGGCGTATTCGTGACCGAATCGACGAGCGTGGAAAAGGATCTGCGTCTGGATCGCGGCGAAATCGCCACGGTGGGTCCATATGCGTTTCGTTTCGACGGCGTCGAGCCGGCGCCGGGTCCGAACTTCAAGGCGGACCAGGGTACGATCACGGTCAGCAAGGGCGATGCCGTCGTCGCGACGCTGCATCCGCAGAAGCGCCAGTACGGCAACAACACGCAGATCCAGACCGAATCGGCTATCGATCCCGGCTTCACGCGCGATCTCTACGTCGCCCTCGGCGAACCGCTCGGTGACGCCGGTGCGTGGTCGGTGCGCATCTACCACAAGCCGTACATTCGCTGGATCTGGCTCGGTGCCTTGTTCATGACGCTCGGTGGCTTGATCGCCGCCGCCGACCGGCGCTTCCGCTTCGTGCCGCGCGACGCCGACGAACGCGCGCGCGCCACCGCGCAGGCCGGGGCGTCTTCGGTTCCGGCGGAATCGCGCGCATGACAGCGAGACTGCTGCCGCTGGCCGCGTTCATCCTGCTCGTCGTCCTGCTCGGCTTCGGCCTTTCGTGGATGCGTGGCAATTCGATGAATGAGGTGCCCTCGCCGCTGATCGACAAACCCGCACCGGGATTCTCGTTGCCGGTGCTCAATGAGCCGGAGCGTACGTTCGGCAATGCCGATCTTGCCGGCAAACCGTACCTGCTCAACGTGTTCGCCAGCTGGTGCTTCGCCTGCCTCGACGAGCACCCGTTGCTGATGGCCGAGTCGACGCGCCTCGGCGTGCCGAT
>JBBSOU010000193.1:0-5097 GCA_038259445.1 Lysobacterales bacterium | reverse complement strand
TCCTGGTTGACGCGGCGAAGGACACTTCGCTGCTGGACTCGCGGTCGCGACGCTCCACATTGTCGCAGGAGCAGGCTGACCAGCTTCGCTGTTGAAAGCCAGCCGCGATGCCTTTCTGCATGCGTTGGGGAAGAGCATCGCGCCAGCAGCGCTTCCCACAAAAGCAGTAGTGCCGCCACAGCGTCACAGATGTGGGAGCGACTCCAATAGCGATGTTCCTGGTCGAAACAAACCGATGACATGTGATGGGTGGCCCCGCGTCGGGGCAGACTGCGTGGAATGATTTGTACGGGAAACTTGCGCGAGCGTGTCGGGCGGGCGAGGTCGTCGCCCAGCATGTCTCGAACGTAGTCTGGGTGCCGCCACGAACTCGTCGCACTTCCTCCCCACCACCGATCGCGCGAGTGACGCCAGAATGCAGTCGCATGAGCTCACAACCATCCGAGACAGGTCACAGCGGCCATGAAGAACCGGTATGCATTCGAAATCGGCTATCTGATGCTGGTGGTCGCCCTGAGCCTGGCCGGTTTCTCGAGCCTCTTTTCCGGCGAGCGCGCTGCGCCGAACACGTTGCAACTGCTGCATATCATCACTAGCCTGGCCTGGCTCATGCTCTTGTTGATCCAACTCGTCGCGATTCGCCAGCGCCGTTTTGATCGCCATCGTGCGATCGGCATGTCGGTGTTTTTTGCCGCACCGGTCCTGGTCGCCAGCATGGTGCTGCTGTGCGCGCATTCGGCGGCGAAGGATGCCGTGCTGGGCCGGGCGGACGTTATGGTGGTCCAGAACGTCATGGTCACGCTCGAGCTCTCGCTGCTCATACTGCTGGCGTTCGCGCTGCGCCAGAACCGCGCTATCCATGGCTCGCTGATGCTGAGCACGGCGCTGCTGTTCATGGGAATTGCTCTGTTCTTCACGCTGATCAGCTACGTGCCCGGGTATCGAATCGAAGGGCCCGAAACGTTCTACCGTTTCGCCAAAGCTGCGCAGGCGACGGCATTCGCTGGCGGCATGGTGGGGGGCGTGTTTTTTCTTCGGGACTGGCGCGCGGGTTGGCCATGGCTGCTGGCGGGCTCGTTCTTTCCTGTCAACGGGTTCGTGCAAATGATCGTTGCCCGCAATGACGGCACGAAGGCGCTCACCTCGCTCGTCGCGTCGATCGATCCCTGGCCTGCCTTCGGCATGGGACTGCTGCTCTTTTCTGCTTTGCTCTGGATGGCGTGGAAAGTCAAACCCGGCGCGGTAATAGCGCTCGAAAATTCACGCCCGGATGCGCTCTAAGTCACGTTGAAAAGGACGCAGGAGATTTCTGCTTGAAGCCGCTTTCGGCTCTGACGTCGTGGCCATGTCGAGGATGTGGAATGCGTGGCAAGCGCGCTGCCGTTCTTCGCCGGTAGCGAAACGCATCGCGCCTGCGGAGCGTCCCACGACAGCGGTTCAGCCGGATCGAATCGTCGCGGGTAAGCAGTGTTCGTGGGTACTAAGCCAGCTCAGAGCAGATACGTTTCACTTTCTCTGCGCGCATCCCTCTGTGGCCATACCGGGCACAGCGCGTCGACGGCTTCCATCAGGTCGACCCAGTCCGACAGATCGCCCTTCTCGGGCAATCTCGAGACGGCGACTTCTCCTCCTGCAACAGGCATCAACAGCGAGTCAGCGTTCGTCGGCATGCGCGTCGGCCAGCAATTCATCGAGCAACTTGGCGCGATGGAACAGCTCGAAATATCCCGCATTTCGTCCATGTCGAGGCGGTCCTCCTGTGCATGCAACAGCGCCCGGATATCGTCCAGATCGCGTATTCGATCGGGATTATTGATCAAGGCCTGCAACTTGAACCCGATGAGGCCTTCAGCACTGACAACGCGCACTGTGCCCATTGTGGTGCTGCGCACGCTTGCCTCGGCAAGCAGGCGCCTTGCGATGGGTCCATGTGCATAGAGCACGTCGAGTCCTTCGTCTTCTCGCAGGTAGTTTGCAGCATCCTCGGTACGATGGGCACAGTGATAGCCGAGATCAAGCAGGGTCGCATGGACGCGATTGGCATCGTCCGCATCGATGAGAAAATCAACGTCGCGAGTCGCGCGGACGACTTGGTGCGCTGCGAGCGCGAGGCCGCCGATCAGCGCTGGTGTTGTCTTGCAACCATCGAACGCCGCAATCGCCTGCCTGATTTGTTCGACGAGGCGAGACATCTACATGTTCCTGCGGTACTCGCCACCGACGTCATAGAGCGCGTGGCTGATCTGTCCGAGGCTGTGGGTCTTGACGGCTTCGATCAGGGCTTCGAAGACGTTTTGGCGATTGCGGGCGGTTTCCTGGAGGTATTCCAATCCATTGGAGGAAGGCGTCGCGATTGAAGTCGCTCCCAGAGAAGCAGGAGTTCCGGCATCTTTCGACAAACCGGCGTGGTTGCGGTTCTGCTGGTAGGTCAGCACGTTGGTGATCTGCGCGCCCTTCTCTTCTTCGGTGCTGCGGATCAGCTCGATCTCGGTGACGATGTCGCCGGCATGTTCCTTCGGCAGGAACGTGTTGACGCCGACCAGCGGCAGGCTGCCGTCGTGCTTCTTGTGTTCGTAGTACATCGACTCTTCCTGGATCTTGCCGCGCTGGTACATCGTGTCCATCGCGCCAAGCACGCCGCCGCGTTCGCTGATCGCTTCGAACTCCTTGTAGACGGCTTCCTCGACGAGGTCGGTCAGGTAGTCGACGGCGAAGCTGCCCTGCCACGGGTTCTCGATGAAGTTGAGGCCGAGTTCCTTGTTGATGATCATCTGGATCGCGACCGCACGCCGCACGCTTTCCTCGGTCGGCGTGGTGATCGCCTCGTCGTAGGCATTGGTGTGCAGCGAGTTGCAGTTGTCGAAAAGTGCGTACAGCGCCTGCAGCGTGGTGCGGATGTCGTTGAACTGGATTTCCTGAGCGTGCAGCGAACGGCCGCTGGTCTGGATGTGGTACTTCATCATCTGGCTGCGTGCGTCGGCGCCGTAGCGTTCACGCATCGCGCGCGCCCAGATGCGCCGCGCGACCCGGCCGATCACGGTGTACTCGGGGTCCATGCCGTTGGAGAAGAAGAACGACAGGTTCGGCGCGAAGTCGTCGATCTTCATGCCGCGCGCGAGGTAGTACTCGACGATCGTGAAACCGTTCGACAAGGTGAAGGCAAGCTGGCTGATCGGGTTCGCACCGGCTTCGGCGATGTGGTAACCGGAGATCGACACCGAATAGAAATTGCGCACCTTGTTGTCGACGAAGTACTGCTGGATGTCGCCCATCATGCGCAGCGCGAATTCGGTGCTGAAGATGCACGTGTTCTGCGCCTGGTCTTCCTTGAGGATGTCGGCCTGCACGGTGCCGCGCACGGTCGACAGCGTATGCGCCTTGATTCGTGCGTAGGTCTCGGCGTCGACCACCTGATCGCCACCGACGCCAAGCAGGGCGAGGCCGAGCCCGTCGTTGGTCGGCGGCAATTCGCCGAGATAGACGGGTCGCGCGCGGCCTTCGAACAGGTCGGTGATGCGCGACTGCGCGTTCGCCCAACGGCCGGAGTCGGCTTTGAGGTGTTTCTCCACTTGCTGATCGATCGCGCAGTTCATGAACATGGCGAGGATCATCGGTGCCGGACCGTTGATCGTCATCGACACCGACGTGGTCGGCGCGCACAGGTCGAAGCCCGAGTAGAGCTTCTTCATGTCGTCGAGCGTCGGCACGTTGACGCCCGAGTTTCCGATCTTGCCGTAGATGTCGGGACGCGGCGCCGGGTCTTCACCGTACAACGTGACCGAATCGAACGCCGTCGACAGGCGCGCAGCGGGCTGGCCGACGCTCAGATAATGGAAGCGGCGATTGGTGCGTTCGGGCGTGCCTTCGCCGGCGAACATGCGGATCGGGTCTTCGCCGGTGCGGCGGTACGGGTACACGCCGCCGGTGTATGGATAGCTTCCGGGGAGATTCTCTTTCTGCAGGAAGATCAGCAGTTCGCCCCAACTGCGGTAGTTCGGCGCGGCGATCTTCGGGATCTTCTGGTGCGAGAGCGAATCGCGGTAGTTCTCGACCCTGATCATCTTGCCGCGGACTTCGTACTCGGTAACCTCGTCGGTGATCGACGTGAGTCGAGCCGGCCATTCGCGCAGAAGCTTTTGCGCGTCGGTGGTCAGGGACTGGATGGCATCGTTGTAGCGCTGGCGCAGCGTGAGCAGGGTGCGGTCTACCGCATGCGCCTGCGGCGCATCCCCCCTTCCGCCTTCGGCACCTTCCCCCGCAAGCGGGGGAAGGGAAACGTTGGAGCTTCCGCCTTCGGCACCTTCCCCCGCAAGCGGGGGAAGGGAAACGTTGGAGCTTCCGCCTTCGGCACCTTCCCCCGCACGCGGGGGAAGGGAAACGTTGGAGCTTCCGCCTTCGGCACCTTCCCCCGCACGCGGGGGAAGGGAAAACCTGGAGCTTCCGCCTTCGGCACCTTCCCCCGCACGCGGGGGAAGGGAAAACCTGGAGTTGCTGCCTTCGGCACCTTGCCCCGCTCGCGTGGCAAGGGAGACAGCGTCGGAGCTTGCGTAGAGGTCTAGGGCATTGGGAAGTTTCGGGTCGTCAAGATCGCGCAGTGACTGCCAGTAGGACTGCGCGCGGTCGGCGATTTCAGCTTGCGATTCGATGCCGCGATTGATCGCCCTGCCCTGTTCGGCGATTTCAGCGAGGTAGCGCACGCGCTGGCCCGGGATCAGCACGGTGGCGCGTGGTTCCTTGAGGGTGGTGTCGAGGCTTGGGACAAAATCGCAGCGCGAGGATGAAACGGGCTCGAGGTCGTCTGTGGGCGTGGCTTCAGCCGCGATGTGATTCCGATCTCCGGGAGAAAGCATCGCGGTTGAAGCCTCTCCAACGGCCGCATTGCCCGACGCAGTGTCTCGACGCATTGTCGACTCGCCGGGTTCGCCGAGGTGCAGCTTCCCGCGCAACAGGCGACACAGGTTGACGAACATCCAGCTCACGCCGGGATCATTAAACTGACTGGCGATGGTCGGGTAGACCGGGACCTCGTTGTCTTTCAGCTGGAACGCGACGCGGTTGCGCTTCCATTGCTTGCGCACGTCGCGCAGCGCGTCTTCG
>JBBSOU010000192.1:0-5132 GCA_038259445.1 Lysobacterales bacterium | reverse complement strand
CTTCCCCTGCGCAGCGGGGGAAGGTGCCCGGAGGGCGGAAGGGGGCGCTTTTCGCACGTGGACTCGCGTCTCGCCGCAACGATCACGTAGACGCACGAAGCGAACTACGGGGTCATTCGACGTGAACGCCAGCATCGTGTTCGCCGCTCCGACCGGCCCCCATCCGCCCCTGTCGGGACACCTTCCCCCGCTGCGCAAGGGAAGGGAAATGCAGGGGCTCGCGAGGTCGACATTTCCCGCACGTTTTCTCATTCCCCTTCGCAGCGGCGGAAGGGAAATGCAGTGGTTCGCGCGATCGATACTTCTTGGAAGTCTTGTCCTTCCCCCGCTGCGCAGGGGAAGGCAACAAGCCGCCATCGGCATCGGTTCCCTAGAACACCACGCGCCAGGTCAGCGTCCATTTGCGCGATGAGCGTTCGCGTTCGATTTCGTATGCATCGACATCGAAGGCGGCCTGGTTGGCGAGGATCTCGGCACCGTTGTCGCCGTCGAAGCCCTGCTCGGCCTGCTGGCTTGCGGCATCCAGCAGATTGGTTCCGGTCAGGCGCACGACCATGCGTTCGCCGAGGCGTTTCTCGAGGAACAATTCGAGATTGCCGTCGTACGTCTGGCTCTCGATCTCTCCGAATGTGACGAAGCGCGACTCGCCCTGCCTCTGATAACTGAGGCCGGCACTCGACTTCCAGCTCGGGATGTTGTGCGTGACGCCGACGTTGTAGACGTAGGTCGGCTGGAAGTCGATGGCGATGTCGGCGCCGCCCGCAGGATCCTTGCGGTCGGAGAACAGGCGCGTGTAGTTGGCGAAAATACCGGTCTCTTCCAGGCCGATGAAATCGAGCGGGGTCGACAGGTCGAACTCGATGCCATTGGTGCGCGCATCGCCGATGTTGCGGTAGGTGTAGAGATTGCCCGGGAAGTCTTCCGGATCGAGCCCGATGGACTCGACCGATTCTCCCGTGTTGACCAGCGCGATGAGGTCGGAGATGCGGCGCGTGAACACGTTGACGCCGAACACGCCACGGTTGCCGAAGCGCCGCTCGTAACCGATGTCCAGTCCCCACGCCGACTCGAAGCCGAGATCGGGATTGCCGATCGTCACATCTTCGTCGGCCGGCGATTCAAGAATGTAGGACGGAATCAGCTGATCGATGAACGGGCGACGTACGGTACGCGCGATACTGAAGCGGACCTGGTCGTCGTCGGTCACTTTCCACAGCAAGTGTGCCGACGGATTCGGCATGAACTCGCTGGCGTCGGCACTGCCGTCGACACTGTCATCGAGCGAGCCGCCTTCAAAGAAGCTGTTGCGGAAATCCTGTTCGGTCTTTGTGCTTTCGAGACGCAGGCCGGTCTCGAGTGTGAGCGCCGGGGTGAGCGTCCACTTGACGCGCGCGTAGGCGTCGAGGCGTCGTTCGCGGTAATCGAAACGACCGTCGTTGGCGACGAACTCCTCTTCGTCGTCGAGATCGTCCTCGAGCAGCAGGCGGTAATCGCGGTCCTTGAGCTTGGCCGACAGGCCGACCTTGAGTTCGGCATCGTCGATGCCGATTGCACTGGCCACACCCGGCAGCTGACGCGTGATCGATGCGCCGAACGTCCATTCGGCGTCGTCTGCGTCGATCGACTCGCGCGCGACGAGGCCGTCGAGATCTTCCTCGAAGTCTTCAGAGAACGTGTCCTCGGTGAAGCTCGCGTAGCTCATCTGGCCATCGAAACGGGTCAGCTCGCTGATCAGGTGCTGGAACTCGGCACTGACGCCGAAGCTGTCCTGCCTGAAATTGGTGTCCTGGAACTCGAACTCGGGATTCTCCAGATCGAGTCCGCCGACGCTGCCATCACCCTCGAATATCTTGGTGTCCTGAAACTCGTCGCGATCGGTGCTGAGCACGAACGCGTCGAGACGCAGCGTCGATTCGTCGGAGATGCGCCAGGTCAGGTCACCATTGACGGCGAGGTCACGCGAATCGCGGCTGTCCTGTTCCTCGACGCGCTCGATTGCCGAAGACTGCCCCGGATTGTCGAAGCGCGCGAGACCGCGGCCATCACCGCGTCGAGAGACTTCCTCGTCGAATCCGACCGAGTCACTCTCGAACACTTCCTCCACGGCATCCTTGTTGTTGAATCGCTCCTGCGCATCTACCGTAAGTGAATAGAACACGCTCTCGCTTTCATTGCGTCCCGACCACGAGGCAGACGCATTGCCGCGCGTCTTGCCGGCCTTGACGTCTTGCGTCGCACCGACACGCGCGATCACGCCGGGGGGCAGATTCTCGCCAGCCTTGAGGATGATGTTGATCGTGCCACCGACGCCCTGGCTGTCGATGTCGGCACTCGGCGAACGCACGATCTCGATGCGATCGATGATCTCGGCCGGAATGCGGTCGACGAACACCGTGCGGTCGTTTCCGGCACCCGGGATCGGCCGTCCGTTGACGAGGATTTGCGTGTAGCCCTGGCCGAGGCCGCGCAACTGCGGCGCGTCCGATTCGCCGATGTCGCTGGTGAAGGCGACACCGGGTACCCGACGCAACTGGTCGCCGACCGAGACCGGCTCGAACTGGGCGAAGAACTCCTGTCCGTAGACGAGTTCAGGTGCGGTGGTCTCGGTACGGTTGCGGTACTGGATCTCGCCACTGACGACGATCGCCGCCATTTCGGTGGCCTCTTCGTCGGACGGCGCGGGCGCGGGTGGCGGCACTTCCTGGGCGAAGACGAGAGCGGTCGACAGCGCGCAGTAACTGGAAACGAACGCCGCCAGGGCGTTGCGGTGGAAAGTACGCATGATCCAGTCCCTCCCGAGGACATTCCCACAGATTGGCTCCACCTGGTGTGGTGGTTGCGGCAAGATTACGAACAAAGATTCCAGAACGCAATCGATTTAGAAAATTTCTTGCAAACCGGAAACGGCTATGGGATGGTTTTGGCCGGTCGCGCTGTCACGGCGACCGCACGGCGCGCGACAATACGCAGCGTTTGTGACGGTTCAAATACTCAGGCAGGGGTAGCACGATGACATTTTCATACCATGCGATTCTCGTATGTCTCGGCGCAGCACTTGCCGGCAACAGCGCATTCGCTGAAGTCACCGCCTCGACCACGGTAGTCGCTGCGCGTGCGCAGACCACGGCCAGTGGCAGCGGTGAAATTGGAACAGGCATTCTGGTGGTCGATGCCGACGATGCGGCACGCAGCCGCATCGTCTCGACCACTGCTCTCGGGGGCCTCGAGGTACACGATCTGACGGGAACGCGGCTCGGCAGTGCGCCTGCCGGAGAAGCGGTGTCGGTCGGTGTCGGTTACGGCATGCGCATCGGCAACGCCAACGCGACCGTGATCGCGGCGATCGACGGCCAGGGACACCAGCTTCGCCTGTACACGATGAGCGGTGACACGCTGACGGAAGTTGGCGCGCGCCCGATCGATCTCGGCTTCGCCGGAGAAGGCGTGTGCCTGCACACAAGCCCGATCGACGGTTCGCTCAACGCGTTCGTGGTCGGCGATGGCGGCGAGATCGATCACCAGATCATTTTTGCCCGCGCCAGCGGCAAGCTCGACGCACGCCAGGTGCGCCGCATCAACGTACCGTCACCGCTCAAGCAGTGCGTGGTTACCGCCGACGGCAAGCTGTATGCGTCGGAAGAAACCGTAGGCATCTGGCGCTTCAATGCCGATCCGGAAGCGTATGCCGAACCGACACTGATCGACTCGCAGCGTCTCGGCAAGCTTGGCGAGGAAGTGGGCGGCCTGGCCGTTTACGACGGTGGTGACGGCAGTCGCTGGCTGATCGCCTCCGATGCAACGGGTGGCCAGTTGAACGTCTATGATCGCAGCAACGACGATCGCTACACGGGTTCGCTCACGATTCGCGGCACCGGCGCATCGGCGGCGATCGGCGAGCCCGGCCCGTTGTTCGCGACATCGAGCGCGCTCGGCGCGTTGTTCCCGAGCGGTGCCTTGCTGGTCGCTGACGAAGACGATGCGAACATCAAGCTCGTATCGATCGCTGATCTGGCCGCCGCCATCAAGCTGCCGGTCGGCATGCCGCAGGATCCGCGCAAGCGCGCCGCCGCGACGATGCCGGCGGTGACTGCCACGGTCGAAACAAGAGCGGTCGCCAGTTTCGGCGATGCCGCCGACGATCCGGCGATCTGGGTCAATCCGGACGATCCGGCCGCAAGCCTCGTCATCGCCACCGACAAGCAGGCCGGCATGGCGGTCTACGACATGCAGGGCAAACTGCTGCAGTTCCTGGCCGACGGCAAGGTCAACAATGTCGATTTGCGTGACGGCTTCGCGCTCGGCGGCGAAAGAGTCACGCTGGTCACCGCCAGCAACCGCACGCACAAGTCGATCTCGATCTATCGGCTCGATCCGGCCACGCGCTCGCTGGTCGATGTCGCCGACGGCATCCAGCCGACCGGCCTCGATGATCCGTACGGGCTGTGCATGTATCGGCAAACGCGCAGCGGCAAGACCTTCGTCTTCATCAATGGCGACGACACCAGGAAGCGCCAATGGCAGCTGGTCGACGCCGGCAACGGCCGCGTCAAGGCGACCCACGTGCGTGACATGACGTTCGATTCGCAGACCGAAGGCTGTGTCGTCGATGACGCCAAGGACGCCCTGTATGTCGGCGAGGAGGATGTCGGCCTGTGGCGGCTTTCGGCCAAAGCGAACGGCGGCAATGCGAAGACCATGATTGCGCGCATTACCGACAATCCCGCGTTCAAGGACGACTTCGAAGGGGTTGGCCTGTACGACCTTGGCGGGGGTCGCGGCTATCTGGTCATGTCGAGCCAGGGCAATGACAGCTACGCGGTATTCCGCCGCGAAGGAAAGCAGGAGTATCTCGGATCGTTCGTGGTCGCCGCCGATCCAATGCTCGGCATCGACGGCATCTCCGAAACCGATGGCCTCGAGGTGACCAGCCGCAGCCTTGGTCCCGGCTTCGAACACGGCGCGATGGTTGCGCAGGACGGCCGCAACGTGATGCCGATCGAAAACCAGAACTACAAGATCGTGCCGTGGAAAGCGATCGCCGATGCACTCAAGCTCGAGGTGCGCAAGCCCTGAGAGGGATGCTGCGTTGGGTATGGCACGGCCGATTCTCCTGACGTTTCCAGAGCATCGCG
>JBBSOU010000191.1:0-5197 GCA_038259445.1 Lysobacterales bacterium | reverse complement strand
GGAAGGTAGCGCAAGCGTGGCGCCAGGGCTCATGGCCCCTCCTCGTCACGACTATCGCTCGCCAAGGGTCAGGCCAACCGGAACATGGCCTCGGCATCACGCTCGAGTTCGACGTACGGATTTGTCGGGGTCAGCGCACTGCTCTCGCTGTCGACTTTCCCGCTATCCACCACCATGCCGAAGCCGAGTGCTGAACCGGATTACTGTCTCGGGGGCGCGATTCACTGAGCGCACCTGATCCACCAGCCGCTACGCTGCGATGGCGACATGGGCGTGGGCGGCGATGGCGAACGAATGCATGCGCGCGACGTGGTCGTGGATGTTGGCGGTCAGGATCAATTCGTCCGGTCGATGCCGCGCGACGAAGTCACGCAGCCCCGTCTGCACGTCGTTGCGATCACCAACGACAGAGCACGCCAATGCGCGATCGACACCGACCTTTTCCATGGGCGACCAGATTGCATCCATGTCCTCGACCGGCGGTGGAACAAGTCCGGGCTGGCCGCGACGCAAGCGCACGAAGGCCTGCTGCTGCGAGGTGAACAGACGCCGCGCTTCGGCCGTGGTGTCGGCGCCGACCACGTTGAGCGCGAGCATCGCGTACGGTGCTGCGAGTCGCGCGGAGGGGCGGAAGTCGCGTCGGTAGCTGGCCAGCGCCTCGCTCATCGCATCGGGCGCGAAGTGCGATGCGAAGGCGAACGGGAGGCCGAGCAGAGCGGCGAGACTCGCACTGAACAGGCTCGACCCGAGCAACCACACCGGCACATCGACACCGGCACCCGGCACCGCCTGTACCGCCTGGCCCGCCACTGCCGGCGCGAAATAACCAAGCAGTTCGACCACATCGTGCGGAAACGCATCCGCACTATCGGCATAGCGACGCAGCGCCCGCGCCGTGGCCTGGTCGGTGCCGGGCGCGCGGCCGAGTCCGAGATCGATGCGGCCCGGAAACAGGCAGGCCAGCGTGCCGAACTGCTCGGCCACCTGCAGTGGCGCATGGTTCGGCAGCATCACACCGCCGGAGCCGACACGGATCGTCTGCGTGCCCGCAGCGACGTGGCCGATCAGCACCGAGGTGGCGGCGCTCGCGATGCCCGGCATGTTGTGGTGCTCGGCCAGCCAGTAGCGGCGAAAGCCGAGCCGCTCGGCATGCCGGGCCAACTCGAGCATGCAGGCGAACGTGCGCGATGGCGTGCTGCCTTCGGCAACCGGCGCAAGATCGAGCAGGGAAAGAGGAATCATCGGATGCATCCATCTGGGGACCCACGAGATATGGGGCCTTTGCCGGCGAATGCCACGCCACCTCGGCGGTCAGATGCGCAGCGAAAGGCAGCTCAACCCGCCATCAAGTCGCGCGAACTCGCTCATGTCGAGGGCGATCGTGCGATGGCCAAGCGCATGCAGTCGCGACTCGAGTTTCGGATAGCCAGCGGCAATCAGCACATGTCCGTTGACGAGCACGGCGTTGGCCGCATAAGCCTCGTCAGCGTCGACCAAGATACGCTCGTAACCGGCGAACGCCGGATGCGATTGGAGTTCGTCGATGAGCAGCAGCGTGCGTCCACCGAGCCAGGCGATACCGCTCTTCAGATGCAGGATCGACGACATGCCACGAATGTCGATCGCCGTGCAGCGATAGCCGCGCGTGCCGAGCCAATTCGACAGCGCGGTCGCCGCGTCGGCATCGGTACGTGCGGAGATGCCGATGAACCAGGCATCGCCGGCGTCGCAGACATCACCGCCGTCGAGCGTCGCCGGCCCTTCGATCACGTCGACCGCAATGCCGAGCGTACGCAGGGCATTGCGGATCGCCGTGGTTTCACCGCGTCGGCTCGGCGCTCCGGGGCGACACAGCAGTGCGGCATCATCGAGGACGATGGCGGTGTCTTCAACGAACGTGCCGTCGGCATAGCGAGCGTCGGGAGCGAGCACGGTGAGCGCAAGTCCACAGCGCTCGAGTGCGGCGCAGTAGCGTGCGTGCTGATCGCGCGCACGGGCGATATCTGGCGGCCCGAGATCCACGCGCGTGAGTCCGAGCGCAAGGTTGTCACCCGGTTCTCGCACGACTGCGGAACGGAATCGTCGTTGCAGGGGCGGCATCGGCTGGCGTCAGAGTGCGGGGTTGAGAAACTCTTCGGAGGCCGATAACGGTGCGTGTTCGGGTGGATCGATGACCAGAGATTCGCGGTGCGGCAGTTCGTGGCCGAGGAAGAATGCCAACGCAACCGCGTTGCACGCGGCGGCCGAGTCGAACGGCGTGCCATGGCGCGAACCGCCGACCACGACAAAGGTCGCGCCGAGGCGTTCGGCGAACGCGCGCTTCTCGGCCAGTGGCGTGTAGTCGTGTTCGCCGGCGAGCATGAGCATTTCGGATTTCTGGCTGGCCAGGCGCTCTATCGCGCACCATCCCGCCAGCGCGCGCATGGTCTCGAGATACGGACGACGCGGATTGTTGCCGATCACATCGACCACGCGCCGACGCATCGGCGCCTGATGCGGCTCCTGAAACAGCCGCTTGGCGGCCAGTGCCGCCGTGCGGCGCATGCCCAGTCCGCGAACAAGCGCGATGTGGCTGACCAAGGCGACGCGCTTGCGCCACGTGTTGACGCGATAGGACGGCAAGGTGTTGATCGTCATCACGCGCGTGATCGCGTGTGGCCGCAGCAAGATCATCTCGAATGCGACGGTGCCGCCCAGCGAGAATCCCATCAGCGCAGCGCGCTCGATGTGCAGGGCATCGAGCAAGGCCCAGATGTCGGCGGCAAACTGGGCAATCGAATACGGGCCGCGCGGTGAATCGCTGTGACCCGAACCGCGCAGGTCAGGAATGACCAGATGGAAGTGCTTGCCGAGGGTCTCGGCCTGGAACGCCCAGTCGGCACCACTTGACCCGAGGCCATGCAGCAAGACGATCACGGGACCGCCCACATTCCCGTGGACGCGGTAGTGGAGGCGGAGATCATCGATCTGCAGGAAAGGCATGCCATTAAGCTAACAGAGCGTGGCGCGCCGCACCATTGGCAGGTGAAGCGCACGCGCACGCAACGCGTGCGACCGGAGCGCCGATCAGCTCGAGATCATCATGCCGATGGCACCACCGCAGCTTCGCCGACGATGACACCGTGCGCGTTGCACGGTGTCCGTCGAGCGGGCGTTTTCAGCGCTGCTTGCGCATGCCCTGATTGCCGCGACCGTGGGCGAGCGCAGCACCATACGTGGCCTCGGGCGACGGCGTGCTCGCCACTGGCTTCAACGGCTCGGTTTCGAGCGGCAGCGAACCCTCCACCGGCGCGTCCGGACGACCGGTGAATGCGTTGGATGAAGGATACGAAGGGCCCTGGCGGATACGCTCCTGCTTCGCTTCGAGCGCCTCGAGGAAGTGTCGCTTGGCCACCGCAGCGGACGCCTTGCGCGGTGGCTTCGACTGAGCCACGGTCTTTGCAGGCGAGGGCTTGGCCATCGACGGCTTTTTCGCCGCGTCGGACTTTCGACCATCGGCGATTGCCCGTGGTCTCGACGCGTTCGACACGATGCGCTTCGGCATCGATGTCTTTCCGGCTTTCGGCTTTGCGCTCGCAGACGATGCGGCCGCGGACTTCTTCGTCACCTTCTTGATCGCCGGATTTTTCGCTGCGAGCCTTTTCGTCGCGGTTTTTTTCGCCACGGTCTTCGCCAACGGCTTCTTTGCCGCTGCCTTTTTCACGGCTGCCTTCGCAGCGGGTTTGCCAACCGCTTTCTTCGCTGCAGGCTTGCGCGATGCGGCTGCCGACTTCCCTGCCGAGGCGCTGCCGGCCTTGCGTGTCGCGACCACTTTCTTCGTCGCCGTCACTTTCTTCGTCAGCGACGACTTTTTCGTTGCCACAGACTTCGGGGCCGCAGCCGATGAACGGGCCGCCGGCTTCTTCGCTGCAGCGGCCTTGGTTTTCGCCGGCGCCTTGGTCTTGCGCGATGGTGCAGGGCTCATGTCGTATCTCCAGTTCGCGGGAATGCGGGAGTCGATCCGATCGCTCTGTCCACGATCAGCGCTACCGGTCTAACAGCGCGAAGCTTTACGCAGCATTAAAGCGCCGCGGGTGAAACATATCGACGCGCGATCAGATCGCCGCCGTGACGACAATCTCGACCTTCCACTGCGGGTTTGCCAGCGCTGCCTGCACGGTCGCGCGCGCCGGCGTGTGGCCCGGCACGACCCATGACTCCCACACGGCGTTCATGGCCGAGAAATCGGCCAAATCGAGAAGAAAGATCTGTGCGCGCAGGATCTTCGACTTGTCGCTGCCCGCGCGTGCAAGCAACGAATCGATAGCGGTCAGCACCTGGTGCGTCTGTCCGGCGATGTCGGCCGTGCCGTCGTCGGCGACCTGCCCGGCGAGGTACGCTGTGCCGTTGTGCACAACCATTTCCGACATGCGCGGCCCGATGTCATGACGTTCGATCATTTCAGCTCCAGGCTTGTTGGTGCACGTTTGGCGCACGCGGGGGCATCGCGCAACGGTGCCAACGCACTGTCGAGTGCGACGCGCTCGTCGAAGACGAAACAGCGGCCCGTGTAGCCGAAGTCACCGACCTGCTCGAAATACCCGAGTATGCCGCCATCGAGCTGCCAGACATTGTCGAAGCCGTTGGCCTGCATCCACAGCGCAGCCTTTTCGCAACGGATGCCGCCCGTGCAGAAGCTGACCACGGTTGCATCGGCGAGCGCGTCGCGCAGCGTCGCCACCGCGGCGGGAAACTCACCGAACCGTGCAATCGGCAACGTCACCGCACCGTTGAACGTGCCGTGATGCACCTCTTCCGCATTGCGTGTATCGAGCAGGACGATTCGCCGCCCCTCGTCATCGACGCCATCGGCGATCCACTGCGCGAGCTGTGCGGATGAGGCAGCGCGCGCGCGCCCCTGCAACGGTGCGGCGTTCTCCTGGCGGAAGCTGATGATTTCGCGCTTGACCTTGACCTTGAGCCGCGCAAACGGCTGCACTGCGCTCATGCTGCGCTTGACCGGCATCGCCGCGAAGCGCGCATCGGCGCGCAGGTGATCGATGAAGGCATCGATCGCGTGACCTTCGCCGGCGAGGAAAAAATTGATGCCCTCGTGCGCGACCAGCACGGTTCCGGACAACCCGTCGCGCGCGGCACGCTCACGCAACGCGTCCGCGAGAACGTGCGGTTCGTCGATCGCGACGAAACAGTAGGCAGC
>JBBSOU010000190.1:0-5256 GCA_038259445.1 Lysobacterales bacterium | reverse complement strand
GAGCTTGTCGAGCAGGCGGATGTTCTTCATCAGCGGGTCCTCGACGTTCTCGACGCGGATGCCGCAGACCACGCCCGTGATCAGGTGGCGGTTGGGATGCAGTGCAGGTGCGTCGGCAAAGAACGCGCGGACGTCGGTTTTGTCCATGATCCGGCGCTGCAGTCCGGCTTCGTCATAGCCGGTCAGCCAGCAGATCACGTCATCGACTTCGTCCTTCGTGCGGCCCTTGCGTTCGGCTTTCTGAACATACATCGGATAGACGGAAGCGAACGAGGTCGAGAAGATCCGGTGCTCGGACATGTCGATACCCTCTGCGGTGTTGGCGACATGCTGCCAGACTCGCGCGTGGCGGCAACCTTCGCCATTGCGTCGCTTCCTACAAAAACACAGGCAGCTCGCCGCCCTGTGGGAGAAGTTTGGCCTTGTGGGAGGGACTTGAGTTCCGATTCGTCCGTACCCGCGTGAAGAAAGGCATCGCGACCGAAGTCGCTCCCACAAAATCCCAAGCAGTGCGCGTGGCTGCTGCCGGGGGGAACCAGAAGTTGTGGGAGGAAGCTGAAGTTTGCAGAGGACTCCGGATTCGTGGGACGGACTTCAGCCCTGATGCCTTTCCCGCAGGTACCGAACGCCAGGCTCTGGCGAGGGTGCGATCCGCTGCGGTCAACGCTTTCGTCACACGGGCGTTGCAGTAACCATCCCACGCTTCGAACAGACCGACAATGCGCATGCGCCGAAATCATTTTCACCGGCTTTCCCTGCTCTTGGTCCTCTTCGTCAATGCAGCAAGCGCGCAGGTGCGCACCGATTTCGTTGATCCAGTCGCAACCGGGCCCGGCATCCGCCCGCTGCTCGAACTGCCCGGAGCGAATCTGCGCGATCTGCGTCACTTCGTTGCGGTCGATGCCGACCATGCAAATGGCTTTCTGTACGTGCACCTGGTTGGCAGCGGTGGATTGCCCGAGAACAGTCAGCAGGTGATTCGCTTCGCCGCCGCGCGCGGTTTTCACGCGGTATCGATTGCCTATCCGAACTGGCCGAGTGTCGAGGTGCTCACCAGCGGGTCGACCGATGCGTCCGCACCGGGTGCGATCCGCGCCGAGCGACTGTTCGGAATCGACGCCAGTCCGCTCGTCGACGTCGATGCCAGCAATGGCGTTATCTATCGCCTGTCGCGCTTGCTGATCACCTTGCGCGATGTGTATCCGCAGGAAAACTGGCAGCGCTTTCTGGACGCCGATGCGCCACGCTGGTCGCGCATCGTTGCCGGCGGCCACAGTCAGGGAGCAGGACACGTGGCCTATCTGGCGCAGGAGTTCGCGCTGGTCGGCGGAATCCTGTTCGGCGGCCCTGGCGATTTCGTGCAGGGCTCCGGCGTCGCCGACTGGCTGTTGCGACCGCTACGCATCGAACCGACGGGACTGTACGGCTTCGTCCATCAGCAGGATCCGAACTTCGCGTTTTTCCAGATCACCCAGGATGTACTCGGCCTCGATCAGGGCGGGCCGCTGCAGGACATCGACCTCGTCGCGCCGGCGGACTGGCGCTCCAATCGGCTGAGCAGTTCGCGCACCGACATCCCGAGCGGGAATTTCCATGCCGCGGTCGTCGTCGACGGTAGCCTGCCGATCAATGTCGACGGCAGCCCCGGCTACGATCCGGTCTGGGACCACCTCTTCCGCGTGGCACTGTTCCGCGATGGCTTCGGTGACTGACGCGTCGCGCGCTCATGGACGATGTTCGCGATGTCGCAAAAAGCATCAATGTGCGCGGTTTCCGCTACGCGCGTGCAAGGTTTCGTTGCTGCGGCTACTCGACGAACAATCGCGTGCTAGGCTCGCCGTTCACAAGAGGATTCGTCATGAACGGACGTGTTCGAAGCATCATCGTGTGCGCAGTTCTCGCGCTGTCGTCGACCGCCAACGCGCAAGTGCTTCTTGCCAACGACGAGACAAAGGCGGCGGCGAACGACGCGCGCATCGCCGAAGTCATCGCCATCGTCGAGCGGCTCGACAAGGCGCTGGTCACTGACGACCGCGCGCAGTTCGCCGCCGTGATGGGCAAGGATCTGGTCGTCAACAATCCGCAGAACGCGATTTCCAGGCCCGGCGCTGCCGTCGCCCGCAATGCTGCTGGAAACATCAGTTACGACCGCTACGAGCGAACCATCGAGTATGCCGGCATGCGCGATCGCTTCGTCCTGCTGATGGGCGGCGAAGTGGTCGTTCCGAAAGGCAAGGACATGCAGGTTCGCCGTCGCTTCACCGATCTGTGGGAACCTGTCGACGGCAAATGGAAGCTCTCGGCCCGCCAGGCGACGATCATCTCCGAAAAATGAGGGTTCGCAACGCGTAGGCGATGCGGACTTCGTTTCTCGCACTGCACCGTCCAACGCACCCGTCACGCATGGTGAGACGACACGCGTGATACTGCGTTGATGGCTGCACACGATCCCGATGACCTGACCCGACCGGCCCGCATCAAGGGCCGCGGCGCAGGGTCGAATCGCGAGGGGCGGTTCGAGGCGCTCGCGCGCACCATCGAAGATGACGGCTGGTATCGCGAAGACGATGCGCCGTCGCGTCCGCAAACCACGGTCACGACCGAGCGCGCGCGTTCGATCATCAGCCACTACGATTCGCCCGACGTGCCGTTCACGCACTCGATCAATCCGTACCGTGGTTGCGAGCACGGGTGCATCTACTGCTACGCGCGGCCTTCGCATGCCTACCTCAACCTTTCTTCCGGCATCGATTTCGAGACCAAGCTGTTCGCCAAGACCAACGCCGCCGAGCGCCTGCGTGCCGAACTCGCGGGCAAAAACTACGTGTGCTCGCCGATCAACCTCGGTGCCAACACCGATCCTTACCAGCCAATCGAGCGCGAGCATCGGATCACGCGCCAGATCATTGAGGTGCTGGCCGAGCACCGACATCCGCTCACGATCATCACCAAGAATGCGCTGGTCGAGCGCGACATCGATCTGCTCGCGCCGATGGCACGCGATCGTCTGGTGCACGTGTTCCTGTCGGTGACCTCGTTCGACCATCGCCTGGCCAGTACGCTCGAGCCACGCGCGAGCGCGCCGCATCGACGACTCGAAGCAATCGCCAACCTCAACGCGGCTGGCGTGCCGTGCGGCGTGCTCGTCGCGCCGATCATTCCGGCCGTGACCGATCGCCATCTCGAAGACATTCTCGAGCGCGCCGCAGCTGGCGGCGCACGCCATGCCGGTTACACGATCATCCGCCTGCCGCACGAAGTGAAAACCCTGTTCCGCGAATGGCTCGCGCTGCATGTCCCCGAGCGCGCGGACCATGTCATGAGCCTGATCCAGCAGATGCGCGGCGGCCGTGACAACGACGCACGCTTCGGCTCGCGCATGCGCGGCGAAGGCGTGTTCGCAGAACTGCTGCGCCAGCGCTTCGACCTCGCCTGCCGCAAACTCGGCATCAACCGCACGCGCGATCTCGATCTCGACACTGCAAAGTTCGCCGTGCCGCGCGCTGCGTCGGCGCAGGGCAACCTGTTCTGAATTGAACATTTTTGTTCGTGCGTCAGATCCAGATGCGACGGCTCGATCGCGAGCGCGCCGAAACGGGATTCGATCGTGCGTCGATCAATCGAAACCGTCCGCGAACAACCGATCGGAACCGACGCCGCCTTCGAACAGGATTGAGCCCGCGCTTGCTGGTCGATAGCTGCCGAACGCACCGGCATCGAGTTGCAATCGCCATGATTGCGCATCGATGCGCGTCGCGCGTTCGTCGAACGTACGCCAGCGCAGATCGTCGCTGCCTGGTTGCGACGGCCCGTGGAATCGGAACCGTGCCGAGGCGTCAACCGCGCTACCTTGGTGGGTGACGACGACGCCGGCGCTAGGGCAATCGAGGATTTCGAATCGTACGAGTGGGAGTGCATGGTCGAACCGATTCCTGCCCGAGCCATCCCCCGACCGATAGTCCGGCGAAACCGCCTGGACGTCGACGAGTTGCGCGCACGAGCCCGGCGAGCTGTTCTCTACGGCGATCGTGATGTACTCACCCGCGCCCGCCGTCGACGGCGTTCCTAAACGCATCCAGCGTCCCGAACTTGCCGAATGGTCGAACGTAGCGACATGCGCCTGCGTGAAATCGGGGACGCCGTCCCCGTTGCTGTCGCCGTTGTTCGGACCTGCGGCCTCCACCGCATCGGAAATGCCATCGAGATCGACGTCGACCTGCTGATCGAGAGCGAAGACGCCCGCGCCCGTACCCGCGTACAGGCGTGCGGGATCGAGGGGATCGATGGTCACCGCGAGTGCACCGCGGTGGTGAAGCCCGACACTGATCGAGCGCCATGTGGCTCCGCCATCGCGGGATCGGTAGACGCCAGCCGGTGCTGCCGTGGTGCCGCTGGCGGCGGCGTAGAGCGTGCCCGGGGTGGCCGAGTCGACAACCAACTGGCGAACGTCGCCGCCGGTTACGCCCTGGCTCGACGGCAGCCACTGGTTGCCGCCGTCGGTGGTTCGGAAGATGCGGCTCGGCACGCCTGCAACACCGGTCTCGATCGTGGACGCCCACAGCAAACCCGGAATCTGCGGGTCGATGGCAAGTGCGTAGACGTCGAAATGTGTCTGCGCGGAGCCTGCGCGCAGTGGCAGCCCCGCGCTCTGCAGGCTCCAGTTTGCGCCGCCATCCGTGCTGCGGAAGACGCCGTTGGCGATCGTCGCCGTGCCGCCCACCACGGTCGCGAAACTTCCTGCATACAAGCGTTCGGAATCGTTTGGATCGACGACGATCGGCAGTGGCCTAATCAGCTGGGTGACTCCATTCGCCGACAGGCGCTGCGGCAATCCGTCGACATCAGTCCATTGCTCGCCACCGTCGGTGCTCTTGATGATGCGAAAGGTTTCGACGGTGCCGACGCCGTTGCTGGTCGCATAAAGCGTGGACAGCGGGCCGTCCACGCACGGCGCCGGTGCCGGTGGCGGATTCGCGCAGGAGCGCCGGTCCAGCGCCAGCGCGCGCACCAGACCGAGCGCAGGGCCTTGGGCGCTGGACGGGATGCCGGACTGGATGTCGGTCCAGCTGTATCCGCCGTCCACGCTTTTCCAGAGTCCCGCATTGGCATAGGCATTCGACACCAGCGTGCCTTGGCCGGTTGCATACACCACGGTCGAAGTTGGCGACACCGCCGTCGTCGGATCGATCGTCAGCGAACGGACGCTCATTGCACGAAGATCGGCCGCGGATATCGACCAGTTCGTTCCCGCTTTCG
>JBBSOU010000189.1:0-5466 GCA_038259445.1 Lysobacterales bacterium | reverse complement strand
CGCCGGCAGTGCGGTCATGCATCTCGGCATGTCGGGCAGCCTGCGCGTACTCGATACCGGCGCGGCGATCGGATTGCACGACCACTATGATTGGCACCTCGACTCCGGTCGCATCCTGCGCTTCACCGATCCGCGCCGCTTCGGCAGCCTGCTCTGGCAGCCAGCAGGGACAACCCACGTCTTGCTGGCTGGCCTCGGCCCCGAGCCCTTGTCGGACGCGTTCGATGGCGCGCATCTGTGGCTGCATGCGCGCGGGCGTTCTGCGGCCGTGAAGACCTTCATCATGGATCAGGCGATCGTGGTCGGCGTCGGCAACATCTATGCGGCCGAGGCCCTGTTCGCCGCGCGCATCCATCCGAAACGACGAGCCGGTTCGGTCTCGCGAGAACGCTTCGAGCGGCTCGCGCTATCGATCAAGGCCATCCTCGCCTACGCGATTGGCCGCGGCGGCACCACGCTGCGCGACTTCATCTCACCCGACGGCGTGCCCGGCTACTTCGAGCAGGAGCTGCACGTCTATGGACGCGCCGGCGAACCGTGCAAGGTCTGCGGCACGCCGATCCGCGTGATCGTGCTCGGTCAGCGCTCGACGTTCTACTGCCCGCGCTGCCAGCACTGAATCGCCAGGATCACAGCGGCAGGATCGACTGCTGCAGTTCGATGCGTCCCTCGCCGTCGACGATCTTCTTGAACTCGGCGCGGCTGACCGACACGTAGCGCTCGTTGCCGCCGATCTCGACCTGCGGACCGTCGGTGACCGCGCGACCATGCTCATCGACGCGCACGACCATGGTCGCCTTCGCGCCGGTGTGGCAGATCGTCTTGATCTCGATGAGATTGTCGGCCCAGGCCAGCAGGTACTGGCTGCCTTCGAACAGTTCGCCGCGGAAATCGGTGCGCAGGCCGTAGGCGAGCACCGGAATGCGTCGCTTGTCGACGACATCGGTGAGCTGCCAGACCTGCGCACGGGCAAGGAACTGCGCCTCGTCGACGAGCACGCAGTCGAGTCGCCCGCGCGCCGCGATGTCGGCATCGACGCGCGCCAGCAGATCGTCGTCACGCGTGAACGTCACTGCGTTGGCCTTGAGCCCGATGCGCGACGCAACCACGCCTTCGCCGACACGCACGTCGAGCTTCGGTGTCAGGATCAGCGTGCGCATGCCGCGCTCGTGATAGTTGTAGGCGCTCTGCAACAGCGTGGTGGTCTTGCCGGCATTCATGGCCGAGTAGTAGAAGTAGAGTTTGGCCATGAGAGCGAAGGGGTTAGGGGCGAGGGGCGAGGGCGCGACAACCGGACTTTGACGAGCGGCGTGTGGTGAAATGCTCGCACATCGCAGACTCCGCTTGCGAGAATTCGCAACCCGAGCAATCCCGTCCACGCGCCCTCGCCCCTAACCCCTATTCCCTGCTTCCCACATGCTCAACCCTCCACAACGTGCCGCAGTCGAATACTGCGACGGACCGCTGCTGGTGCTCGCCGGCGCGGGCTCGGGCAAGACGCGCGTGATCACCGAGAAGATAGCGCATCTGGTCAAGCGGAAAGGTCTTTCCGCAGCCAAGATCGCCGCGATCACGTTCACCAACAAGGCCGCCCGCGAGATGCGCGAACGTGTCGGCAAACTCGTCAGCGGTCCGAGCGCGGAAGGCCTGACCGTGTGCACATTCCACGCGCTCGGCCTCAAGTTCCTGCAGATCGAGCACGCGCGAGCCGGCTTGCGCCGCGGCTTCTCGGTGCTCGATGCGGATGACTCGCAGGGTCTGATCAAGGAACTGGCGCCGAAGGGCATCAAGAACGATGCGCTTTATGCGCTGCAGTCGTTGCTGTCGCGGGCGAAGAACGAAGGGCTGACGCCGGAACAGGCGGCGCAACGGGCCAGCGCGCCGCGCGAGCGCGAAGCGGCCGACATCTATGCGGCGTACCAGAAAC
Organism: Lysobacterales bacterium; assembly: GCA_038259445.1. Classification (GTDB taxonomy): domain Bacteria; phylum Pseudomonadota; class Gammaproteobacteria; order Xanthomonadales; family Rhodanobacteraceae; genus Dokdonella. Next base: position 3,539 of record JBBSOU010000189.1, on the reverse strand, counting down.
GGCTCGTCGCGTTCAATGCGGTCGATTTCGATGACCTGATCCGCCTGCCGCTGGCGATACTCGAGGCCGAGGACGATGCACGCGCGGCGTGGCAGGAACGTATCCGCTACCTGCTGCTCGACGAGTACCAGGACACCAACACCGCGCAGTACCGCCTGGTGCGCGCACTGGCTGGGTCACGCGGCGCATTCACTGCAGTCGGTGACGACGACCAGAGCATCTACGCCTGGCGCGGCGCCAATCCGGAAAACCTGAGCGAACTGTCGCGCGACTATCCCGCATTGAAGGTCATCAAGCTCGAACAGAACTATCGCTGCGGTCGCCGCATCCTGCGCGCGGCCAACGCCCTGATCGCCAACAACACGCATCTGTTCGAGAAGAAACTGTGGAGTGAGCAGGCCGAAGGTGCGCCGATCCGCGTGCTCGAATGCCGCGATGACGAGCACGAGGCCGATCGCGTCGCCGGCGAAATCGTGCACCTGGCCGAGAAGCACAAGGCACGCTGGAACGAGTTCGCGATCCTCTATCGCGGCAACCATCAATCACGTCCGCTGGAGAAGGCCTTGCGCCTCGCTCGCGTGCCTTACCACCTGACCGGTGGCACGGCGTTCCTCGAGCGCGCCGAGGTCAAGGACCTGCTCGGCTACCTGCGCCTGATCAACAATCCCGATGACGACGCGGCGTTCCTGCGCATCGTCAATATCCCGCGCCGCGACATCGGCGCGACCACGCTCGAGAAGCTCGGCACGCTGGCTGGCACGCGCCATCTTTCGATGCTGCGCGCTGCGCAGAACGACACCATTCTCAACCAGCTCAGCGCGCGTCCGGCGGCGGCGCTCGATGGCTTCGTGACGCTCATCCGCGAGCTTGCACAGCGCGCGGAACGACTGGCTGCAGCTGATCTCGTCGACGAGTTGATCGCGCGTACCGGCTATGTCGATCACATCGGCACGCAGATCAGGGAACCTGCACTGCGCGCGCGGCGCGTCGAGAATCTCAAGGAGCTGTCGGACTGGTTCCGCGCGATGCAGAAGAACAACGCTGCCGGTGACCTCGCCGCACAGCTCGCGCTGCTCACCCACGGCGACCGCGATGACCCGGGAAATGCCGTGCGCCTGATGACGCTGCATTCGGCCAAGGGCCTCGAGTTCCGCCATGTGTTCATTGTCGGCGTCGAGAATGGTTCGCTGCCGCACGAAAGCAGCGTTGAGGAAGGCCGGCTCGACGAGGAGCGCCGCCTCATGTATGTCGGCATCACGCGCGCCAAGGAACACCTCGCGCTGACTTTCGCGCGGCGCAAGCGTCGCTTCGGCGAGATCCTCAACAACGAACCGAGCCGATTCCTTTCCGAACTGCCGGCCGCCGACCTGCACTGGTCCGGACGCGATGCAGAACAGGACGAAGTTCAGCGCAAGGACGTGGCGAGCTCGAGCCTGGCCAAGCTCGCCGCGTTGTTCGGTGAAAAATGAGCACTGCCGCGAAGCTCAGATCAAGCGCGTCGCTTCGAGCTCGCGCTTGAGGTAGGCGTAGTAGATCGGCGCGGCGATCACGCCGGCGAGGCCGAAAATCGCCTCCATAGCCAGCATCGCAATGAGCAGCTCCCACGCGCGCGATCGGATCTGCGTGCCGATGATGCGCGCATTGAGGAAGTACTCGAGCTTGTGGATCACGATCAGGAACACCAGCGCCGAGACCGCCACCCACAACGACACCGACAGGCCGATCACGAAGATCAGCGTGTTCGAGATCAGGTTTCCAATCACCGGCAGCAGGCCGAACACGAACGTCGCCACCACCAGCGTCTTCGCCAGCGGCAGGTTGACCCCGAACAGCGGCAGCACGATCAGCAGGAAGATGCCGGTGAACAAGGTGTTGAGCGCGGAAATCTTGACCTGCGCGAACACGATGTCGTGGAACGCGGTGACCAGATTGAAGCAACGGGCGCTGAGCGCGGTGGTCAACGGCGCACTCGCCGGCCACTGGCGTGCGCTGTGCAGCGCCAGCATGGCACCGAGAACCATGCCGATCAGCAACTGCACGATCACGCGCACGGCGTTCTTGCCGGCCAGTTGCAACTGCGAGGCATGCACACGCAACCATTCCATCACGGCCTCGCGCATCCCCTGTGCGTTCGCCGGAAGATAGTCCTCGATGAAAGCGGGCAACTGCGCGCGGGCGCGCTCGATCACCGGCGTCAGTCGTTCGAACAACATCGCCGGATTACCGTGTTCGCTACCGAGGAAGCCGATCGCCGCGACGATCGCGAGCGTCAGCAGGCCGACCACGACGACCGCGAGCAGGGCGACGATCAGCCAGTGGGCGTGTGCGCCGGGCAGATGACGTTGCAGCACGGGCGCGAGTGCATTGACGATCGCATACACGAGCAGGCCCGCGAGCAGGGCCGGCAGCAGCGAGAAATGCAGCACGACCCACAGTGAGAGTGCCGCGAGGGCATAGCTCGCCAACGTCAGTCGCGAGGGAGAACTGATGGTCGGAAGCGACATGACGGATTCGATGCGGTGGGCGGCGCGCAGTCTGTCAGGCAGGGCGCACGGGCGCCAGTCCGTGTCGTCATCTGCGTGCCGTAGACTTTGCCGGGCATGGGCAACCGGCCCATCCTGTACGGAGGAATCGATGTCCAGAAGTTCACTGATGCTCGTCGTCGCGCTGGTTTCATGTGCGGGCTGTGCGTCCACGGCGGTGCGTGATCCCGCCGCACCTTCACCGTCCATTGCGGCGCCGGCCGCGACTGCTGTCGCCGCCAACGACAATCTGAACGCGGTCGCATGGACCCAGACCTCGATCGAGCGCGAACTGATCTATCGGCAGGCCTATCGCGCGGCGCAATCACATCTGGCCAGGGCGCTTGCCGACCCGGCCTGGGAGGCGCTGCCGAGTGGAGAACGCAAGTCGCCGGTGGCCGGGCTGAAGCCCGCGATCATCGTCGACGTCGACGAGACGATCCTCGACAACTCGCCCTATCAGGCGCGGCTGGTGCGCGAGGGATCCACTTTCAATGAGGCGACCTGGGCCGAATGGTGTCGCGAGCAGCGCGCCGAGGGCGTGCCCGGCGCGCTCGAGTTCACGCGCGATGCGTCGAGCAAGGGCGTCACTGTGTTCTATCTCTCCAACCGCGCGCAGGACCTGCGCGATGTGACGCTCGCCAATCTGCGCGCGCTCGGCTTTCCGGTCGACGGCGGTCGCGAGGTATTCCTCGGTCTCGGCACGATGGTCAGCGGTTGCGATCAGGAAGGCAGCGAAAAAGGCTGTCGCCGCGAACTCATCTCGCGCAGCCATCGCGTGCTCATGCAGGTCGGCGACCAGATCGGCGATTTCGTTGAGACGCCGCTCAACACGCTGGACGGACGGCGCGCCGCAGTGAAGCCCTACCTCGACTGGATCGGCGAACGCTGGTTCGTGTTGCCGAACCCGACCTACGGATCGTGGGAGCCGGCGCTCTTCGAAAACAACTGGCGCCTGCCACAGGAACAGCAGCGCGCCATGAAGCGGGACGCGCTGCGCGTCGAGTAGACGCGCTT
>JBBSOU010000188.1:0-5470 GCA_038259445.1 Lysobacterales bacterium | reverse complement strand
TCGTCCCCGACCGGGCCCCGCCGCCCGATTCTGGTCGCATTCCACCGGCTTGAGGAATCTTTACGCGCCGCCATGACTCCCAGCATGCAGCGCGAGGACGCGGATCGGGTGATCATAGGCGCTGTGTGGCGCGTCGAGCCTCGCGTCCGGACTCCGGTCCGGGCGTGCGGCTGCGTCGCGCGAGCAAGGCGCCGCTTGGCGCAGTAGCCAAACTCCTGGAACAAGGAACAGCGCATGTCGCGCGGCAAGTGGATCGGTGTTGCAGTGGTGGTGGTTGTGGCCGGCCTGATCGGCTGGCGCTATCTCGGATCGGGCGGTGATGCCCCGGATCGCGCGCGCGGTGCCGGCGATGCGCCGATTCCTGTGACGGCGGTGCCGGCCGTGGCGAAGGACGTGCCGTTGTTCCTGACCGCGCTCGGTACCGTGCAGGCGCTCAACACGGTCACCGTCAGCGCGCAGGTCAGCGGCCAACTGCTCGCCGTGCACTTCGATGAAGGCGAGGAAGTGAAGAAGGGCGACCTGCTCGCCGAGATCGATCCGCGCACGTACCAGGCCGCGCTCGACCAGGCGCTGGCCAAGAAGCGTCAGGACGAGGCGCAACTGGCCGCGTCGCGCAGCACCTTGCAGCGCTACGACGACCTGATCGAGAAGAAGTTCGTCTCCGCGCAGGATCTCGAGAACCAGCGCCAGATCGTGCGCCAGCAGGAAGCGATCGTCGCTTCCGACGATGCCGCGATCAAGAATGCGCGCACGCAAGTGTCGTTCACGCGCATCGTCGCGCCGATCGATGGATTGGCCGGCATCCGCCAGGTCGACGTCGGCAACCTCGTGCAGGCCAACGGCACCGGCATCGTCGTGCTCACGCAGGTGCGACCGCTCAACGTCATGTTCAACCTGCCGCAGCAGGACATGGCCAAGGTCCGCGAAGCCGACGCCACGCCGCTCAAGGTGCTGGCGCTGTCGCGCAACGACACGACGCCGATCGCCGAGGGTGTACTCAAGGTCATCGACAACACGATCGACACCTCGACGGCGACGTTCAAGCTCAAGTCGGAGTTCGCCAACGACGACCGCAAGCTGTGGCCGGGCGAGTTCGTCAACGTGCGCCTGCAGGTGCGCAATGTCGAAGGCGGCATCGTGGTGCCGTCGACCGGCATCCAGCAGGGCCCCGACGGCGAATACGCCTGGCTGGTGCAGGGCGACGAGTCGGTCAGGATGCAGCAGGTGGTCAGCGGCGGGCTTGTCGATGGCGGTGAGGTGCTGATCGCGAGCGGACTCAATGTGGGTGATCGCGTCGTCACCGAGGGCCAGTTCCGCCTCAAGACCGGCAGCAAGGTGCGCGTACTCGCACCCGGCGAAGTGGCCGAGCCGGCCAAGGCGCCGGAAGGCGAGGCGAAACGATCGCGACCGGCGGGTTGAGGCTTCGGTCGCCGACGCTGTGGGTGCTGCGAAGGGCGAGTCATGCGAATCGAACGTGGCATCGTTTGCCGTCACCGCGGCGCAACCCGGGATCCAGCGCCCCGAGAGGCGGAAAAATCATTGGTTCCCGACGTTCGCCGGGATGACGTGAGGCAAGCTTCGGAATGTTCGATTCAGTGAGGACTGCGCTGGCTTCACGTTAGTTGGCGCATCCGGCAAATCGCCGCTGTGTCGACAGAAAGCGTCGACAGAAACAATGTGCAGCCGTCGCTGCATCAGGAAATACGACCTTGGGCTTCTCGACTCTCTTCATCCGCCGACCGATCGCGACCTCGCTGCTGATGGCGGCGGTGCTGCTGCTCGGCATCATGGGCTACCGCCTGTTGCCGGTGTCGGCGCTGCCGGACATCGACGCGCCGTCGATCCAGGTCACCACCCAGTATCCCGGTGCGTCGCCGACGACGATGGCGTCGCTGGTGACAACGCCGCTCGAACGCCAGTTCGGGCAGATTTCCGGTTTGACCATGATGACCTCGGATTCGTCGGCTGGACTGTCGACGATCCTGCTCACGTTCAACATGGACCGCGACATCGATGCCGCCGCGCAGGACGTGCAGTCCGCCATCAATGCCGGCCGTGGCACGCTGCCGAACAACCTGCCGTATCCGCCGGTCTACAACAAGGTCAATCCGGCCGACGCGCCGATCCTGACCCTGATGATGAGTTCGGACGCGCTGCCGTTGCGCGAGGTCAACAACTACGCCGACTCGATCCTCGCGCAGAAGCTCTCGCAGGTCGCCGGTGTCGGCCTCGTCAGCATCGCCGGCAACGTGCGACCGGCCGTGCGCATCCAGGTCGATCCCGCCGCGATCGCCAACCAGGGCTTGACCATCGAGGACGTCCGCTCGACGCTGACCCAGGCCAACGTCAATGGACCGAAGGGCACGATCGACGGTGCCGCGCAGTCCTTCACCATCGGCGCCAACGACCAGCTCACCGATGCCGAGGGTTACCGCAACACGATCGTCAGCTACAAGGGCACGGCGCCGGTGCGCCTGTCCGATGTCGCCACCGTCATCGACGGCGTGGAGAACGACCAGCTGGCCGCGTGGGCGAACGGCAAACCGGCCGTGCTGCTCGACATCCGCCGTCAACCCGGCGCCAACATCGTGCAGACGGTCGACAGCATCAAGGCTTTGCTGCCGGAGATGCGTGCGCAGCTGCCGGCCAACGTCAATCTCGATGTATTCGCCGATCGCACGATCACCATCCGCGCCTCGGTCGACGACGTCGAATTCACGCTGGTGCTGACCGTGTGTCTTGTCATCGCGGTGATCTTCGTGTTCCTGCGCCGCGTCTGGGCGACGATCATCCCGAGCGTGGCGGTGCCGCTGTCGATCATGGGCACGTTCGCGCTGATGGCGTTTGCAAGTTATTCGCTCGACAACCTCTCGCTGATGGCGCTGACCGTCGCCACCGGATTCGTCGTCGACGATGCGATCGTCATGATCGAGAACATCGTGCGATATCTCGAGAAAGGCGACGACCCGAAAGTCGCGGCCGAAAAAGGCGCGAAGGAAATCGGCTTCACGGTGCTCTCGCTGACCGTCTCGCTGATCGCCGTGTTCCTGCCGCTGTTGCTCATGCCGGGCGTGACCGGACGCCTGTTCAAGGAATTCGCCGTGGTGCTGTCGATCGCGGTCGGCATCTCGATGGTGGTATCGCTGACGCTGACGCCAATGATGTGCGCTTACCTGCTGCGCCGCGAGAACGCACCGAGCGAGGAGCACGATGCCGACAGCGGCAAGCACGGCAAGGGCGGCGGCTGGTGGAATCGCCTCGTCGATACCTACGCCAGCTGTCTCGACTGGGTTTTCGCGCACCAGAAGTTCACGATGATCGTGCTGACGGCGACCGTTGCATTGACCGTCGTGTTGTTCATCCTGATGCCGAAGGGCCTGCTGCCCGACCAGGACACCGGCATGATCACCGGTGTCGTGCAGGCCGACGAGACGATCGCGTTCCCGGCCATGCTCGATCGCACGATTCGCGTTGCCGAAGCACTGCGCGCCGATCCGGCCGTCGATGGGGTTGCCGCCTTCATCGGCGCCGGCTCGATCAACCCGACCCTCAACCAGGGCCAGCTCAACATCGTGCTCAAGCCGCGTGGCGAACGTGGCGGGCTGGCCGAGATCCTGCCGCGCCTGCAGCGCACGATCGAAACGATCCCGGGCGTCGCGCTGTACCTCAAGCCGGTGCAGGACATCGCACTCGACAATCGTATCGCGCCGACCGAATACCAGTACGCGCTGACCGACGTCAACGCCGAGGAACTGAGCGTATTCGCCAACCGCATGACGGCGGCGCTGCAACAGCGCCCCGAACTCGCCGACGTCGACAACAACCTCGCCGCCGATGGCCTGCAGCTCGACCTGCAGATCAACCGTGACCAGGCCAGCCGTCTCGGTGTGCCGATCCAGACCATCAACGACACATTGTACTCGGCATTCGGCCAGCGCCAGATCTCGACGATCTTCACTCAGCTCAACCAGTATCGCGTGGTCCTCGAAGTCGACCCGAAGTACCGCACGAGTGCCGACCTGCTCAATCGCCTGACCGTGCGCGGCAGTGGCAACGGTGCGCTGATCGGCAGCAATGCGACGACGCTCGGCCAGGTCACCTCGAGCAACTCGGCGACGCCAAGTGGCATCGGCGCCACCGGCAACACCGGCATCGCGCTCGGTGGCGGCGGCACGATTCCGATGGCGTCACTGGTCGATGCAAAAGTCATCAATGCGCCGCTCGTGATCAGCCACCAGAACCAGCTGCCGGCCGTGACGATCTCGTTCAATCTCGCCGCCGGATACTCGTTGTCCGACGCGGTACGCGCATTCGACGAGGTCGAGGCCGGCATCGACATGCCACCGCAGGTACGCGGCAACTATATCGGCAAGGCCGCCGAGTTCTCGGCCTCGATGATCGACGAAGTGCTGTTGATACTCGCCTCGCTGGTAGTCATCTACATCGTGCTCGGCGTGCTCTACGAAAGTTACATCCATCCGATCACGATCATCTCGACCCTGCCGCCGGCCGGTGTCGGCGCGCTGCTCGCCTTGACCGTGTGCGGTTTCAGCCTGTCGATCGACGGCATCGTCGGCATCATCCTGCTGATCGGCATCGTCAAGAAGAACGCGATCATGATGATCGACTTCGCCATCGACGCGCAGCGCGACGGCATGGACCCGCGCTCGGCAATCCGCCGGGCCGCACTGCTGCGCTTCCGCCCGATCCTGATGACCACCGCCGCGGCAATGTTCGGCGCGTTGCCGCTCGCCCTCGGCACCGGCATCGGCTCGGAACTGCGCCAGCCACTCGGCGTCGCCATCGTCGGCGGCCTGCTGCTGTCGCAGCTGATCACGCTGTTCACCACGCCGGTGCTGTACCTGTACATGGAACGCTTCTCCGACTCGCTCGCCGCCCGCCGCGAGCAGCGCATGCTCGTCCGCGAACACGCCCTGACGGGCGAAGGACGATTGGCATGATCAGTCCGTCCGCATGCCCGATGGCTCCCGCTGTCGTGGGAAGCGCCGCCAGGGGTGATGCTCTTCGGCACGCCGCCGCGCACCGCATTTTCCAATCTGGACGAATCGAAATCGTCGCGCCCTACTGTGCTGTCGTTCGTGCTGTCGTAGGAAACGCCTTCAGGCGTGATGCTTTTCGTCACGTTGCGGTTGTTTCGCTTTCTGGAAGATTCAAGGCTTTCACTCGCCTTCGGCGAGCGAGTCACTTTCTCTTGAGTGGCCAAGAGAAAGTAACCAAAGAGAAGGCCACCCCGATGCCGCGGTCTCCGGGCATCCTGCCCTGCGACTGCGCGAGCGGGCTCCGGGGTTCGCTGACAGTCCCTCCCTGGACTGGCAGCTAACTGGGCGCGATCCCTCGCGCCCACCCTGCGGGCCGTTCTCCGCCCACTCGCCGCGGCATAGGGGCCCCATGGGAGCGCGCATCCTGCGCGCCAAAGCCGAAGCCAGAGCGAAAAGCAGCCCATCGATTG
>JBBSOU010000187.1:0-5572 GCA_038259445.1 Lysobacterales bacterium | reverse complement strand
GCTGCCGTTGCGCTTGGTCACGCGCATCTGCGCGGGGCTGTGTGGCGGCGTCAGCGCGAACGCTGATTCGCTCGCTTGTGCCGAAACAACAGCAGCCGCTTTCACGACGGTCGCCGACATCGCGGCAGGTGGAGCAACAGTGGACTCGGCGCCGGCTTCGGCGCGTGGATCGAGAGGGGGCATGACGGATCTCCTAGGCGTACCGATGACCTGCGTCCCGCGCACAGGGCTGTTCGGTACCGCTACACGGAAAACGCGTCACGGGACAGGCGCGACGGACGCATCCTGCCCAGCAACACGCTTCCCCGCGGAAGCGGTTACCTGCGCCGCGCCTTGGACGTTCGATCGGGCGTGTCTCAACACGCGCGACGACCGCGCCACGGGCGCTGCGTGTCGGCAGGTCTTCGGACTTGCGGACCCGGGTACGAGTACCCACCTAGCTCCACGCTTCCCAGGCCTTGCGGCCCAGTGCATTCAATGGAGTTCGTTTCCGCTTACCGCTGCGGGGCAGTTCCGGATTCGCACCGGATTCCCTATTAAGCCGGTCCAGCCGCGGATGGTCTCGTGGTTGAGCGGGCACCGACCGGACACAAGCTATTGGGTGACGTTGTTCGAGTCAACCGAATATTTTGTGTTTCGGGTCTTGCCAAACGCCGATTGGTGCTGGCGGCGCGGCGGCAGCCCTGAACGCGCGTTTCCGACTCCTCGCGTTCACGCACTCGAGGCCGTGTCGCGCACAATGTGCTCTCGGAATGGAGTCGGTACGTGATCAAGTGGATGTTGCTTGGAAGCTTTCTCGGTTGCGTCGCCTTCGTGCACCTGCGCGGCCGCGTAAGCCATCGGCTGACGCGCCAGATCACCGACCATTCAACCTTCATGGCGCCGATCAACATCCTCATGTATGCGTTTTCGCGCGTGCCGAATACGCCGTTTGTCGAGCCCGACCTGTTCCCCGAACTCGCGCCGCTGCGTGAACGCTGGCGTGAAGTGCGCGACGAGGCGCTGAAACTGCGCGAACTCGAGAAGATCAAGGCGTCCGATACGTTCAACGACGTCGGCTTCAACTCGTTTTTCCGGCGTGGCTGGAAACGCTTCTATCTGAAGTGGTACGACGAGGCGCATCCGTCGGCGAGCACGCTGTGCCCGGTGACCACGCAGTTGCTGCGCGAGATTCCGAGCATCAAGGCGGCAATGTTCACTGAGCTTCCACCCGGCAGCTACCTGCACCCGCATCGCGACCCGTACGCCGGATCGCTGCGCCTGCACATCGGCCTGCAGACGCCGAACGACGACGGTTGCTACATCAAGGTCGACGGCACGCGCTACAGCTGGCGCGACGGCGAGAGCGTGATGTTCGACGAGACCTACATCCACACGGCGAAAAACGAGACTCAGCAACAGCGCGTGATCCTGTTCTGCGACGTCGAACGGCCGATGACGACGCGCTGGGCGACGGCCCTCAACCGCTGGATCGGACGCCACTTCGTCGCTGCCGCCGCATCGCCGAACGAGGACGGCGACCGCACCGGCATGCTCAATCGCGCATTCAAGTATTTCTACAGTGTGCGCCTGCGCGCCAAGACGTTGCGCAAGCGCCACAAGCGCCTCTACTACGCCTTGAAGTGGACGATCCTGATTGGGCTGCTCGTGCTGCTGCTGCGCTGGTGATCAGGCGCGCTTGCGCTTCGGGCTCGCGGCAGGTGGCAGTTCGCTGTTGTCGACCACGTCGAGCGCATCGAGCAGCTCGTCGACACTCGATCGCCGGCTCCCACTGAACAGCGTAATCGCGGTGCGCGCGACCTGACGCGTGTCGTACCACGCATAGGCACCGACGCCGACCGCGCCGATGATCGGCAGCCAGCGCGAGATGCCGCTGCCGAGCAGGCGCTTGGTGACGCGCGCGCCGACCGTATGTGCAACGCGCTCGAACACGCGCAGCGGTACATCCTGGGCGATCAGGCGACCGCCGACGCGCACGACCAGATCGCGCACGGCCTGCGCCGCGGCATGCCGGAACAGGCAGAACAGCATCTGCTCGCGGGTCAGCCGCGCATTGACGCCATACACGCCCGACAGGTCAGCGACCATCTGTGCCTGGATGCGCCAGATCGTGACGAGCTCGGGCACGATCGTCAGCCAACCGAGTGGGCCGGGCGGCAACGCCAACGTGCCGGCCGCCAGCGCGGCCTTGTTCGAGGCCGCCTTCGCCACCGCGCGGGCGCGGGACTTGACGTCGTCGGCAGGCAACTCGTCGGTGTCGGGGACGCGCCCGAGCATGTCGATCAAATGGCGCGTGATGCGACTGCTGAGGTCTTCGGTGGATTCAGGCTCGCCGCGGCGGGCCGGGATGTATTCGGACTTCTTCATGACGGGAGGTCGACACGTGCACGGAAAGGCGGCAAACGATAACGGCAGTGCGCTGAAGCGTGGTGAACCCGTCAGCGCGTGAGGAATCGCGTGACGAAGTCGGCGAGCTTGCGGTAGGGCGGTCGCATCAACGCCATCGAGGAGAACCGCGACTGGAACAGCACCGGCATCTGCTTGGAGAACGCGAGGAAACCGGCATGACCGTGGTAATGGCCCATGCCGGATGGCCCGATGCCACCGAACGGCAATGCGCTCTGCGCGAAGTGCAGCACGGCATCGTTGACGGTGACGCCACCAGCGATCGTCGCGCCGAGTACCTTGCGCGTGCGCCCGCGGTCACGATCGAAGTGGTAGAGGGCGAGTGGACGCGGCCGATCGTTGACGAACGCAATCGCGTCGTCGATGCCGGTGTAGCCGATGATCGGCAGGATCGGCCCGAAGATCTCGTCCTGCATGACGCGCAACTGCGGCGCCGGATCGAGCACGAGGGTCGGCGCAAAGATGCGCTGCGCGCGATCATGCGCGGACTCGTCGGGCAGGGTGATCACCTGGGTTCCGGCGGCGCGCGCCTCGTCGACCAGCCCATGCAGGCGATCACATTGCGCGGTGTTGATGATGCTCGAATAGTCGGGCGACGTGGCCAGCGCCGGATAGTGCGTGTCGACGTAATGACGTAGCGCGGCGACGAACGCATCGCGCTGCGGCGCTGGCACGAGCACGTAATCGGGCGCGATGCAGGTCTGACCGGCATTGAGGAACTTGCCGGCAGCGATACGCTCGGCGGCGACCTCGATCGGATAGCCATCGGCGACAATCGCCGGCGACTTCCCGCCGAGTTCGAGCGTGACCGGCGTGAGGTTGTGCGCAGCCGCCGCCATGACCTTGCGGCCGACCGCGGTCGAGCCGGTGAAGAACAGGTGATCGAACGGCAATGCGGCGAATTCCGCCGACAGCGCGGCATCACCGAGCACCGTGGTCACGCGTTCCGGCGCAAACACTTCGGCCAGCAGATCGCGCAGCAACGCCGAGGTGATCGGCGTGTGTTCGGACGGTTTCAGCATCACGTGATTGCCGGCCGCGAGCGCCGAGACGAGCGGCACCAGCGACAGGTTCACCGGATAGTTCCACGGCGCGATGATGCCGACCACGCCGAGCGGACGGAACTGCACCTCGGTGCGTGCCGGCAGGAAGATCCAGTCGGCCAGGCGATGGCGCGTGCGCATCCAGCGGGTCAGGCGCGCACGCACGTAGTCGATCTCGTGCAGCACCGTCATGCCGTCGGTGAGCAGCGACTCGTGCGCCGAACGCCGACCGAAATCCGCCGCCATCGCCTCGATCAGTCCGGGCAGTCGCCGCTTGAACACTTCGCGCAGGCAGCCAAGATCGCGCAAGCGCTGCGCCGCCGTCGGCACGTTCGCACGCCACGCCGCGCGCTGGCGTTCGAGCACGGTAGGCAGATCAGTCGTGGTTGCTGCGTCCATGCGGCATCTTAGCCCGGAAGCGCGCGATCGTTGCCAGCCTCATCCATGTCGATGAGCGCGATGGGATAGTGGTTGGCTTACGTGCGCGCAGAGCGTGCTAGCGTCCGCCGCAATCCACAACGGATCACAGCCCATGAACATCCGACCTTTCAACGGCGTATCGCCGCGCATCGGATTGAACGTCTACGTCGACCCGGCCGCAGTCGTCATCGGCGACGTCGAGCTTGAAGACGATGCGTCAATCTGGCCGTGCGCGGTAGCGCGCGGTGACGTCCACCGTATCCGCATCGGCGCGAGAACCAACATCCAGGACGGCGCCGTGCTGCACGTCACCCACGACGGTCAGTACACGCCCGGCGGATTCCCGCTGCTGATCGGTGCCGACGTGACCGTCGGCCACGGCGCGATCCTGCATGCCTGCACGGTGCAGGAAGCCGTACTGATCGGCATGAACGCAACCGTGCTCGACGGCGTGCTGATCAAGAAACACAGCATGATCGGCGCCGGTGCCGTGGTCTCACCGGGCAAGGTCGTCGGCGAAGGAGAACTCTGGCTCGGCAACCCGGCCCGCTGCGTGCGCAAACTGCGCGACGACGAAATCGAGAAGCTCTACTACTCGGCCAGGCACTACATCAAGATCAAGAACGCGTACCTGTCATCTGGCTGATTGCGTCTGTGCGGTGCGCACCTTGGCGAGGCAGCGCTGGCTGCGTGGCCGCCTCAAGCGCATCCAGCATCGCCAGCGCCGCGAGTCGATCGTCGCCACACATTGCCGACGACGGTCGCAGGCTCGTGCAGACCGCGGGGCGCTCGGGTTTGCCGAAGAGTGCGCAAACGTTTTCCGCCGTGAGCTGCACACAACGCACCCCCGCCGGTTTGCCGTTGGGCATGCCGGGGATCGGCGATGAGATCGACGGCGCGATGCAGCAGGCGCCGCAGCCGATGCGGCAGTGCATGTCAGCGTGCTGCGCGATGGGCGAAATCAATCTTCCGCATCGCCCGGCACATACGCGCGCAGTTCGGCATAGACGGCTTGCGTGTCGGGGCGTTCGCCGTTACAGATCTGGAACGATTCGGCGGCCTGCTCGACGAGCATGCCGAGCCCGTCGAGTGCGTGCGTGGCGCCGACGCTGCGGGCCCAGGCGAGGAATCCGAACGCTGCCGTGCCGTAGGAAAGGTCGTAGCAGATCGCGCGTGGCGCAACCAGCGAGGCAGGCAGCTTGAGTGGTGACGCGGTGGCGCTGTGTCCGGCCGCCGTGGCGTTTATGACGAGGTCGAAGGCGCCCCATTCGCCGAGATCGTCCCAGTAGCGCGTGTTGACCCGCTCGGGTTCACCGATCGCATCGGCCAGTGCATCGGCGCGCTCGGGCGTGCGATTGGCGATCGTCAGTTCGCCGATACCGGCATCAAGCAGCGCATAGGCGACACCGCGCGCGGCGCCGCCGGCGCCAAGCAGCAGCGTGCGCCGTTCGCGCACATCGAGCTCGTGACGCGCGGTCAGGTCGCGGACCAGGCCGGCACCGTCGGTGGTGTCGCCATGCCAGCCTTCGCCATGGCGAACCAGTGTGTTGACGCTGTTGGCACGTTGTGCGCGTTCACTCAAGGTCAGGCAAAGCGAGGCGGCTTGCTGCTTGAGCGGCAACGTGACGTTGGCGCCATTGCCACCTTCGGCGCCGAAGCGCGACAGGTCGATGACGAAGCTCTCCATCGAGGCTTCGATCGCT
>JBBSOU010000186.1:0-5586 GCA_038259445.1 Lysobacterales bacterium | reverse complement strand
GGCAGACGATACATCCTGTTCGTTGATCAGTACCGGACGCCACAAGGCATCGTAAATCGTGACCTTGCTGGCAGTGCCGTGTGTGACGGTCTGTTTCCAATGACCTGAACCGACGCCGTACTCCGACGCGCCAACTTGCTGAAAAGAAAAAATCTGCTCATTCCACGCCGGGCTGTCACCGATAGGGTATCGGATCTTCCACAAGCGCCCGTCGTCGTAATAGTCGTAGTAACGAGGATTATCGAGCTCGTCCGTGATCGACGTGATCGACCCGTAATTGTTGACCGTAGCGGATTGCGATTCGCCTGTCGGAAAGGCGACATGCCGGGCAATGCCCCGGAAATAATCGCTGAATACCGTTTCACGGAAGTTGCCGTCCGTGATCGAACGAATCGTGCCCTCCTGCCCCGCTGCATCGTAATAGTCGATGGCTTGCTGCCGTTTGCCGAATGCATAGGTTGATAACGGTTGCGCATGGACCGGATCGTACTCAATGCGGGTCTGGACCTTGCCGCCCACGGTCAACGTGTGAAGCTGGCCCAGAACCCACTTCGACAGGTTGTGGTGATAGACCGAGATTTCCGTCTTGCTACCGAGGGCGCTCGATCGGGCCACGTTTGTCGGGTAGGCCCATTCATCGAACGCGGTGGTCGTCGATGAAAATGTCACCCCACCCTGCACGATGGTGCGCCGATTCTGTGGGCGCATCCGTTCGCCGAAGTAGGAGTCGTCAGAGTAGGTTTGCATCGTCGTGCCAATGCGATCCGGAAACGGCGTCGCTTGGCCGTCGAGGACATAGGCATACGATTCCGTGCGCAACAGATTTGGCGCGGTCTCTGAAGCCACGCGATACGTTTTTACACTTTGCAGCTGTCCGTCGGTCTTGCCGAAGTCGATGCCATAGGTATGCACTGTCAGCGAGCCATCTGGCGCACCCACCCTGACCGATTTGGAGAGCGCTGTTGGCGCGCACGTGCTGCCGCAGATGGCACTTGTGAAGCTGCCAACGGGTAATTCGTATGCATAGTTCCAGACGTATGGCGAAGGCAAACCGGGGCCTTCGATGTGCTTGGTCACGAGCGACCAGGTATCGAACCGTGCGGGCGCCGTGGGATAGTTGGTACGCGGATCTGGCGTCGGTTCCTTTCGTATGCAAAGCGAATCGACGTTGGCGCGCCCATGTCGCTTGACGTCAAAAGTGAAAATGCCCGTCGCGCCAGAGGGATGCACGATCGTCACGTCCCGCTCGTTGGCCAACAGCTTGCGCATCCAGTTGCAGCTGAGCGCCTGGTCATAACCGACAGTGGAGCTATTCGTGTCGTAGTTGATCGCACCTATGCCGGTTGCGAAATCGAGCGTCCATTGGCTGCCATCGGGAAGGCTGACGTTCTGCAGCTGCTTTCCGGCGTACGCGTATACCCAGACGCGCTGCGGAGAACTGTTGTCGGTGACACTGGAGATGCGATTGTTCGTGTACGCAATCGTCAAGATGCGACCATCGCTTGAGCTTATGCTCTGCAGCTTGTCGCCGATCCAGTTGTAGTTGACGACATTGTTGTGACGATCCTGCACCGCCGTCGGGTAGAGGCGAACTCGACTGCGCTCAACCTGGGCACTGCCGCCTAGCGCATGGGGTACAAGCGCTGCGGGATACGGCGAGGTGACCATCCAATCGAACGTGTAGACCAAGCCATCCGGCGACCTGGCAATGAAACCGTCGCCCGAATGGCCGCTCGCCAACGACTGCGTGCATGACAGGTACCAGAGTCCGCTCGTCACGTAACGGTAGCTATTGCCGTCGGCAGGGGCAGCCACCGTCCCGTTGCGAAGCAGCACTTCCTGTCGACCGCCACCCGGGGTTTGCAGGTGCACGCCGAGCCAGAATTCGCGCGGGGGTCCGACGATACCGCCAACCGATGCAGCGGGAGGCGCACCCTGATCCGGACTTTCCGGCGAAGCGCAACGCTGTTCGGGCCGTCTGGCGTTGACGACCCAGCCAGCAGCTGCACTGTAGATGCCTTCCATGTAGGGGATGTCGATATCCCAGTCACCGAGCATGAGATTCGGTTCGCCACCGATCTCGACACTGCGTCGACGGCCAAATGCAACAGGGATTGCGCTGTTGCCCGGCAGCCTGACGTCGGTCGCCTTGAACTCCACCGC
Source organism: Lysobacterales bacterium (assembly GCA_038259445.1). GTDB lineage: Bacteria > Pseudomonadota > Gammaproteobacteria > Xanthomonadales > Rhodanobacteraceae > Dokdonella. The sequence continues at coordinate 3,423 of JBBSOU010000186.1, read as the reverse complement.
GCCCGTCGACATCGTCACCGAGTCACCGAAGAGGCCGCCGTCATAAGCAGTGACGGATTCGCCGCCGTTGACGAGCTTTCCGTACTCTTCCTGTGGAGATACGCCGTACGCTGACAGGGAACTCAGCGAAAAAGCGGCGGCGACAAGCAGCAGCTTGGATACGCATGTCATGTGATGCACTCCCTTGCTCAAGCTTCGATGCCATAGGTTCCATTGATGACATTTGCCACCGGTGACCAAGCGAGGGGCTTGTATAGCCAACCTACCCCGCGCCATGTCAGCCCATCGTCTGCTGCCATGAGATCGACGGTCGCGCATTGCGCGGGCATTCTCAAGCGCAGAGGCGGCACAGCGCCGCTAACGATTGTGCATCGGCTTTGCGGCAAAATCCTCTATGAGCTCGAGGATATTTTTTCGGACGCGCGGTGTGAGCATTCGGTATGCCCTTAATAGGGCCTCCTCATGGGAGTCGAATGCGTACAGCTCGAACGCAAGCGCGGCATCGGCCTCCGAATTTCGTGACCGTCGCGGCTTTCCTTCTCCCGTAATGAGCCACTCGAGGGAGACGCTGGCGACCTTTGAAATTTCAACGAGGTGATTCACGCTGGGAATAGTGGCCTTGGCCTGCTCCCACTGCGCGACCGCGCTCGGCGAAATGTGGGTCCTCCTGGCAAGTTCTGCCTGAGAGATACCTGCCAAACGCCGCGCTCGCCGTATGCGCTCGGCGAGACTCTGCACAATTGAAACTACAGCAGCACTTGGTGTTTTCATCCAGCAGCTCTAATCCATTAGTAGGACTGACGAATGCTGCCGATGATAGCCTCTGATTTATGTGACTTTCTTCCGCATTTCTCTGCAGAAGCGTGGAGGCGTTGTGGCTGGCGCCGCTTCCCACGAAAGCCGCCACGGCTTGTAGCACCCTGCGGCTCGCATCGGCTCGCGCTTTCGTTGGAAGCGTGCTCGCGCGCGACTCTCTTGTTACGATAGCGAGCAGAATCTTTCGTAGGAAACGCCTTCAGGCGTGATGCTTCCGGCAATCTTGGCGAACGGCATCACGGCTGAAGCCGTTTCGTATGACTGCTTCTAGAACATCGTCCGCGCAAATCGCCCAGCCATGCCGCCTGCTCTGCGCACCGGGGTGGCGATGGCGACGTCGAGGGCGGCGTCGGTGGCCCAGAGTTCGACGCCCTGCTTGGCGCGTGACACGCCGGTGTAGAGCAGTTGGCGCGAGAGGATGCGGTTGTCGGCCTCGGGTGGCAGCAGCACGGCGACGTGCGAATACTCCGAGCCCTGGCTCTTGTGGATCGTCACCGCGAACGCGCCCTGGTGTTCGGGCAAGGTCGACGGATCGAAATCGATCGCGCGCCGGCTCGGCGCTTGGGCGACGTCACTCGATGCATCGCCATCACGAACAGTGACCTCGAACCACACGCGCAGATGGCCTTCGTCATCGCGCAGGCATACGCCGACATCGCCGTTGAACAGCCCGGCGGTGTAGTCGTTGCGCGTGATCATCACGGCGCGGCCGGCGTACCACGTATCGCCGGCGGCACCGAGCTGCGCACTCAGCGATCGTTCGAGCACCGCATTGATCGCCTGCGCGCCGAAATCACCTTCGCGAAGGGCACAAAGCAATTGCCGCTCGCGCAATGCATCGAGCACACCGAGAATGCGATCCATCTGTGTGCGAGGAACCGGCTCCAGTGCGCCGGCAGCAACGAGGCTGGCGTGCAGCGCATTGCGCCAGTCGTGCAGCACGCGCCCGAGTGCGCGCCGCGTCGACACATCGACCCGGCGCACGCGCGATCCGGCCTCATGCCAGGCAGCGTCGAACGCCACGCGATCACCCGCGCGGATCGCTTCGTTGATCGGCACCAGTGACTGGTCGGCGCGAAAACTGTGGCGCAGGCGCACGACATCGGGCGCGTCGGCGGCTTCCATCGCGCCGACCAGATCGAGCAGCACCGAGCCGGTGCCGACCGAGGTGAGCTGGTCGGCATCACCGACCACGATCAGCACGGTGTCTGCATGCAGCGCATCGAGCAAGGCGCGCAGCAGGGTCAGGTCGACCATCGAGGCTTCATCGACGACAACGATGTCGGCCGGCAGCGGATTACCAGCGTGGTGGACGAATCCGCCATTGCGCCCGCGACTGCCGAGCAAACGATGCAGCGTGCTCGATTGCGCGGCCAGCGCGGTGTCGAGCAGTGCATGCCACGACGCAGGCAACGGCTGCAGCGCATGTTCGCGCAATCGTGCCGCACCGTCGCGCAGCGACTCGGTCAGTCGCTGCGCGGCCTTGCCGGTCGGCGCGCTGATGCGGATCACCGGCGCCTGCGTGCTGTGTGTCGCGCGCTGCTTGATCAGCATCAGCAGCATGCGCAGCACGGTCGTGGTCTTGCCGGTGCCGGGGCCGCCGGTCAGCACGAACAGACGGCGCCCGAGCACGCGCGCCACGGCATCGCGCTGCGGCTGCAGGTGCGCACCCGCTTCAGCGTGGAACAGTGCGTCGATGTCGGCGTCGATCGAATCGGTCATCGGCGTCGATGCGGCGCGGCGTTCGGCGACGCGCGCGGCCACCGCCATCTCGTGCAGGAAGTTGCGTCGCAGATAGAAGCGCACGCTGCCATCGTCGGCAGCGTCGAGCGCGAACGGCGTGTCGATGCCGTTGCGATCGGGCGAACCGACCAGTCCGTCGTCGCGCAACGCCGTGATCTCGTCGACCGACAGCATGCGCATGCCGTGGCGACCACTACCGACACCGGCCAGCGGCAATGCGCTGTCGCCATGGCCTTCAGCGAGACTGGCCCAGGCCGCGACCTCGGCCAGCAGGTTCGAGCCGCCATGTGCGAGTACCCAGCGCGCGACCGCGCGATCGAGCGCGCGCCACGGATCGCCCGTTGCATGATCGAACGCGGTGCGCCGAAACTGGTAACCCGGTGCCGCCGTCATGCGGCTTCTCCCTGTGCGATGCCGGTATCGAACACGGCACCAACTGCATCGAGCAGTGCGTCGTCGAAACGATGGCGCCAGATGCCAGCGCCTTCACGCACGCCCGCTGCGCGCACGAACAGATAGATGCACTCGCCGAGATGCTGCCCACGCGCATAGCGCGCGCCGAGGCGCTGCTGCAGATAGCGATCGAGCGCCACGCTATAGAGCAAGGCCTGGAAACGGTAGTGCGCGTGCTGCATCGCCTGCTGCAGTCGCTCGCCTTCGTAGTCGGCGATCTGTATACCAAGATCATTGCCCTTGTAGTCGAGCACATGGCAACGCCCGTCGTGCTGGAAGATCAGGTCGATCTTGCCGTTCATGAGTCCGCTCAAGGTGCGCAAATCGTCGGGCACGAGATCGGGCTCACCGTGACGTGCGCACGCTTCGCGCAAGGCCGGCATCGATGCGCGTCGCAACGGGAAATGAAAG
>JBBSOU010000185.1:0-5631 GCA_038259445.1 Lysobacterales bacterium | reverse complement strand
GGCCATGCCTACGAGACCAAGCTCGCCTTCCAGATCTGGTCGTCCAATGGCCGGCTTCTGCTGCGCTCGCGCAGCGGTCCGGCCACTGCGCTGGCACCGCTCGAACGCGGCTTCGGCGAAGCCACGATCGGCGGCGAACATTGGCGAACGTTTGCGCTCGAGAGTGCGCGCGGAGACTGGTTCATGACCGGCGAGAGCTACGCGATTCGCGGCGAGATCGCGCGCGACATCGCTTTCGGCACGATGCTGCCGATGCTGATTTCGGTGCCGGTGACGGCACTCCTGGTCTGGTTCATTGTCGGTGTCGGATTGCGTCCGTTGCGCCAGATCGCCCTGCAGGTGGAACGGCTGGACCCGCAACGACTTGCGCCGGTGTCTTCGCTGGCAGTGCCGACGGAAGTCCTGCCGCTGGTGAACGCCATCAATCGGCTGGTGACACGACTGACCGGAACGCTGGCGCGCGAGCGTCGCTTCACCGCCGATGCCGCGCACGAGTTGCGCACCCCGCTGGGCGCACTCAAGGTGCATGTCGGCAATCTTGTGGGCACAACCAGCGAGGTCCAGCGCGCTGAATCAATGGCGCGCGTGCAGGACGGCATCGTGCGCATGGAACGGCTGTTCACCCAGTTGCTGCTGCTCGGGCGCGCCGAGGCCGGCGCTGCCGCTGCTCGAATGATCGAGTTTGATCTGGTCGCCTGTGTGCGCGACGAAATCGCCGTGCTCGCGCCGCAGGCGGTTGACCGCGAAGTCGAGCTGTCCCTGCACGCGTGCGCAAGCGCGGTGCAGGTGCACGGCAATGCGATCGCCGTCGGCGTGCTTGTGCGCAATCTGCTCGAGAATGCGATTCGCCATGCGCCCGTGCAAGGAAGCGTGCAGGTCGAAATCGACGTTCTCGATGACGCCACCGTGGAAGTGCGCGTCAGCGATTCCGGGGACGGGATCGAGGAAAACGCGCATGAACGCGTATTCGAGCGCTTCCATCGCGAGCAACCCGGCGACGACAGCGGCAGTGGACTCGGCTTGTCGATCGTGCGCGTCATTGCCGACCTGCATGGAGCGACGATCAGGCTGGAACGGGCGGAGCTTGGTGGTCTTTGCGTCGTTGTACACTTTCCGCGAGGCGCCTAGGCTTACCCGCCCGTGGGTGATGGGGCGACGCGCCAGATCACGTTGCCGACATCGTCGGCGACCAGCAGCGCACCGCGCGCATCGATGGCGACGCCTACCGGACGGCCGTGCGCCTCACCATCGGCATTGAGGAATCCGCCGAGTACGTCGCGCATCGGGCCGCTTGGCGCGCCATTGGCGAACGGCACGAACACGACCTTGTAGCCGCTCAACGGTTTGCGGTTCCACGATCCGTGCAGGCCAATGAAGGCGCCATCCGCCAGTGTTGCTGGCCAGCCCTGCGCCGTATTGAAGGCGAGGCCGAGCGCGGCGACGTGCGCGCCGAGCGCGTAGTCCGGCGCAATCGCGCGGGCGACAAGCTCGGGCCGCGGCGGTTCGACGCGCGTGTCGACGTTCTGGCCGAAATAGCTGTACGGCCAGCCGTAGAACGCACCCTCGCGCACCGAGGTCAGATAGTCGGGCACGAGATCGCTGCCAATCTCGTCGCGCTCGTTGGCGACGGTCCACAAGATCGATGTCTGCGGCTGCCACGCCATCGCGGTGGGATTGCGGATGCCGGTCGCAAATGCGCGCGTGGCCCCAGTGGCGGTGTCGACGGCGAGGATCGCGGCGCGATCGACTTCGGCATCCATGCCGCGCTCGCCGACGTTGCTGTTGGAGCCGACGCCGACATACAGCGTGCTGCCGTCGGCACTGGCGATCAGGCTCTTGGTCCAGTGATGGTTGATCGGTCCGCCCGGCAGATCGGCGAGCTTGACCGGCGCCGCGGTGGCCGCGGTGTCACCGTCGCGATACGGCAACCTGACGATTGCATCGGCATTGGCGACGTACAGCGTGTCACCGACCAGCGCCATGCCGAACGGCGACATCAGCCGGTCGGCGAACACACTGCGTGTCTCGGCGACGCCGTCGTTGTCGGCATCGCGCAGCAGGCTGATGCGGTTTGCACTGGGTACCGTGGCGCCGGCGCGGCTCATGAGCCGTTCGGCGAAGAATCCCTTTATCCCCTTGTTGCCTTCCGGCTTCGGTGGCGCGTTGGTCTCGGCGACCAGCACATCGCCGTTCGGCAGCACCAGCAGCGTGCGCGGATGATCGAGGCCGCGTGCGAACGCGACCACCGAGAGGCCTTCGGCTGCGGCAGGCATCGTGTCCGCGGTCCAGCCGATCGCCGGCGCAACCTTGGCCACCGGGATCAGGCGCTTCTCGGGCTCGACCAGGGTCGGCGTCGGCCCGGTGTCCTCGCCGTTCTGCAATGTCGCACTGCCACCGCAACCGGCCAAGGCGGCGATGGCGAGGGAGAGGCTGGAGATCGCAAGTGTGCGCATGGGGATGCTCGACGGGAGAGGGTCATGCATTGAAGCAGCCTGTGCGTTAACGCCACCCGCACGCGCGAAAGACGCCGTGCATTCAACGGCGCGCGCGGCGCAGGAACGGCTGCTCGACAAGCACATGCGAAAGTTGCGCGAGCAGCAGCGTGGCCGGCAGCACGATCGCCAGCAACAACCAGAACCGCATGCTCGCAGGCAGCGAAACCGGCAGGTGCGGCACCAGCGCGAGCACCAGCGGCATGTGCCACAGATACACGCCGAAACTGACCGCGCCGAGATGGCGCATCGCGCGGTTCGCGAGCATCGTCATCGCTGGCTTCGCCGACCACGCCGCGCCGAGCAGCACCGGCACCAGAGCGATTGAGAACAAGCCGTGCCACACGAACAGCAAGGGATGCCCGTCCCAGTAGGTATCGGCGTTGACGATCAGCAGCGCGACCGCGAATACGACGCCGAGCGCGCCGCCAATGAACCATCGCGCCGGGTCTTGCGGTCGCCAGCCGCGCACGCCGGCCGCGACAAACGCCGAGCCGGCCAGCATGCCGATGACGAACTGGTCGAGTCGGCCCGGCAGACGCTCGATCTCGATCACGCGCACCGGCACCGGTTCTGTCGCGACCAGATCGAACATCAGCATGCGGTACCCGATCGTGATCGCAACCGACGCGAGCAGCAGCCACGGCCAGCGCCGGCGATCGAGCAGCGGCGCCAGAAACGGCAGCAACAGGTAGAACGCGAACTCGATCGGCAGCGTGAACCACACGCCGAGCAGCGGCGCGACCCACTCGCGACCGATGTTGAACCACAGCAGCAGATGCGCGACCAGCTCGCCCGGCGTGAGCAGGCGGCCGATCCCGAACAACCCGGCCAGCGTGAGCAGGATCGTGAGCTGGACCAGATACGCGGGATAGATGCGCAGCACGCGACGCTGGAGGTACTGCGTCGTATCGGGCCGCGGCGCGCCGGCATGGCGCCATCGCGCATACGGCAACGCGAGAAGGAACGCCGACAGGCAGAAAAACAGGTCGACGCCGGCCCAACCAATCGACAGGAAGTGACTCAGGCGCAGCGACTCGACGCCCGGCAACGCGAGCAACGGCGCACCCGACAACGCCCACACGTGGTAGAGCAGCACCCAGAGTGCGGCGAAGCCGCGCAAACCGGTCAATGCGGGAAGCTCGACGACGCGTTCGCGCATGCCTGGCACAGTTCGAAACGGGTTCGCGAGTCTAGCAAAGCGCACGCGTGCGCCGAGTGATCACGTCGTCTGCATGCCCCGTCCGCCACGCCGTTTCTCGACCAGCGCGATCACGCTGACCAGCAGGCACGGCAGGAAGGTCAGCGTGATCACGGTCGAAAATGCCAGCCCGGCCAGCACGATCACGCCGAGGCCGCGATAAAGCTCGGTACCGGCGCCCGGGATCAGCACCAGCGGGGCGAGGCCGAAGATTGTCGTGCAGGTCGACATGAGGATCGGCCGCAGGCGCGTGCGTACCGCGTCGCCAACCGCCTGCGTGATCGATTCGGCGCCTTCCTCGAGACGCTGGTAGGTTTCCTCGACAATCAGTATCGGGTTGTTGACGACGGTGCCGAGCAGGACCAGAAATCCGAGCAGCGTGATCATGTCGAACGGCTGGCTGACGCCGCCAAGGCCGAGCATGCCGAGCACGCTGCCGATGCCGTTGAGCAGGGCCAGGCCGACGATGCCGCCGGCAATGCCGAGCGGCACGGTCGCCATCACGAACAGCGGCCGGCCCCAGTGCTTGAAGATCGCCACGAGCAGCAGGTAGCACAGCAGCAGCGCGATGGCGAAATTGCCGGCGACCGCTTCGCGCGTGGCATCGAGTTGGTCGCTCGCGCCGGAGATGTCGAGCGAGACGTCCTGCGGGATCTCGCCGGCCTGACGCATCGCCTCGACCAGTTCGCGACTGACGCGCTCGACGCCGGTTTCCAGCGCCACCTCGCGCGGCGGCACGATGTTGAGGGTGACCGTGCGTCGTCCGTCAAGGCGGCGGATGTTGTCGGTGTTGACCGATTCCTGCAGGTCGGCGAGCGCGGACACCGGCAGCACCGCGCCGGTCGGTGTCGCCACCGGCAAGTCGCGCAACCGCTCGAGCCGCTGTTCGGTACCGGCATTGCTGAACAGGTAGATGTCGACCTTGTTGTCGCCGATGATCAGTTCGTCGACGTAGGCGCCGTCGCTGAGCGCGGCGATCGCGAAGCCGAAGCCTTCGGCGTCGAGTCCGACTTCGGCCAGTCTCTCCCAGCGCGGACGCACTTCGACCAGCGGCTGGTCGAGACTCAGCGTGCTCGGGTCCGAACCGATGCGCGCGCCCTCGAACAGGCTCTGCGCGCGCGCGTAGGCGAGCCCGGCGACCTTGTACAGCTCGGCCAGCTCGATGCCCGAGATGTCGAGATTGATACTGCGCGTGCCACCGTCATTGCTCGAGATTATCGAACCGCGCGAGGAGAACACGCGCATGCCCGGATAGGCGAGGAAGCGCGCGTCGAGGGCATCCATGACCGCGTTGATCGCGGCCGGGTCCTTCGGCTCGGTGATCACGCGCAACCCCTGCGGGTTGACCGACAGGTTGTAGTAGGCGAGTGCCGGCATGTCGGTGTCGCCGTCTGCAAATTTTTCCGGCGACTCCTTGAGGTGCGGGTCGAGGCCCTGCATGACCTCACGCGCGATGCCGAGCATCTCGTTGAGGTTGTAGCCGGCCGGCGCAATCATGCGCGAGAACGATTTCGGTTCTTCGCCCTCGGGCAGGTACTCGGCCGGCGGTGTCAGCGTGATCAGCGCGAGTGTCGCGGCGGCCACGGTCGAGGCGAGCACGACGAGCCTGCGCGTGACGCCGGCGGTCAGCCAGGCGATGCGCGCGGCGACGCGATCGAACCACGCTTCGCCAGGTGTCGGCGCATCACTGGTGCCGAACGCGAGGCGGGCGCTGAGCGCCGGTACCACGGTAACGGCGACCAGCATCGAGGCAAGGATCGACGCCGAGATCGCGATCGCGATGTCCGAGTAGAGCTGGCCCGCTTCTTCCTCGATGAACAGGATCGGCGCGAACACGAGCACGGTGGTCATGGTCGAGGCGAGCACTGCCTTCCAGACGCGCGAGACGCCTTCGACTGCGGCCTCGAAGCGCTCCCGTCCGCGCCGTCGTGCCTGATC
>JBBSOU010000184.1:0-5656 GCA_038259445.1 Lysobacterales bacterium | reverse complement strand
GCGCGGCGACGAGTCCTGGTCGCTACCGGGCCCAAAACCGGATACGCCAAACACCCAATCCAGTCCCACAACGCATTCATCAACCCTCTGGCATGATCGGCCATTCGACGTTCGGCCTGCCTGCTCCACACGCCGTCTCGACAGGAGTTTCGCCATGCGCACCCTCATGCAGAACATCCTGGTCGCTGCAATCACCCTCGCACCAATCGGCGCGACGTGGGCGCAAGACATCCGCGTACTCGCCTTCAGCAAGACCGCCGGCTTCCGTCACAACTCGATCGACACGGGCCACGCAACCTTGACGGCACTCGGCACGCGTTATGGTTTCGAGGTCGTGCGCAGCGAAGACTCGAGCGTGTTCACGCCGACCAGCCTCGCCACATTCGACGTCGTGGTCTTCCTCAACACCACCGGCAACGTGCTCGACGGCGCTCAGCAGTCTGCGTTCGAAGCCTTCATTCGCGGTGGCGGTGGCTGGGTCGGCGTACACGCCGCAGCCGACACCGAATACGACTGGCCGTTCTACGGCACGCTGCTCGGCAACGGCGCCTGGTTCAACGCACACCCGGCAATCCAGACCGCCACGCTGATGCGCGAAAACCACACGCACCCCGCCAGCGCGCATTTCCCGTCAGCCGGCGCCATCAACGACGAGTGGTACAACTTCCGCGCAAACCCGCGCCCGCAAGTCGACGTGCTGCTGCGACTAGATGAAAGCAGTTACTCGCCCGGCACCGGCGCGATGGGCGCAGACCACCCGATCGCATGGGCCCACACCATCGACCAGGGCCGCGCGTTCTACACCGGCATCGGCCACCGATCAGAGGTCTACGCGCTGGACCGCGTCCAACGCCACCTCGCCGGTGCCATCCTGTGGGCCGCGGATCGGCCATTCGAGACAGTGTTTGTGGATGGGTTTGATTCGACCAAGCAGTGATCGCTGGTCGCGATCCGCGCAGAAACAGTGGAGCGCGCTCAACACAAAAGCACATTGTTGGTTCCCGCCGCATCGCTCAGACCTCGCAATTCACGACGCGCAACCCAAGGTGCTTCTCGAATGCGTCAAAGTCGCGATCACTGTGCAGCAGCCGCAGGCTGTCGGCCAGACAACGCGTCGCAATGAGCACACCGACCGTACCGCGCACGGTGACGCCCATCTTTCGCAGACGCCGATAGTTCCTGGCAGCGTCAACGGCCAGGTCGGCGCCTCCAACATTTACTTGCGCGAGTTGGCAGAGCAGGCGCCTGGCTTCGTTGAAGCCTTTGTCCTCCCGGAACCCCTGGAGTACCTCCGCCAGGATCAGATCACCTACAACCAGGCTCTCGATGCCGAGGTTTCTATCGAGCCACTCGGCGTGCCGGGTAGGTTTGTTGCGAAAGAAATCGATCCAGACGCTTGTGTCAGCGAGAATCACCTGTCGCGCCGCATGGCATCAAGGTCACCTTCCCACTCGAACTTCCCGCGCAACTTGCGAAGTTCGGTCTGCTGCTTCAAGCGAAGAAGAGTCCGTAATCCTTGCTCGACAGCCTCACGCTTGGTCTTGATGCCCGTCGCCTTCAGCGTAGCCTCCATGAGCTTGTCGTCAATCACAATGTTGGTACGCATGATGTGTACGCTCCGAGAAAAACGTACACAACATATGCCCAGTGTTTTCGGGATGCAAACATTGCGAAGCGGTTCGTCCAGGCGCCCGAGTGCGTCGTGACTGGCGGTTCACGCTGGCCACGCGCATCGGTGCGTACGCGGGCGACGCTGTAGCCATGCGGGGTGACGGTGGTATCGGGACTGGTGAGCGTCCCCCAACGCCGCCCTGCGCGCGCAGTTGACGCCATCGGGGCGCGGCAAACCGCCAGCCACCGACGTGGCATCGGCCGGGTTCAACATCGACGACCGCAGCCCCATTGAGCGCCGGCGTGCGATGACCTGGGCACAACGCCTCAAGCGCGTGTTTGGCATCGACGTGAACACCTGCATCCACTGCGGCGGCGCGGTACGCATCGTTGCCAGCATCGAAGAACCCAAGGCCATCCGGGCCATCCTTGATCACTTCGCCAAGCACGGCGCCTTGGAGCGAGCGCACTACCGGCCGGCAGCGCGCGCACCACCCGCTGTGGCCGCGTGACGCCCCGCCGGGCACGTCGCCGACGGCGAAACCGCCACCTGACCCGATGCGGCCACGAACCCGCAGGGCTGCGCTCGGACCGCTGTCGGGAATCGGCGAAGAATTCCTGCTGACAACGCCGCTGCCTAGCCCCGCGATGCATAAATCCCACTCTTCGACGTCCGATCCGGGCCCAAAAAGGCCCCAAACCGGCGATTGCTCGACCACCGACTACCCGGCAGAGTGGCCGAAAAGGGCGTTTGAACTTCCTATACGCAAGCCCATTCGAGAACAGCATCCTCGACGCCAAGCGGGGTTGGAGCAACACTGCCAAATTCGTTGAAGAATTCCCGGAAATCGCTGAATTCGAGCGCGAGTTCAAGCAGCTCGGCGTGACCATGATCACCGAGGTCGATGCAAGCACTCCCGAGCACGCGAGCTTGACGATCGCAGATCACGATGGCGGTACGATTCTCGTCGATCAGCAGCGATAGCCCGCCCTGAGGCGAAACACGAGTATCCACAGATGTCTCCTGACCCACCCCGTTCGAACTCACCTGCAACGACGTTATCGGTTGCGGCCAAGCGGCGTGCGGCGGGCCTCAAGGCGCTCCCGCGCGCCGCGTTGGTCGAAGTGTCGAGAGCGCATGCGCGCGGTGATCTTTCAAGCGCATGGGTGCAATGGACGCGTGCCTCACTGGCTGCACCCGGTCACGCCGAAGTGCTGCGCTGGGCGGCGACGTTGCACGAAGCAGCGGGCGAATATGTCGAAGCGATCGACGCGACCCGCAAGGCAATCGAGCAGCATCCCGAGGATCCCGAGTTGCTGCGCCAGCTCGGGCGCGTGCTGGCCTACAACGCTGACGATGAGGGCGCGCTGCGCGCACTGCGTGAAGCCGCCGAGTGCACAACGAGCTACGACGATTGGTTCGCGCTCGCCATCGTGTTCGACCAGCAAGGCTGGATCGAGGACAGCCTGCGTGCTGTCGATGCGGCGCTGCGGATTTCGCCAGGCGCGCCGCGCGCGCAGCTGTTGCGCGCGCGCTGTTTGCAGGCGCTTGGCGATGCACCTGCTGCCGCCGCCGAATGCCGCCGCGTGATCGCCAGCGGGAGTGACGTGGCGGCAGCCTGGTTCGCACTGCTCGACCTGAAAACCGTGACGCTCGACGAAACCCAGCTTGCGCAGCTCGCGCATGCCTACAAGCGCGCGGCGACCACCTACGAATCCAGCCTGCTCGGCTTCGCGCTGGCGCGTGCCTACGAAGTGCATGGCGACCACCGGGCCGCGCTCGCACTGTTTACGCGCGTCAATGACGCGATCGCCGATGTCCAGCGTTGGAATTCGGCACGTTTTGCCGCCGACGTCGAGTCAATGGTCGACGCCTTTTCGGGCATAGCGCCCGGTCGCGATCCTGCACTCGGCGAGAACGTGGTGTTCATCGTCGGCATGCCGCGCTCGGGCAGTACGCTGGTTGAACAGGTTCTTGCGCGTCATCCAGATGTTGAAGCAGCGAGCGAATTGCCAACGCTCGAACAGGTGATTGCCGTCGAGAGCGCACGCCGCCGCAAACCGCTTGCGCACTGGGCACGCGAGGCCACGCCCGCTGAATGGGCGCGACTCGGGCAAGAATACCTGCGACGGACGGCTCGCTGGCGGCGGCAACGCCGTGTGTCGACGGACAAGTGCCCAGGCAACTGGCTGTTGGCTGGTGCATTACGCGTGATGTTGCCCGGCGCGCACATCGTTGATTGCCGTCGCGATCCGCTCGAAACCAGCTGGTCCTGCTACAAGCAGTTGTTCGCAACGGGCAAGGCCGATTTCAGCTATCGCTTCGAGGATCTTGCTGCCTATTCGCATAGCTATCGACGTGCTGCGGACCGCTGGAGTCAACAGCACCGTTCGCACTACGGGATCTTCAACTACGAAGAGTTGGTCGCAGACGCCGACTCCTTCGTGCGCCGCCTGCTCGCGTTCTGCGCTCTCGCGTTCGATTCGCGGTGCCTGCAACCACACGAAGCGGTGCGGGCGGTGCGCACGGCCAGTTCCGCGCAGGTTCGCGAGCCGATCCGTCGCGTCGCACTGCGTGGCGATGCCTACGGCGCAGGTCTCGATCCACTGCGCGAACTGCTCTCACGTTGAACCAGACGCCATCGCGCAAACATCGCGCGATGGCAACGATGCGCCGCGTCACTCGAAGCCGGAGGCGAAGATCCGGTCGCTGGTGGTTGCCCCAGCGAGCACTCCGACGCCCGCACGACGATCATAGCCATAGCCGACGATCGTTCGATCTGACGCGCTCGCACCGAACGCCAGACGGAGCCAGCCGAAATGCACCTGACCGGCATTGGCTTCGTTGACGAAACGAAAACCCAGAAGGTTGTTGCTGCTGTTGAGGTTGACCTGCGGGGCGATGTTATGTGCACCACCGGGACGGAAGAATGCGCCAGGCGGTCCACCGATCTGCGTGTTTGCTGGCAGGTTGTACGGGCCGGCAACCGTGCCGCTCAAGCTGAGCCATGTCTGGCTTGTTGGCCCCCAAAGGTTGAACTGAGTCGGGGTGCCCGTGTAAAGATTGACGTCCCAACCCGCGACGGCCGTCGACGCTAGCGTTCCGGTGACGACGTTGAAATAGATTCCTCCACTGGTGTCCGGTATCGGAATACTGACCGGGCCGCTATTGAAAAACTCACCGGTGTCCCCTGCTCGAATCAGCGCACCCGGCGTGTCGTCCCACGCGTAGCTGACGATGCTGCGCGTCGCCGCCGTTGCTCCAACCCGAACGCGCGCCCAGCCATAGTGCGTCGCGCCACCTGATTCATTGATGAAACGAAATCCGAGCAGATTCTCGTCGCTGTTTACATTGAACTGCGGGCCCGCGTCCAACGCGCTACCTGGCCTGAAGAAGGTCGCATCCGGGGCCGCGATCGACGTGCCGTCCACAAGGCGGTACGGTCCAGCGATCACTCCCGATGAACTGAGCCAGGTTTGCCCGGTCGGGCCCCACAGCGTGAACTGGCCAGGCAACGCCGAGTAGATGTTGACGTCCCAGCCCGGAGTCGCGGTACCGGTCGAACCCGTCCCGCGATTCACCACATTAAGATAGATGCCGTCGATGGTGTTCGGCACGACGATGTCGATCGGCCCACTGGTGACGATCGCGCCGAACGCGCTCGCCGATACTCCGATGCCTGCGATCAGGCACGCCGCAATATGCGCACGGATGCGCGCTTCCGATTTTCCCACGATGCATTCTCCCCAGAAACTGCGAATTGGTGGCATCGAGTCGCACAATGAACTCAACCCCACATGCGGGCGCCTGTGTCTAGTGCCGCCTGATTATTCGGTCGTTTGGCGAAGAGTTCTGGTCGATCGGTCCGCCACGCTTTCAATGCCTGCAGCGGCGTCTTGTGTCCAAGCGCGCGCTGCGGCAGGTAATCGTTGTAGAGCTTCACGTAGCGTTCGATGGTGGTTTGCAGATCGTCGCGGGAGCGGAAGCGCGTCGTCGCCAGAACATCGCTGATGCGGCCGTTGAAGCGTTCAACCATGCCATTGG
>JBBSOU010000183.1:0-5732 GCA_038259445.1 Lysobacterales bacterium | reverse complement strand
CGAACTGGGCGCGATCCCTCGCGCCCACCCTGCGGGCCTTTCTCCGCCCACTCGCCGCGGCATAGGGGCCCCATGGGAGCGCGCATCCTGCGCGCCAAAGCCGAAGCCAGAGCGAAAAGCAGCCCATCGATTGGTGTCCCTTCGTGCACTCGTTGTAGGTCAAATACAAAGCAAGACCACGTACTTGCACGCCGCCGCACGCTTCTGCGCGCAGGACGCGCGCGCTCTGGCTTCCCATGGGTTCCCTTACGGGCGCGCCGAGGAGCGCAGCGGGAAACCGGGAATAGGCAAACTGTTTGAGGACAGGGACGTCCGAGTTGTTTGCCGGCCGGTTGGCCGCGAGCACCGCAGGGGACCGGACGGACAGGAGTCCGTCCGGCGCGGACGTCAGGGTGGCCTTTCTTTTGGTTACTTTTCTTTGGCCACTCAAAGAAAAGTGACTCGCTCGCCAAAGGCGAGTGAAAGCTTTGGATCTTCGAGCAAAAACAAAGACCGCCGCGTGAAGAAGAGCATCACGCCTGAAGGCGTTTCCTACGACAGCACGCGAGGGCACGACGATGTCCACGCGTGCGGATTTGACGGTGCGACGCGCGGCAGCGTGCGCAAGAGCATCACCCCTGGCGATGCTTCCCACGACCGCAAAGGCGAATGTGGGAGCGACTTCAGTCGCGTTGCTCTCTTGCCATTGACCCGCAGCATCGCGCCTGAACTCGAATTCTTCGCCGACACCAGAAACCCGCGCAAGCTAGAGACCAGTCGCGCGCACCTCTCGCACGGAGCAGCAGCATGAATCTCTCCGCTCCGTTCATCAAACGCCCGATCGGTACGATCCTGCTCGCGCTCGGCATCTTCGTCGGTGGCGTGATCTCGTATTTCCAGCTCGGTGTCGCGGCGCTGCCGAATCTCGAGTTCCCGGTGATCTTCGTGATCGCCAACCAGCCCGGTGCGAATGCCGAGAACATGGCGTCGACCGTGGCTGCGCCGCTCGAGCGGCACATGGGCCGTATTGCCGGTGTCGACAGCATGGGCTCCAACAGCCGGCAGGGCACGGCGGTGGTGATCCTGTTCTTCAAGATCGGCAAGAACATCGATGGTGCCGCACGTGACGTGCAGGCGGCGATCAATGCGGCGATGCCCGATCTGCCCGCCGGATTGCGTACGGCGCCGATCTACCGCAAGGCCAATCCGAACAACGAGCCAGTGCTGCTGCTGTCGCTTACCTCGAAATCGCACACCACGGCGGATCTCTACAACATGGCCGACTCGTTGCTCGCGCAGCGCGTGCGCCAGCTGTCGGGCGTGGCCGATGTCAACATCACCGGTGGTGCGACGCCGGCCGTGCGCGTCGATGTTGACTTGTCCAAGCTGACATCGATGGGCTTGTCGGCCGACCAGGTGCGCAACGCGATCGCGGCCGCCAACGTGACCTCGCCGCAGGGCTTCCTTGGCGACGACAACACGACGATGACGATCGCCGCCAACGGCGCCCTGAGTGAGGGCAGCGAGTTTGCCGATCTCATCATCGCCGTGCGTGATGGCGTGCCGGTGCGCCTGCGCGATGTGGCAACGGTCGGCGATGGCCAGGAGAACGACAAGCAGGCGGCGTGGTTCAACGGCGAGCGCGCGATCCTGATGGTCATCACCAAGCAGGCCGAAGCAAACGTCATCAAGACCGTTGACAGTGTCTATGCCGAACTTCCGCTCATGCAGAGCTGGTTGCCCGAGGGCGTGTCGCTGACGCCGTTCAACGACCGCACCGCGACCATCCGTGCGTCGGTGAATGAGGTGCAGATCACGATGCTGATCAGCCTCGCGCTAGTGATCATGACGATGCTGCTGTTCCTGCGTCGCGTCGTGCCGACCGTGATCGCTGGCGTGTCCGTGCCGCTGTCGCTGGCCAGTGCTTTCATCGTCATGTATGCGTTCGACTTCACGCTAGACAATCTGACCTTGATGGCGCTGGTCATCTCGATCGGCTTCGTCGTCGACGATGCCATCGTCGTCATCGAGAACGTCGTGCGCCACATGGACATGGGCAAGACCCGCATGCAGGCCGCGCTCGACGGTGCGCGCGAGATCGGTTTCACGATTGTCTCGATCACGGCTTCGCTGATCGCCGTATTCCTGCCGCTGCTGTTCATGGGTGGCTTCCTCGGCATGATGCTGCATTCGTTCTCGGTGACGATCGCCGCGGCCATCGCGATGTCGGCGATCGTGTCGCTGACCTTGACTGCGTCCCTGTGCGGCAGCTATCTCACGCCGCATGTCGAAACCACGCCAACGCACTGGGGTCGGCGCCTCGATGCGATGCATGCCGGCATGCTCGATACCTATCGACGCGCACTCGACTGGTCGTTGCGCCATCCACGCCTCATGAGCCTGCAACCGTTGCTGCTGGTCGTACTGACCGCGTGGCTGGCGACCTTCCTCAAGTTCGGATTCGTGCCGCAGCAGGACACCGGCATGCTCAACGGTACGACGGTTGCCAGCGCATCGATCTCCTACGATGCGATGGTTGCGCTGCAGCGCCAGGTCACCGAAGTCGTTCTTGCCGACGCGGCGGTGCTCAGCGTCGGCTCGCAGCTCGGCGGAGGTGGCGGTCCCGGTTCGAGCAGCAATCGTGGCCAGCTCTACATCAACCTCAAGCAGATGGGCGAGGGGCGCGAGGAATCGACGTTCGCGGTGATGGCGCGGCTGCGCGAGAAAACCGAGAACATCGCCGGCCTCCAACTGCGCCTGCGCCCGGTGCAGGACCTCGGCGGCGGCGGTGGTGGCCCACGCGGCGGTGACGCTTCGTATCAATATTCGCTGAAGGGCAGCAACTATGCCGAGCTGCTCGAGTGGGGGCCGCGTCTCGCCACCGAACTGAAGAAGCTGCCGCAGTTGAAGGATGTCGGCACTGCGCTGGACGACGGCGGCATCGAGCAGAACCTCGTCATCGACCGCGATACCGCGTCACGGCTTGGCGTGTCGATCGGCGCGATCGACAGCGCGCTGTACAACGCGTTCGGACAGCGCCAGATCTCGACGATCTATTCCGATCTCAACCAGTTCCGCGTCGTGCTCAATGCCGTCACCGGCATGACCCCTGGAGTCGACACGCTCAAGCAACTGTACGTGCGCGCCAACAGTGGTGCGATGGTGCCACTGTCGGCACTCACACGCATCGAAGCGGCGCGCGCACCGTTGACGATCCAGCATGATTTCCAGTTCCCGGTGTTCGACCTGAGCTTCAATCTGGCTGACAAGGTGAGCATGGGCGAGGTGCTGCCGCTGGTGCAGCAGACCATGCAGAACCTGCGTATGCCGGGCAGTATCACGGGCGAATTCGGTGGTGATTTCCGCCGCTTCCAGCAGCAGCAGTCGGGCCAGGGCATGCTGATCCTGTTCGCGATCCTGGCCGTCTATCTCGTCCTCGGCATCCTCTACGAAAGCCTGATTCATCCAGTCACGATCCTGTCGACCTTGCCGGCCGCCGGCGTCGGCGCGCTGCTGGCAATGCTGGCGACGAATACCGAGCTGTCGGTCGTTTCGGTGATCGCCATCGTGCTGCTGATCGGCATCGTCAAGAAAAACGCGATCATGATGATCGACTTCGCGCTGAACGCCGAGCGCGAGGGTGGCATGGCGCCGATCGACGCGATCCGTGAAGCCTGCCTCGTGCGCTTCCGGCCGATCATGATGACCTCGATGGTCGCAATCCTCGGCGCCTTGCCGCTGGCGATAGGCTTTGGCGTCGGCTCCGAGCTGCGCCAACCCCTCGGCATTGCGATGATCGGCGGCCTGCTCGTCTCGCAGAGCCTGACACTGTTCTCGACGCCCGCGCTGTACCTGGTCTTCGCCCGCATTTCGGCGCGACGTCGCGAGAAGCGCGAGTCGCGACGGGCGGCGCGGGCGCTGAAGGCATCGGCGAGTGCGTACCCATCCGCTCGATCCTGATATCCGCTCCGGGTGAGCTCCCGGGACCGTTCGCATTGATAATTCTTTGGCCCGGTGCAAATATGTGGAGACAGCTGTACGAAGCGGCATCGTGCGACGAGCTCGCGAGCACATCGTCCGTGCGCAGTCGGCCAACATGCATGCAACCCGTGGAATCGAGGGATCGATGAAGAAGGACATCTGGAGGATTCTTCTTGGCGGTTTTCTGATGTCTCCGCTTGCGTCACTCGCGGGTTTGCCTGCAGCGGCGGTGTATGCGGACGCGGATCCCCCCGCTATTGGAATTCAATCGGGCCCCGGGCGCTCGGCGGATTTCCGCAAGAAGCTGAACTCCATTCTGTCCCGCGATCCCGAAAACGTCGTGGCACTCTCACACCGTGCGTATTTGTATGCACGATCGGGACATGAAGCTCTTGCGCGGCGAGACTTCGACCGGGCGCTTGAAGCTTCCACCTATGGCGATGCCGAACATCGCCAAGTGCTGTGGAGCTATGGCTGGGCGCTTTACGACATGAAAGACGTCGATGGCGCGCTGCGCCTGTGGGAGTCTTGCGCGGAATTGCATCGAGGGCATCCGTTCTGGGTTCCTTACACCTACGCGCTTGCGTACTGGTCCAAGGGCGATTTGGCTACCGCGTTTGCGTGGTACGACGTCGCAGCACAGTCCAATCCGCAGCGCGGCGACGCTGTTGGTGTCGTCAAGTTGACAGAACGATGGCGACCCGAGCAGCGCAAGCAGATGGCAGCATTGTTCGATGCATGGGTCAGCAGCAGAAATGCTGACTCGGAGCCGTAACGTACCGCTGATCAACAATACGTGGTTGCTGATTGCAGTCAGCCATTTCCATCCCCATGTGAAACAAGGCAAGCTTGACATTCGCCCGACGGAAGACATGCGCATGAAACGATCACGAACCGCTGCTCTGGTGCTGATGAGTGCCGCTCCGCTGATGCTGACCGCCTGCAGCACGGAAGAAACCACGACGGAAGGCCTGTACACCTCGGTCGACGAATGCATCGCGGCGACCAATGACAGCTACAACTGCGGGCAGGCCTTCACCGAGGCCAAGCAGGTTGCCGAAGTGGCCAGCCCGCGCTATGCCTCGCAGGAGGAATGCATTGCCGCACACGGAGCCGAGCAGTGCGAACAGCGTAAAGACGCCAGTGGCCAATCGTTCTTCATGCCGTTCATGACCGGCTTCCTGATGGCGCAGATGTTCCGTGGTGGCCAACCGGCCGGCCTCGCCTCGTCGCCCGCGTTCCGTGATCGCGCCGGCAACTGGCAGCGGCCGACCGCTCCGGCCGGTGGCGTCTACCGCGCTGGCATGGGCGGCTCGACCGCGATGGCGCCGGTCAACGCCAAGCCGAACGTGGCGCCGACAGCCACCCGCGGCGGTTTCGGCAGGTCCGGCAACGAGCGCAGCAGCAGCGGCTCCTGATGCGCCGCATCGCGATCGCCGAGCGCGCCAACTGGCGCGAGCGCGCGGTGGAGAGCGGCTTCGTGTTCCACACGATCGACGGCGAGCCCTACTGGGACGAGAGCGCGTACTACGCGTTCTCGCTCGAGGAGATCGAGCGCGACATCGAGGCGCCGACCGAAGACCTGCACGCGATGGCACTGGACCTTGTCGACGACATCGTCGGCAGCGAGCAGCGCATGCAGCAGCTCGACATTCCGGAGCCGTTCCGCGACTGGATCGCGCACAGCTGGCGCGAGCGCCAACCGCATCTGTACGGTCGCATGGATTTCGCCTACGACGGCCGCGGCCCGGCCAAGCTCTACGAGTTCAACT
>JBBSOU010000182.1:0-5840 GCA_038259445.1 Lysobacterales bacterium | reverse complement strand
GAGCTCGGCGTCGGTTTCCTCGGCATGGGTTTCCAGCCGAAGTGGGCGCGCGCGGACATGCCGTGGATGCCCAAGGGCCGCTACAAGATCATGCAGCGCTACATGCCCACCGTCGGCACGCTCGGCCTCGACATGATGACGCGCACGTGCACGGTGCAGGTCAATCTCGACTTCGCCGACGAAGCCGACATGATCAAGAAGTTCCGCACCTCGCTCGCGCTGCAGCCGATCGCCACCGCGCTGTTCGCCGACTCGCCGTTCACCGACGGCCAGCCCAACGGCTATCTGAGCTATCGCTCGCACATCTGGACCGATACCGATCGCGATCGCACCGGCATGCTCGATTTCGTCTTCGAAGACGGCTTCGGTTTCGAGCGCTATGTCGACTACCTGCTCGACGTGCCGATGTACTTCAGCTACCGCGATGGCGTCTACCACGATCTCGCCGGTCGCTCGTTCCGCACGTTCATGCGTGGCGAACTCGCCGAGTTGCCCGGAGTCGCCGCCAGCATGAAGGACTGGGCCGACCACATGACCACGTCGTTTCCGGAAGTGCGGCTGAAGAAGTACCTCGAGATGCGCGGCGCTGATGGTGGCCCGTGGAATCGCCTGTGCGCGTTGCCGGCGTTCTGGGTCGGACTGCTGTACGACCAGACCGCGCTCGACGCGGCCTGGGACCTGGTCAAGGACTTCACGATGGCCGAACGCAACGCGCTGCGTGATGGCGTCGCCCGGCAGGCGCTCAAGCTGCCATTCCGCAACGGCACGCTGCGCGATATCGCCATCGAGGCGGTAAAGATTTCCGCACATGGCCTGCGCCGTAGGGCGCGCACCAATGCCAACGGTGCCGACGAGAGCATCTACCTCGATCCGCTGATCGAGATTGTCGAAGCCAACCAGACGCCGGCAGAGCGCAAGCTCGAACTCTTTCACGGCGTCTGGAAGGGCAGCATCGATCCGGTGTTCAGCGAGTTCGCGTACTAGCTGATCAGTGCCGGCGGCGTCCTGCGATGCAAAACTTTCTGCGCGTGTCGCGAACGATGACTAGCCGCGCGGCAGCGTGAGCGTGAACTCGATGATCGTGCCGTCCTTCGCGCAGGCGACGTCGCCTGTCACCGTGCCGCGTTGGTGGATCAGCGGAATGAAGATCTCCGGACGACCGCTGATCTGATCGGCATGAAAGCGTCCGACCGTTTTCAGCGCGCCGACTTTTTCGGCAATGCCTGCCATGGCTGCTGCATCGCTTCGGCGCCGAGGCTTTCGCGCAACTCCGGTGAGACGTTTGCCACTGCGGTAGTGAAGTCGGTGGTTTCGAGCGCGCCGAGCATCGTTCGCGTGCTTGCTTCGCAGAGCTTGTTCGCAGCAGTCGAGAGGTCTTGCGCGGTCGCATGCAGCGGCAACAGGCAAAGTGCTCAGCAACGGTCGACGTGTGATCGGTGATCTCGTGCGGAATGTTCTGGCGTGATGATTGGATGTGACGTTGGCGTTGGCAACCACCGTTCGCAACTGCTGAAGATCAAGAGCCGCCCCCTTCCGCCCTCCGGGCAGCTTGTACTCGCCACATCCCTGTGGCTCGCCCTGCGGGCAGCTGACGCTGCAAACATCGGCAATCCTGCCGATGTTTGCCCGCTGCGCAGGGGAAGGACAAGCAAGGGCTCGCGCGAACACTCGGCTGGCGATTCCTTTCCCTTCCCCTGCGCAGCGGGGGAAGGTGCCCGACTGCGAAGGCAGGATGCCGTCGCGAACGGCGCAGCCGGCCCGAAGGGCATGGTGCAGGAGCACCATGTCACGGCGGATGGGGGCGCTTCACAATGAGCCAACCGCCCCGACGCGCGAACTCGATAGCAACACGTCGCCCGATACCAATCACTTCAATCCGCGATGCTTCAGCAGTGGCTCGACGCTCGGTTGCTTGCCGCGGAAAGCCTCGTACATCGCCCCGAGTTCCTCGCTGCCGCCGCGCGAGAGGATCTTGTCGCGGAACACCTGGCCGTTGGCGCGCGTCATGCCGCCGTTCTCGACGAACCACTGGTAGGCATCGTGGTCGAGCACTTCGCTCCACAGGTAGGCGTAGTAGCCGGCCGAATAGCCGCCGCCCCAGATGTGCGCGAAGTACGGCGTGCGGTAGCGCGGTGGTACGGCGGCGAGGTCGACGTTGAAGCGCTTCAGCGCTTCGGCTTCGAACGCATCGGCATCCTGCAATGGCGCATCGGCGGCGAGCGTGTGCCAGGCCATGTCGAGCAGGGCGGCTGCAAGGTATTCGGTGGAGGCATAGCCCTGGTTGAACGCGCGAGCCTTGACGATCTTGTCGACCAGTGCCTGCGGCATCGCCTCGCCGGTGTCGACATGCTTCGCGTAGTTGGCGAACACCTTCGGATCGAGCGCCCAGTGCTCGTTGAACTGTGACGGAAACTCGACGAAATCGCGTGGCACGTTGGTGCCGGCGATGCTCGGATACTTCACGTTCGAGAACATGCCGTGCAGTGCGTGGCCGAACTCGTGGAAAGTCGTGGTGACGTCGTCGAAACTCAGCAGCGCCGGCTTGCCGTCGGCCGGCTTGGTGTAGTTGCAGACGTTGTAGACCACCGGCAAGGTGCCGGCGAGACCGTCCTGTTCGACGAACACGTCCATCCACGCGCCACCGCCCTTGCTCGGTCGCGCGAAGAAGTCGCCATAGAACAGCGCGAGCTGCTTGCCGTCGGCATCAAAGACATCGAACACGCGCACGTCGGGATGGTAGACCGGCAGGTCCTTGCGTTCCTTGAAGGTCAGGCCGTAAAGCTGGTTGGCGGCGAAGAACACGCCGTCGTTGAGCACGCGATCAAGCTCGAAATACGGCTTGATCTGGCTGTCATCGAGATCGTACTCGGCCTTGCGTACCTGGTCGGCGTAGAAATCCCAATCCGCCGCAGACACCGTGAAGCCGCCCTTTTGCGTATCGATCAGGGCCTGGATACGCGCCGCTTCACCGCGCGCCTTGGCGGTGGCTGCCGGCACCATATCGGTCATGAACTTGATCGCCGCTTCCGGCGTTTTCGCCATCTGGTCGGCGAGGCTGTAGGCCGAGTAGGTCGGATAGCCGAGCAACTTCGCGCGCTCGGCGCGCAGCTGGGCGAGACGTTGCGCGATTGCACGCGTGTCATTGCCGTCGCCACGACTGGCGCGCTTCTCGGATGCTTCGAGCACCTGCAGGCGCAGCGCGCGATCCTTGAGCGCGCCGAGTACCGGCTGCTGCGTCGTGTTCTGCAGCGCGAGCAACCACTTGCCGTCCTGCTTGTTTTCGCGCGCGGCGGCTGCGGCGGCTTCGACGCCGCCTTCGCCGAGTCCGTCGAGGCGACTGACATCGTCGACCACGACCGCACCGGCATTGCTCGCGGCCAGCAACTTGTTCTGGAAGTCGGTCGACAGGGTCGACTCTTCCATGTTCAAGGCACGCAGCGTGGTCTGGTCTTCGCTCGACAGTTGCGCGCCGGCACGCACGAAGTTGCGGTAAGTCTCGCCGACCAGAAAGACCTGTTGGGCATCGAGTCCGGCGCTCTCGCGTGTGTCGTGGATCGACTTGACGCGGGCGAACAGTTTCGCATCGAGGTAGATCGCGTCGCTGTGCTCGGCCAGCTTCGGTGCCAGCGCGACTTGCGCAGCCTGCAACGTATCGTTGGTGTTCGACTGCGACAACGCGCCGAAAATGCGCGCGGCGCGCGAGAGCAGGCGACCGCTGCGCTCGAGCGCCTCGATCGTGTTGGTGAAGGTCGGCGCGTCGCTGCTGTCGGCAATCGCGCGGATCTCGACCAGATGCTCGCGCATGCCCTGTTCGATGGCCGGCTGATAATCGGTGTCGAGGATCCTGTCGAACGGCGGCGCCTGCAGCGGCAAGGTGCTGGCAGTGAGCAGGGGATTCACGCGGTCAGGCTCCTTCGCCGCTTCAGTGGTGGCAGTTGGTGGCGCAGTGGCACTTTCGGGGGCCGGTGAAGAACACGCTGCGAGCACAAGCAGTAGCGCCGCGGCGATCAGTGAGCGAGGCATGGATTTACATCCGGCGAGTGGGGGCGCGCAAGATAGCGTGTTGTCGAGGCGTTGCCATGTGCCACAGGCAACGGCATGCGTGAGATGGGTCGGGCAGCGCGCATCGGCTTCGGCGATCCGGCACGGCGACCCGACTTTCGACACCTTCATCAATCGCACGACGTGCGTATGCTCACGCGTCACGCTCCAGGAGTTCACATGAAAACCCTGCTCATCGCGTTTGCCCTCCTTGCGGCCGTCGGTTCGGCGCACGCCGCCGAACGGGTCGAAAAAAGCACCGTCCTGCTGCTCGGGCAGAAAACCGGCACGCACGAGGCGCGTTATGCCGAAGACGGCAGTATCAGCGTGAGTTATACCTATACCGACCGCGGTCGCGGGCCGAAACTCGAGGCCAGCTATCGGCTCGCCGATGACGGCACGCCGGCGTCGATCACGGTCACCGGCAACGACTACCTCAAGGCAGCGGTCGAGGAATCGTTCACGCGCGAAGGCGACACAGTTCGCTGGCGCAACGCCTCGGAAGACGAGCAGCGCGAACTCTCCACGCCAGCGTTCTTCTTCGGACTCAATCCACTGCCGGAAGAATACGTCCTGCTGGCGCGGGCGCTGCTGAAGGCGCCGGGCGGCCGTCTCGCCTTGCTGCCGGACGGCGAGGCATCGATCCGTGCGCTGGCCAGCCAACGCGTCTCGGGCGCCGCTGGCAAACGCAAGGTCACGCTGTACACGATCGAGGGAATCGGTCTGCAGCCCGACTACGTCTGGCTCGACGACCAGCAGCATTTCTTCGCCGAGTACTCGAGCTGGATGTCGCTGGTCCGCGAAGGTTTCGAGGACGCGCTGCCGGCACTCGCCGAGCGTCAGGAAAAAGAAGAGAAGAACCTCGCCGCGGCGCGCGCCAAGGCACTCACGCGCAGCCTGTCGAAACCGCTGCTGATCCGCAACGTGCGCGTGTTCGATCCGCCCTCGGGCGAGGTCGTCGATGCGCGTTCGGTGCTGATCGACAATGGCCGCATCGTCGACATCGGCGCGGCCGATCGTGCGTTGCCGTCCGGCGCCGAACTGTTCGACGGTGGCGGGCGATTGCTGATGCCGGGCCTGTGGGACATGCACACGCATTTCGGCGGCGGCCAGGATGGCCTGCTCAACATCGGCTCGGGTGTCACCACGGTGCGCGATCTGGCCAACGAAGTCGACGCACTCACGGCCAGCATCGATGCGATCGAAAGCGGGCGCGACATCGGTCCGCGCGTGATACGCGCCGGCATCATCGACGGGCGCGGGCCGTACGCAGGGCCGATCAAGACGCTGGCAGACAACGAGCAGGAGGCGATCGACGCTGTCGCGATGTACGCGGCAACAGGACATGAGCAGATCAAGATCTACAGCTCGATCAAGCCGGAGCTGATGCCGGTCATCGCCAGGGCAGCACATGCCAAGGGCCTGAGGGTCAGCGGCCACGTGCCGGCCTTCATGACCGCGCGCCAGTTCGTCGAGCAGGGCGCCGACGAGATCCAGCACATCAACATGCTCGTGCTCAATTTCTACTTCGACAAGGTGCAGGACACGCGCTCACCGGCACGCTTCACCGGCGTGGCCGAGAATGCCGCGACGCTCGACCTCGGTTCAGCGCCGGTGCGCGATTTCATCGCGCTGCTCAAGCAGAAGGACATCGTCGTCGATCCTACGGTCGGCACGTTCGAGGACATGTTCCTGAGCCGTCCGAAACGGCCGGGCCCGGGCATGGCCGCGATTGTCGATCGCTTTCCGCCGGCGTGGCAGCGGCAGATGCGCTCCGGCGCGGGCGGGCTGCCGGTGCG
>JBBSOU010000181.1:0-5854 GCA_038259445.1 Lysobacterales bacterium | reverse complement strand
TGCGTGGCATGGTCGAGGCCGATGCGTTGCTGATCGTGCCGCGCGACGTGCGCGAACTTTCCACCGGAGAGGTCGTCGAAACAATGCCGATCCGCGGCTACGGAACATCTGCATGAGCGACCAGCCGCAGCGCACCGGCGACGACGAGCCCGAAATCGATCCGGCCGGTGCGCTCGCGCTGGTCGCTGAAGGTGCATTGCTCATCGACGTGCGTGAGGACGTGGAACGCGAAGCCGGCATGCCGGCGAACGCGATCGGAATCGCACGCGCGCAACTTCCGCAGCGAATCGATGAAGTCACGCAGGATTTCGATGCGCCACTGCTGACCTTGTGTGCCAGCGGCCAGCGTTCACTGCTCGCCCGCGACACGCTGCTGCAGCTCGGTTACCGCAATGTCCGTTCGGTTCGCGGCGGGTTCGCTCGATGGCGCGCCGAGTCGTTGCCAGTCGCCGAGGGTGCACTCGATGCCGATTCGGCAGACCGCTATGCGCGCCACCTCGTGCTCGGCGAAGTCGGTGTTGACGGCCAGTTGAAGCTGTCGCGTGCACGCATCGCCCTGATCGGCGCAGGCGGACTTGGCTCACCCGCAGCGTTGTATCTGGCGGCAGCAGGAGTCGGCACGCTCACCATCATCGACGACGATCACGTCGAACGATCGAATCTGCAACGTCAGGTCATCCATGCCGATTCACGCATTGGCATGGCCAAGACAGAATCCGCACGCATTGCACTCAATGCACTGAATCCGGGCGTGCGCGTAAACCTCCACGCCGTTCGTGTCGCGCCCGGCAATGTCGAATCGCTGATCGGCGAACATGATGTGGTCATCGATGGCGCCGACAATTTCCCGACCCGCTATCTGCTCGACGCGGCATGCAGAACCTTGCGCATCCCGCTGGTATACGGGGCAGTGCATCGGTTCAGTGGCCAGGTCAGCGTGTTCGATGCGCGCCGGGCGGATTCGCCGTGTTACCGCTGCCTGTTTCCCTATCCGCCAGCGGCCGCGGATGCGCCGAACTGTTCGCAGGCGGGCGTGCTCGGCGTATTGCCCGGCACGATCGGCATGTTGCAGGCAACCGAAGCGATCAAGCTGGTGATCGGCAAGGGCAGGTCACTGCTGGGGCGATTGCTCTGCTACGACGCTCTCGACGCCAGCTTCCGTGAACTGCAGTTGCCACGCGATCCCGGCTGCCCGGGCTGCGCGAGCGATTCCGCGACCGTCGGTTATCTGCACATCGAGCGCCTCTGCGCGACAGGAAATTGATCGCGTGAGCAGACCCGGACCCGTCCTCGCGGACGGGTCCGGTCAAAGACCCGTTACGACTGTCCTGCAGCCGGCTTGCCACGCCATTGGCGCCGCTTCTTGTTCGCTGCCGCATGTTCTCCGGCAACGCGTGGCTGCTGGGCATGCGGACGACGCGCGTGCTGGCGATTCGGTGTGCTGCGCGGGTTGCCAGCCGACGGTCCGTCCAGGCGCAGCGGCTGTGCCGGCGAGAAGCCCTCGACGTTGACGATCGCGATGTCCTGCTTGAGCATCTTGCGGATGTCGCGCAGCAGGCCTTCTTCCGCGCGGCTGACCAGCGAGATCGCCAGACCCTCGGTGCCGGCACGACCGGTGCGACCGATGCGATGCACGTAATCTTCGGCGACCATCGGCAGATCGAAGTTGATCACCAGCGGCAACTGGTCGATATCGAGGCCGCGGGCGGCGATGTCGGTGGCGACGAGCACATGCACACGGCCGCTCTTGAAGTCGGCCAGTGCGCGCGTGCGCTGTCCCTGGCTCTTGTTGCCATGGATCGCGGCCGCGCGCAGTCCGGCCTTCTCGAGTTGCTTGGTCAGCTTGTCCGAGCCGTGCTTGGTACGGCAGAACACGAGCGTCTGCTGCGCGTTTGACTGCAACAGATGCAGCAGCAGGTCGCGCTTGGCTTCGCCATCGACCGGATGCACGCGATGGGTCACCGTCGAGGCGACGCTGTTCGGCTTGGCGATCTGGATTTCCTGCGGCGTACGCATGAACTGTGCGGCCAGGCCCTTGATCTCCGACGAGAACGTGGCCGAGAACAGCAGCGTCTGGCGGTTGGTCGGCAGCGACCCGATAACGCGCTTCATGGCGGGCAGGAAGCCCATGTCGAGCATGCGGTCAGCTTCGTCGAGAACGAGGATTTCAATGCCCGACAGATCGACCGTGCGACGCTGCATGTGGTCCATCAGGCGGCCCGGCGTGGCGACGATGATCTCGACGCCGCGACGCAGCGCGTCGATCTGCGGGCCCATGCCGACGCCACCGAACACGGTCGCGGACTTCATGCCGATGTGCTTGCCGTAGTTGCGCACGCTTTCCTGCACCTGCGCAGCCAGTTCGCGGGTCGGGGTCAGGATCAGTGCGCGCGGCTTGCGCGCGGACGGATCACGCTTGCCATTCGGATAGAGCCGCTCAAGCAAGGGCAGAGTGAATGCGGCGGTCTTGCCGGTTCCCGTCTGCGCGCCGGCCATGATGTCGTGGCCGGCAAGAACCAGCGGTATCGCTGCTGCCTGCACGGGGGTTGGTGTGGTGTATTCCTGTTCGGCAAGCGCGCGCAGAAGTGCGGGCGACAGCCCGTAGGTGTCGAAACTCATGGAGATGCTCCTGGTAGGTGTACCCGGAGCGTCCCTGATGAACCGCGCTGCAGGTAATTGTATTGTCGGCTGCGGGCCTGATGGCCGCATTCCGGTTCTGGGCGTCGTGACCGAGCGGGGAGGGGATCGCGATGTGCCGGGAGGCAGATCGACGAAGGTCCCGAAGGGAAATCGGAGGTCAACGCGACGAAACAGGGCGGATGTTACAGGAAACGTCCGCTTGCGAACAGCGGTGCAGTGCAACATGCGCCGGCGAGCGAGGACCATGACCTCTGTCCTTTGACCCGCCGCGGCATGCTGGGTAACGTGAGCGGCGAGATGAGGATCACGTTCGAACTTGACTCCGAAGACCTCAAGCGCTTCCATTCGGCTTTTGCCCGCGCGCGCAAAGTTGCCGCCGATGCCGACGAGATCGACATCCTCGACTCGGCCAAGCACGTGCTCGACACGATGTGCACCGCATCGGTGCCGACCTATGTGCGCAAGCGGCTCGTGCACGTCCAGCGCCTGTTGCTGATGTTCGAGGACGACGAATGGACACTGCCCGATCCGGAGCGGCGCGAAGCACTGTCGGCGCTCGCATATTTCGGTGACCCGGACGATCTCGTGCCGGATCACCTCGAAGTGATCGGCCTCATTGACGACGCGGTCATGCTCGAGCTGCTGGCGCGCCGCCTTCGTCACGTGCTCGACGCCTACTCGGCCTTCTGCATCTACCGCTCGACGTTGCCGGCGATCAGCGCCGATGAGGCGGCACGTTTCGAACGATCACGGCTGCTCGCCGAGCATAGGCGACTGCTGGTTGCCGGCATGCAGGTCCGCGGTCGCCGGGGACGTGCGCGGGTCAGCGCGACCGATGAGGCCATCGGATCCATGGTCACGCATCCAGTGGCTGCGGCACCGTTGCGCTGACCCGATTGCGACCTTCCGATTTCGCCGCATACATTGCGGCATCTGCCTGGCGCAGCAGGGCGGCCGGGTCCGCGCGCCAGCCATTGCTGGAAGCGACGCCGATGCTCACGTGCGCGCGAAGACTGTGGCCGCCAATGGAAACGGCCGTTGCTGCGGCACGCTTGCGCACGCGCTCGGCGATGCCGAGCGCGTCTTCGCGATCACTGCCCGGCAGTACGACCACGAACTCCTCTCCACCATAGCGTCCGAGCAGATCGCCCTGGCGCAGTTCCGACTGGATCAGGCGCGCCACCTCGCGCAGGCATTCGTCGCCGACCGCATGTCCATACGTATCGTTGACGCGCTTGAAGTGGTCGATGTCGATGAAAAGCAGCGCAATCCCGCTGATCTCGTGGTCGCTGGCCATCGCGCACAGCTGTTGCAGTTTGCGATACAGCGCGCGCCGGCTCAGCACATGGGTGAGTTCGTCGCGATCGACCAGTTCCAGCGCCTCGTCGCGTTGTTTCCGGAACAGCAGGGTGATCCAGGCCAGACCGAGCGCGCAGACCACGGCCTCAAAAGCGATCGAGACGAGAAACGCCGAATACAGCTGGTCGGGGCTGTCGACGAGGCCGATCTCGGCAAACGACTGAACCAGCATGGCGATGGCGTGCGGCGTGAATGCGACGAGGAAAATCCACCCGTAGTGACGCCCTGCGCGTGCTGCCAGGGCGGCTGCTCCAAGCAGGCACGCCGGCAGCACCAGGTACACGATGGCCATCGCCATGCCGATCGTTGCGCGCAGGATGTCCAGCGGCATCAAGATGCCGAGGGCGCAGACCGAGGACACGACCAGCAACACCAGCAGCACCCGGTCGATCACCGGCGCGTGCGCCCGCACGCGCATGAAATCGCGCGCGAAGGCGATCAGGAGCACGATGGAAACGATGATCAGCGCGAGTATGCCGTCGTGTCCCAAGGTAGCCCACTGTCCGATCACCGGCAACGTGTAAAGGCTCGCGTCATGGCCTGCCAGGCTGGCCAGTGACACCAGAACATAGGCGCAGTAGTTGACGTACACGCGCTCGCGCAGCAGCACGCCGACGATCAGGTTCACGCCTGCGATCACCAGCAGCAGGGTGCGCAGCACCGAATCGAACAGGAACCGCTTGTGGTCACGCGCAAACAACGTGTCGCGTGCCAGAATTTCCGGATCCAGTCGGGCCAGCTGGCCGCTGGAATGAATGTGCAACACGAGTCCCTGCGGCAGCTGGCTGGGCAATTCGAAAACATGAAATCGACTCGAAAGATCGTCGCGAAACGGGCCGCGGTAGTGGTCGCTGACCTGTACCGTCGGCAGCGATTCACTGTGCACGCTCAGGGTTCCTGTGCCATGCCGTGGCACCACCAGATACAACGGCTGCGCACTGGCCAGTGGAGCGACCGTCAAGCGCAACCACGACCCGTCTGGCAACGCGATTCGCCGGTTCAGCGCCACCGGCATCCATGCCGCTTCCGGTCCGGAGACGCGATCCACGGCGCCGGGATCGGAGCGGTCCGTGTCCAGGCGCTCCGCCGTGAAAGGATAACTGCCCGTATCGGCACGAGCGCCCGCCATCGAAAACAAAAGGCAGAGCGCCACGAGGCATGCCGCAACCGTGGTGATCGATCCCTGCCTGATCATCTCGTTTTCCAATGCATGCGCCGCCTGAGCAACGGTCGCGTCCGATTGTAGCCGGTCGTGCTCGCAGCAGGGTCTGCCCTGGTCCGCTGCAAATGCCGCCCCCAACTGGTAACCTCGCGCGTTTTTCGGCCGACCCGGTCGAATCGGAGTGGTTCATGCAGGTCGAAAAGAACAAGGTCGTATCGATCCACTACAGCGTCGCCGGCAAGGACGGTGATGCCATTGAAAGTTCGCGCGAACGCGGCACGCCGATCGAGATCCTGGTCGGGCACGGCGGTGTCATTGCTGGCGTCGAGCGAGCCTTGATGGGACGCAGCGCAGGCGAGCGCTTCAGTGTCGATGTCGATCCGGTGGATGCCTACGGTGAGCGCGAGGACGCCAAGCGGCAGCGAGTGCCGAAGAAGTACTTCAAGGACGGCCCACGCCTGCGTCCCGGCATGACCACGGTATTGTCGATGAAGGAAGGCGGTCAGCGCGTGGTGACCGTGCACAAGGTCGGCTCGAGCGTGATCGATGTCGATCTCAACCATCCACTGGCGGGACGCAGCCTGAGCTTCGATGTCGAGATCCTCGCGATCCGCGACGCGGCCGACGAGGAAATCGCGCACGGACACGTGCATGCTGCCGGCACCGCGCATGATCATTGAGCTCAGCCAGCGG
>JBBSOU010000180.1:0-5917 GCA_038259445.1 Lysobacterales bacterium | reverse complement strand
CGCGCGCGCCGGGATTATTGGCGACTGGATCTATCGGACCTTGCTGGCGCCGACCCGCGTGGCGCCGGCGGCGGCGGCAACGAGCGAACCACGCGTGACCGACCCTGATCTTGTCGTCGCGTTGTCCGGCACACCGGTGAGCGCATGGCGCACGCGCGGCAGTGGCGGTTTCCTGCTGAGCGCGGCGGTGCCGATGCGCGGCAGCGACGGCGCGCGTGGCGCGCTGGTTCTGGAGCAGGCCGATCCCGCGCTGCCGGCGCTGGCCAATCGCGCACTGTCGAGCCTGCTCGTTGCCAGCCTGCTCGCGCTGATCGCCAGTGGTGCCCTTATCCTGTTGTTCGGTGGCGTGCTGTCAATGCGCATCCGCCGTCTGCGCGATGCCACCGAGCGTGCTGCGCAGGCCGGCGGGAGACTGGGCACGCCTCTGCCGCTGCAGGACGCACGTGACGAGCTTGGTGATCTGTCGCGCAGTTTCGGCAAGCTGCTCGAGGAGGTCGGCGGCTATACCGAATACCTGCGCACACTGGCGTCGAAGCTGTCGCATGAACTCAACACGCCGCTGGCCATCGTCAAGTCGTCACTCGACAATCTCGACCATCAGGGCTTGCCCGAGGCGGCCCGCCCGTACCTCGAACGGGCGCGCGATGGCGCCGAGCGACTCGGCACGATCGTGCGGGCGATGAGCGAATCGAGTCGTGTCGAGCGTGCGATTGCTTCCGCGGAGGCAGAAGATTTCGATCTGCGCGCGCTGCTGCTCGGATGCGCCGGCGGCTATCGCGCGCTGGCGGGTGGCCGCACGCTGCTGACCGACATCGCCGACGTGCCGTTTCCGTTGCATGGCGCACCCGACCTGCTCGCCCAGGCGCTCGACAAGCTGTTCGACAACGCGCGATCGTTCACGCCGGCGAACGGTGTCATCACGCTTGGCCTCGAGCAGGTCGGCGAAATCGCGCGCATCCGTTTCGGCAATGACGGTCCGCTGCTGCCGGAGGCGATGCAGGATCGCCTGTTCGATGCCCTGGTCAGCGTGCGCGAGCCCGGCCAGCGCCAGGCCGGCGAGACACCGCATCTCGGACTCGGCCTCAGTGTGGTCAAACTGGTTGCCGAACTGCATCGCGGCGACACTGTTGCGCGCAACCGCGTCGATCGCAGCGGCGTCGAGTTCCTGCTCGACCTGCGTGGCATGCCGCGGCGACGGCTGGCAGTATCGTGACCATGCGCATGATGCTGAATCTTCTGGCCTTCGCCGCGTTGTTCGCCGGCGCGCCGACGCACGCGCAGGACGTTCCGATCACCACCGGCGCGTTCGCCGATTACCAGCCTTCAGTGATCGGCGCCGCAGACGGCAGCCGCATCGTCGTCTTCGAACGCCTCGACGGTGCGCTTTCGGGCGATCTGTGGATCACGCGCTCAACCGACGACGGCGCAACCTGGAGCACACCGGACGCGATCG
The DNA here is from genome assembly GCA_038259445.1 of Lysobacterales bacterium. Lineage (GTDB taxonomy): Bacteria > Pseudomonadota > Gammaproteobacteria > Xanthomonadales > Rhodanobacteraceae > Dokdonella. Next base: position 4,464 of record JBBSOU010000180.1, on the reverse strand, counting down.
TCGCCAGTGCGGCCAACGAGCGCCATGCGGCCTTGCTGCAACTGGCCGACGCGAGCCTTGTGGTGTTTTACCTCAAGGGTACCGGTGCCGCCTCGTCGTTGCGCATCTGGCGCGCGACCAGTGCCGATGGCATCAGCTTCAGCGATCAGGCGCCGATCGATCTCGGCTGGGCCATCGGCGGCGAAATCAATCCGCATGTGATCCGGCATGCCGACGGCACGCTGACGATGAGCTACCAGCGCCTTGGCGCCGGTTCCCACGTGGCACAGTCGTACGACGATGGCGTCAGCTGGGACACCGCGCGCACGCAGATCGCAGCAGGCAGCCAGCTGCCGCGCATCGCCTATCGCGAAGAGGATGGCCTGTACCTGGCCAGCTATCAGGTCGGCAGCAGCACGCTGCAGATGTTCGTCGAGACGACCACCGACATCACCGACTGGAGTGCGCCCGCGCGGGACTTCGCGATCAGCGCCAACAACCATGATTCACTGCCGATCGTCATGCCCGACGGTGCTTTCGTGCTGTTCTGGGTAGTCAGCACGGGCGGCCCGTTCGACATCGTCGCGCGACGTTCGCTCGATGGCCTGAGCTGGCAGCCGATGCTGTCGATCACCGCATCGGCAGACGGCAACGACGTGCAACCGCATCCGCTGGCCGGCGCATCGGCGGGCACGGTCGAGCTGTACTGGGGCCGTGAGACGCCGCCGGGGAGCGTCGACTACGACATCGTGCGTCGTGCAACCGTGGTCGTGCTCGACGCGCTGTTCGCGCATGGGTTCGAGGACGCAACCTGAGCGGTTTGTTGCACACATCGATTTCCGGGCAAGCGTGCCAGCTGCTATCTTCGCGCGTTGTGCGCCACGGACCTACGACCGCGTGATCAGCCAGCAACAATTCGACGCGTTCGCCGCGCAAGGCTACAACCGCATACCGATCGCGCGCGAAGTGCTGTCGGACCTCGACACGCCGTTGTCGGTGTACCTCAAGCTCGCCGATGGGCCGTATGCGTACCTGTTCGAGTCGGTGCAAGGCGGCGAGAACTGGGGTCGGCATTCGATCATCGGTCTGCCGTGCCGGCGTGTCTATTCGCTGCGTGGTCACCGCCTCGACATCGAGGAGTTCGGCGAGGTGGTCGAGTCGCGCGAGCTTGACGATCCGCTGGCTGCGATCGATGCGCTGCGCGTGCAGTTTCGCGTGCCGCAGTTGCCCGACATGCCGGCCTTCAGTGGCGGTCTGGTTGGCTACTTCGGTTTCGAGACGATTGGCTGGATCGAGCCGCGCTTCGCGCAATGCGACAAACCCGACCAGCTCGGCACGCCGGATGCGCTGCTCATGCTCAGCGAAGAAGTCGCGGTATTCGACAATCTCAAGGGCCGCCTGTATCTGATCGTGCATGCCGATCCGGCGCAGCCGCAGGCGTATGCGCGCGCGCAGCGGCGGCTCGATGAACTGGCCTTCCGCTTGCGTCATGCCGGCTCGAGCTATCCGGAAATGCTTGATCCGAAGCCACTCGATGAAACCGATTTCGTCTCCGGTTTCACGCGCGAAGGGTTCGAGAAGGCGGTGCGCCGCGCACAGGAATACATCCGCGACGGCGACATCTTCCAGGTCGTGCTGTCGCAGCGCCTGAGCGTGCCGTTCCGCGCGAGACCGGTGGATGTCTATCGCGCGTTGCGTTCGCTCAATCCGTCGCCATACATGTACTTCATCGATCTCGGCAAGACGCAGATCGTCGGCTCGTCGCCCGAGATCCTCGTGCGCCAGCAGCACGGCAAGGTCGTGTTGCGGCCGATCGCCGGCACGCGCCCGCGCGGCGACACGCCCGAGCAGGACCAGGCGCTGGAGGCCGAGCTACTGGCCGACCCGAAGGAACGCGCCGAGCATCTCATGCTGATCGACCTCGGCCGCAACGACGTCGGTCGCGTCAGCACGATCGGCAGCGTCAGCCTGACCGAGAGTTTCGCGGTCGAGCGCTACTCACACGTCATGCACATCGTCAGCCAGGTCGAAGGCGAACTGCGTCCCGGCCTCAGCTACATGGATGTACTCAAGGCGGCCTTCCCGGCGGGCACGGTCAGCGGTGCGCCGAAGATCCGCGCACTCGAAGTGATCCGCGAACTCGAACCGATCAAGCGCAACATCTATGCCGGAGCGATCGGATATATCGGCTGGGGGGGCGACGCCGATACCGCGATCGCGATTCGCACCGCGGTGATCCAGGACGGTCGCCTGCACGTGCAGGCTGGTGCCGGCATCGTCCACGATTCCGATCCGGCCACCGAGTGGGAAGAAACCATGAACAAGGGCCGCGCGTTGTTCCGCGCGGTGTCGCGCGCCGCTGCCGGATTGTGAGCGCTTCGGCGCTTTTGCCGGCATGACGGCCGATATCCGCGCAGCCACCGCAATCGCGCCACTGTTATAGTCGAGCGTCCCCGCGCTGCGGCCTGCCGAGGATCCCGATGGCGCATCACACGCCACTGATTGCCATGCTGGTCGGCGGCATCGTGCTCGCGTTCGTGTTCGGCATGATCGCGCAGCGCATGCGTCTGTCGCCGCTGTTCGGCTATCTGATCGCCGGTGTCGTGGTCGGTCCGTTCACGCCCGGCTTCATCGCCGATTCCGCCATCGCCAAAGAGCTTTCCGAGATCGGCGTGATTCTGCTGATGTTCGGCGTCGGCCTGCATTTCTCGTTCGGCGACCTGTTGTCGGTGCGCAAGATCGCGATACCGGGCGCGTTCGTGCAGATCGCCTTCGTCACCCTGATCGGCATGTTGCTGGCATGGGCGCTCGGCTGGAACTGGGGCGAGGGTCTGATCTTCGGCATGTGTCTGTCGATCGCCAGCACGGTGGTGCTGCTGCGCGCGCTCGAGGAGCGCCGTTTGCTCGAAACCCAGCGCGGCCGCATCGCGATCGGCTGGTTGATCGTCGAGGATCTGGTCACTGTCCTCGTGCTGGTCATGTTGCCAGCCGTCGCCGGACTGCTCGGCGGCACCATCGAGCCCGGCGTGGCGCGTGACCCGACCAGTATCGCCAAGGCATTGCTGTGGACACTCGGCAAGGTCAGTCTGTTCATCGTGCTGATGTTCGTGGTCGGCAGACGTGCCATCCCGTGGGTGCTCGAACGCACTGCCGCTGTCGGTTCGCGCGAGCTGTTCACGCTGGCTGTGCTGGCGATCGCGCTCGGCGTCGCCTATATGTCGGCGGCGTTGTTTGATGTCTCGTTCGCGCTCGGTGCATTCCTCGCCGGCGTCGTGCTCAACGAATCCAAACTCAGTCACGAAGCGGCCAACGATTCGCTGCCGATGCGCGATGCGTTCGCCGTGCTGTTCTTCGTGTCGGTCGGCATGCTGTTCGATCCGGGCATCCTGATCGAACAGCCGGTTGCGATCCTGGCGACATTCCTGACCATCACGCTCGGCAATTCACTGTGCGGCTTCGTCATCACGCGCCTGTATGGCTATCCGTTGCAGACCCAGTTGACGATTGCCGTGGGGTTGTCACAGATCGGCGAATTCTCGTTCATCCTCGCTGCGCTGGCGGTCAGCCTCGGCCTGCTGACCGAGGATGCGCGCAACCTGATCCTCGCCGGCGCGCTGCTGTCGATCATCGTCAATCCGATGCTGTTCGTCGCGCTCGACAGGTGGACCGCGCGCCGCGAAGCCCATCAGCATGCCGAACGCGAGCGTTCCCTGGATGCGGAGGAAGACGATTTGCTGCCGGATCGCGCGGCGATCCCACTGGGCGAACACATCATCCTGATCGGTTTCGGCCGCGTTGGCTCGCGTGTCGGGCGCGCACTGCACGCCAACGGCGTGCCGATGGTGCTGATCGAGTCGGATCGTGACGATTGCGCCGAAGCACGCAAACTCGGCATTCCATGCATCCTCGGCAACGCGGTGACCGCGAGCGTGCTCGAGGACGCGCATGTCGCCAGCGCGCGTGCCCTGCTCGTGGCGATCCCGCAGACGCTCGAAGCGGGCCCGATCATCAAGCAGGCGCGCGAGGCAAATCCTGGCATCGCGATCCTCGCGCGAGCGCATTCCGACAGCGAGGTTGCCTATCTGCTCGAAGCCGGCGCCGATGCAACGATCATGGGGGAGAGCGAAATCGCCCGCAGCATGTGCGACTCGGTCGAATCCTTGATGCGGCTCGCACCACGCCTCGCCGAAGCGCGCAGCCGCGGTGAGGCACCGCCGCCTTCGGTGCAGAGCGCGCCGACCAGCTGAGCGCGCACTTCTTCGCGATGCACTAGTGGCCAAAACGCGCGAACGCCGCGATCGCCTGATCGATGCCGTCATCGTCGACGTCGAGATGGGTGACCAGGCGAACCGCCGGCAGATAGACGATGCTGGCGATGACGTCATGTGCGCGCAGGTGCGCGTCGAGCGCGCGCAGCTGCAGCGCAGCAACATCGATGAAGACCATGTTGGTGAAGCAGCCGATCACCGAGATGCCGTTGATCGT